>JBEIQP010000034.1:0-24063 GCA_040376455.1 Planctomycetaceae bacterium | reverse complement strand
GGTCGCGCCCGCGCCGATCGTGGCGCCGGCACCCGTGACGACGCCTGCGCCGGTCGTCGCGCCTCCCGCGACCGTCCCCCTCGCCGCGGCCGTGCCGCCCGCCGTGGCCCTGCCGGCTGCGACGGCCAGCACGGCGACGATCCCGCTGGCCGCGCCGGCGGCGCCGGCCATCGCGCTCGATCTCACCGGTCCGATCGATGCCGCATCGGGCGGCGTGACCGAATATGTGGCGACCATCCGCAACACGGGCAACGCTCCCTCCGCCCCCGGCATTCTCGACTTCTCCTGGGACGACGGGTTCACGCCGCGCGAGGCGTCGGAGGGCTACAGCCTGGCGTCGTCGAGGGTGTCGTGGAACCTGCCGGCGATCCAGCCGGGCGGCATGGAAAAGCGGCAGATCAATCTGCAGGCGTTGGCGCCCTCCAATGCCTACAGCGATTCGCCGCCGACGCGGGCGTGCGTGCGCGCGGAACTGAGCCTGACGGGATCCGGCCCGATCGCCGACCAGGAGTGCGCCCAGATTCGCTCCACCACGCCCCGGCCGCGGCTGCGGACCCCGTCGGAGGCGGGCCTGCGGCTCTCGCTCGCCGACCTCGACGATCCGGTGCGGATTGGCGACGCCACCACCCTCGTGTGCACCGTCAGCAACGACGGCAGCATGCCTACCGGCCCGCTCAACCTCGTCGTCGATCTGCCCCGCGGGGCACGGTTGGTGGGCGATGCCCGGGTGCGGGTCGATGACGGCCGCGTGATGTTCGACCCGATCGATGTGCCGGGCGGGCGGCAGCAATCGTTCGAGATCACCTACAAAATGCCGGAGGGCGGGAAGGCGACCGCCGGGGCGACGGTGTCGGGGGCCAACCTCGACGGCCGACTCGACCGTTCCTGCCAGACCGAATTCTTCGGTCCGTGACGCAGGCTCCCTGGCGGCCACGGCCGGCGGGGCGAGGTGACGCCGGGGAAGCGCCGGGCCGACGGGTTCAACCAGCCGTCACGACCCGCTTTTTCCACCCAGTCCCGCGCGGCCGGGCGAGCGGCGGCCGATGAGACATCGGGAGAATCCGATGCTCGTCGCCACCGCCAACTGGGCTCTTGCCGACGGCACGATCGTGTCGCCGCCGCGGCGTAGGCAGGCCGAATGGCTCGCCGCCGTGCATCGCGCCGCGATCCGCGCGGGCTTCCGGGAGGACGGCCGCTACCGGCCGATCGAGCGGATCGACGTGGTCCTCGCCGGCGACACGTTCGACTGGCTGACGAGCACGGCATGGACCGCGGCGGTGCGTCCCTGGCACGGCGGTGCCCGGGTGCGGGCCGCCCGCGAGCGGGTGATGCGCGCGGCGGCACGCGGCGGGTTTCTCCTGCTCTCGGGACTCAAGCGCTGGGCCCGCGGCGGCCTTGCGGTGCCGTCCGCTGATCGCAGGGGGCGGCCCGTGCTGGCCGCGGAGGTGCGGATTCCCGTCGCCGTGACGCTCCTCGCCGGGGACCGCGATCGCTGGCTGGCCGCTGCCGCGGAAGCGGCCGGCCGGAGCGGCTTCGCCGTCGGCGAGACGTGGTCCGCCGGCGCCGTAAGCGTGCGGCATGGGGCCGAATCGGATCCGCTCTGCGTGACCGGGACGTTCGTGGCGGGTGAGGTCGCGGCCCGCGATCGGCAGCCGACGCTGGGGGAGAGCCTCGCGGTCGATCTCGTGGCCCGATTCGGTGCGGCGCTGCCGCGGGATCCGCATGCCCCGCGGGCCCGCCAGAGCCTCGTCGCGGCGCTGGCGGCGTGTCGTCCGCTCGACGCGCCGCACGTCCTCGGGAGATGGCTCGCCTCGGCCCGGTCCGGGATGCCGGTCGCGGCAGACGAGGCCGAGATGGTGGTCGGGCTGTGGCGGCGGGCGGTGGCCGCCTGGTGGCGCGAGGCCCGCCGGACGGCTCCCTCGTGCGGCGTCGAATTCGACCCGCTCGATGCCCTGGCCGCGTGGCTCGACCGCGCCGCGACGGACGGGCGGCGGCCGCCGCTGTCGGGCCGCGACCGGGAACTCGTCGAACGCCTGGCCGACGGGCCGGTCGCGTGCGGCGAGCCATGGGCCGAGGAGGGCATCGACGACCAGACGCGGCTCGACATCCTCGGGCATCCGTCGGCCCCCGCGGCGGCAGCGGCGTGCCGCCGGATCGTCTGCCTCGGGTGCCCCCCGGCCGCCGACGTCGCGGTGCGTTCCCGCCTGCCGATCGACGTCGCCTGCGTCGGGATCGCCGCCGGCCTCCACGCCGGACCGACGCACGCCATCTTTCTTCGCCGCGGCGACTCGCTAGGCTGGCACTGGATGCGGAACGCCGCGGACGACGCGGCCGCGGTCTGCATTCCCGCGGGATACCGGCCTTCCGCGGACGGGGTCGTCGAAGCGGCGTGAGCGATCTTGCATGAGCGAACGAGCGGCGGGGCACGGCGGCGCGGATGTGGCGATCGTCGAGATCCGGACGACGTTCGACTCGCGCGCGGCGGCCGATGCCTGCGCGGATCGCATCGTGGCCGGCCGGCTCGCCGCCTGCGTTCAGGTGGAAGGCCCGGTGGGGAGCACCTATCGGTGGCGTGGCGCGGTCGAGACCGCCGCCGAGTGGCGGTGCACGATCAAGACCACCGCCGCCGCGGCCGACCGCTGCATCGAGGCGATCTTGGCGGCACATCCCTACGAGAATCCCGAACTGCTCGTTTCGCATCCGCTGACGACGCAGCGCTATGCGGCGTGGGTGCGGGACAGCGTCGCCGGGGCGTGAGCCCCGGCCGGAGGCGAACGGTCGATGGACGAGCGAGACTCCTACGCATTCGACATCACGCTGCATGCCCGCCCCGAGGCGGCGATCGTGGCGGGCAGCCACACGGATGCCTGGGGCACCTGGCCGGTGCTGGCCGTGCCGCACGCCACGCTCTCGATCCCGATGGCGGCCGGGTTCGACGAGGCGCTCGCCCGCCTCGCCGCGCTCGAGCGGATGTACGTCGAGCCCGACGGCTCGTTCGTCTGGACCAGCCCGCGCGAGTCCGTGTCGTGGCAGGTGGATGGCAACGCCTTCGAGAAGGACGGTCGCGTCCTCCTCGTCGATCTGAAGGGGGGCTGCCCGGCCGAGGCGTTCGACCGGCTGCTCGCGGCGTTCGGCTGGCCGGTGCAACCGCTGATGATGCAGCTCGTGCGGGCGGCGGTGTTTCTCGACGAGGAGGCCTTTCGGCGGCACGCCCGCGCCCGGTGGATGAATGGGGATGGGCTGACCTTGCGGCCCCGGTGATCGTCCGGTGGTGCCAGTTGTTCGGGCGAGGCGGGGCGCGGGAGGCCCGGTCCGCTGAATCGTCCGATAGGGAAAAGGGGGTGCCGGTCTCGCGCCGCGACTGGCGGCGACGACTGGTTTCACGGATCAATAGGGGCAGCGGCGCGGAGCATCATCTGTGGGGAGCATTCGCATGGGTCGTCAGGCGCGGTGGCACGACGGGTTTACGACGCAGACTGCGGCCGCGGTCGCCTGGGCCGCCCTGGCCTGGGCCGGAGCGTCGCCGGCGGCGGCGCAGTCCACGATCGAAAGCCTGCCGCTCGCGGCGGCGTATGGATCCGGCGTGCACGGCTACTTCGCGGGCGATTACGACCGCGCCTACGAGGATCTGACCAACGCGATCGAGGCGGGCACGATGGATCCGCGGGCCTATTACTTCCGCGGGCTGGCGGCGTTGCGGCTCGGGCGCAGCGACGAGGCCGAGGCCGATTTCACCGCGGGCGCCACCCGGGAATCGGAGGGCATGGGCGCCTGGCCCGTGGCACGGTCGCTGGAGCGGGTGCAGGGCCCGGATCGGCTGCGGCTGGAGCGGCACCGCACGCGGGCCCGCGTCGCCCTCCTCGCGAGACAGCGCGAGGCCGACCGCCGTCGCTACTCAGAGATCGACGACCTGCAGGAAAACGTGCTGCGCCGCCGTCGGCCCGCGGGCCTGCCGCCCGAAGCCACCGACGGCGCCAACCCGTTCGAGAACGGCGACCGTCCCACGCCGGCCGAGCCGTTGCCCCCGGGCAGGCCGGTCGAAACCGCGGTTCCGGACGGCTCCACCGCGGAGCGGGTCGAGGCGGCCGCGGCCGAACCGGAGAACGCCGCCGCCCAGCGGGACGAACGGATGGAGGCCGAGGCCAGCGAGGTCGAGAACGCCGCCTCGCAGCGGGACGGTCAGGCGGAAGTCGAGGCGGCCGCCGGCGATCGCTGAACGCTGGCGTCAGCGGCCCATGCGCCAGCCGGCGCAGGCGAGCAGCACCCAGCCGGCGATCAGCAGCAGGCCGCCCACCGGGACGACGGCGCCGAGCACCTTGACGCCCGAGAGCGCCAGGGCGGCCAGGCAGCCGCTGAAGATGGCCACGCCCGCCAGGAAGCAGACCGCGGCGGCGGCGAGAACCCGCTGCGTGGCCGCCGCCTGCGGAAGGGCGGCGACCGCGCCGACGACGACCAACGCCAACGCATGCACGAGGGCGTAGCGGGCCGCCGTCTCCCAGTTGCCGGCCTGTTGGCGGGCCTCGAGAAAGGTTCGGAGCCCGTGGGCTCCGAACGCTCCGGCCGCCACGGCGATGCCAGCGAGGACCGCGCCGGCGACGATGCAGAGTCTGGTCATGGGCGTGCGCCGCTCCGGAGCGTCACGGACGGTTCTCGCCGACCAGTTTCTCTTCCTCTTCCTCCTGGATGATGATCCGGGGCGTCACCATCAGCATGAGGCTGTCGGTCGTCCGGCCAAGGCCGACGTTCTTGAAGAGGCGGTTGATGTAGGGGATCTTCGAGAGGATCGGCACGCCGAATTCGTTGCGGCCCTCGCGGAGCCTCTTGATGCCGCCGAGGAGCACGGTGCCGCCGTCCGGCACGCTGACCGTCGTCGTGACGGTCGTGAAGAGAAACTCCGGCAGCTGGAGCGTCGTGCCGTTCGACTGCTGTTCCACCTCGCCCGTCGAGGCCACCCCGTTGGTGACGCCCAAGAGGCCGCTGGCGCCCGGGAGCTTCACGTCGGCCCCCGACTTCTCGTCGCTGCTCTTCGCCTTCGTCGAGCGCGAGCCCTCGAACTGGAACTCCTCGATCCGGCCGATCTGCGAGAAGAAGGGGACCAGCGTGAGCCGCACGAAGCGGCGGTCGTTCGAGACGACGGCCTCGACGTTCACGGCGGTGCCCTCGTTGAGGACCGTGATCACCGGCTGCTGGGCGGCGGAGAAATCGCCGACGACGGGAATCACCGACGTCACGAAGGGTCGCTGTCGCGTGTCGGAGACGAAGGCGTTTTGGCCGTTGAAGAGCGTGACCTTCGGGGCCTGGAGCACGTTCGACCGCGTGTTGCCCTGGGCGGCCTGGATGAGGAAGTAGGCCTCGATGTCGCTGAGGATCGCGAAGCCGAAGTCGGCGGCCGACGTGGCGACGTTCGGCAGGCCGGGCAGCTGCGGCACCGTCGCCGCGCCGAAGCTGTTCTGCCGGAACGGGATCGAGAAGAAATTTCCGCCGTTGTTGATGGCGTTGCCGTACTGCGGGCCCTGCGGGCCGTTCGGGTTTGCGGCCGGCTGGATCGCGTTGGGGCCGAGGGCGACGCCCGGATTGCCGCTGTTGTCGAGGCCGATCGTCTGGGAGCGGCCCCCCGGATTGGCCTGAATGCCGTAGAGGAAGGGCGAGTTGGAGCCGTTCGAGGTCGTCGGCACGGCCGTCATGTTGAGCGGCTGGTTGACGCCCGTCTGGATGTTGAAGTCGAAGTCCACGCCGATCCGCTCGAAGAACGTGTCGTTGAGCGAGATGAACCGCACCTCGATGGTCACCTGCAGGTCCTGAAGCCGGCGGAGCTGGTCGAGCAGGTCGGCGATCTCCTCGTGCACCTCCTGCGTCTGGCTGACCACGATGCTGAGGTTCGTGTCGAACGGGCGGATCGCCCCGTTGCCGCCGGCTTCCTGCCACGCCCCCGGACCGCCGACCGTGTTGGTGATCAGGTCGATGAGCGACTGGAAATCCGCCTGCCCGCCGCCGGTGGCGGGCGGGCCGAAGGGCACCGACGGCATGACGCCGGTCGTGGGGCCGGTGCCCCGCCCCTGAATCTGGGCCAGCGAGGCCGCATCGACCGGGGCCGGAGACGACCGGGCCGCCCGGTTGAGCGCGTCGGTCGGCGGCTCCACCTGCACGTTGAGCGAGTTGCGCAGGGCCTGCGAATAGCCCTTGCTCAGCGCCCCTTCGATGCCCAGACCGTCCGACGTGAAGTTCGGGATCGGCTTGACGAGGTCGCCGACCTGGTAGGTCACGCTGTAGACCACGCCCTTCACCAGTCGCGGGCTCGTCACCTTCAGGACCTCGTCCTGGACGACGTGCCGCAGCTGGAGCGGTTCGAGCAGGAGCTTGAGGGCGCTCTTGAGCGAGATCTGCTGCGTGTCGAGGGCCAGCGTCACCGGCGTGTCGCTGGTGACCGCTTCCTGCTCGAGGCCGACCATGTCGAGATGGATCGGCACGTCGGCCTGCTTGGCGAGCGCGTCGAGCACGGCGGCGAGAGGCTGGTTGCGGAACTGCGGCCGCACCTTCGTCTCGAGCTTGCGGTGGATCGCCATTTCCGCCGGCGTGGCCCGCGACTTGCCTTCCGCCTGGAGCCGCGAACGGTTCTTCGTCAGGTCCTGCCAGTCCTTCGTCTCGGGAAAGGCGATCGGGCCAGCGAAGGGCGTGGCCGAGCGGTCGATGTCCTCGGCGACGTCGAGGAACGAATCCTGCTGATCGCCGGCGATCGTCCGCTGCGTCTCGATCCGGCGGATCGTCCGGCTCTGCGCCAGAAGCTGCCGGACCACGGCGTTGTCGGGCGCCAGTTGCCCCGCCTTCTTGGCCACCGCCTCGGCCTCGGCGAACCGCCGCTGGTCGATGAGCGTGTTGTATTCCTCGACGAGCATCGCGATCCGCTGGTCCACCTCGACCCGCTTGGCGCGTTCGCGGTCGATCTGCCCCTCCACCTCGGCGCTGCGGCGCTCCAGGGCCAGCTCCGCCCGGCGCTTGCCGGACGATTCCTCGATGTCGCGGCGGGCCCGCTCGATGCGGCGCAGCAACTGCTCCTTCTTGTCCACCGGGATCGGTTGCGACTCCACGTTCGCGGCCGTGGCGTCGAGCAGGGCCAGGGCGTCGCCCGGCGATTTCTGGGCGAGCCGCTTGGCTTCGAGCTGCTTCGCGGCCACCTCCGCCGAGATGCCCGCAAGCACGATGTCGGGCGCCACGTCGGCGGCGGGCGGGGTGGCGGTGCCAGGCCGGGGCGGCTGCTGCTGGGCCGCGCGGCTGATGGCCTCTTCGATCACCCGCTTGGCCGCGGCGGCCTCGTCGGCCGGGCTGCCCGGGGCCGGCAGATCCTCGGCACGGGCGCCGATCGCACCGCAGAGAAGGCCCGCCGTCAGGCACGTGAAGCCAGCCGGGGCGAGCCGCATGCCCGTCCTGCCGGTTCGACACGCGTTCAAACGGGAGAAAGTGATTGCCATGGTGCGCAGCCCTTCGCGGAAAACCTTCCTGTTGGGCGGGAGAAGTACCGCCGGACGCCGCCATGGGTCAAGGCCATGTCCGTCGCGGGTAAACAGCCCAGTTTGCCGGCGAAAACGGCCGGGACGCGATCCGCGATCGGGAGGGCGGGGACCGCCCGAGCGTCAGGGGTGGGCCGTGGAGCGGGCGGCGCCGGGGGCGGAGGGCTCGGCGGCGCCGTGGCGCCGGACGACCACCTTCTCGACGGTGTCGAGCAGCTGATCGACGCGAAACGGCTTGAAGAGCACGAGATCGACGCCCGCCTGCCGGGCCTTCACGATCGAGTGGCCGGGGTCGTAGCCGAAGCCGGTCATCAGCACGAGCGGGACGACGTCGAGCCGTTCCTGCAGTTTCAGCAGCAGTTGGTAGCCGCTCATGTCGGGCAGCCGGATGTCGGAGATGATGACGTCGTAGGCGTCGCTGCCCACGGCGCGGACCATCGAAGCGGCCTCGGCGCCGTCCCGCGCGGTCTCGACCGTGCACCCGGATCGCTCCAGGAGGGCGTGGGCCGCCGCCCGGACCTGCTCGTCGGAATCGACGACGAGCACGCGGCGGCCGACCAGCGCCCGCCGCCGCTCGCCCTGCCGGCGCTGCGCGTGGGCCGAACTGGGGGCCATCTTCTCGCCGACCCGCTGGATCACCTGCTTGATGTCGCGGGCGTTGCGCAGGATCCGCTGCAGCCGCTCGACGACGTCGGCATCGTGGCCGATGTACCGCTCCATCACGCTCACGGCGTCGTTGAGAATGTCGTCCACGGGGAGGGCCACCGCCCCGTGGATCGCCTCGATGCTCTCCGCGGCGGTCGAAGCCTTCTCGGCGACGAGCAATTCGAGCGTGTTGAGCGCCGCGGCCACGTCCCGCGAGAAAATTTCCAGGAACTGCAGGTCGGTCTCGGTGAAACCGCCCGGCTCCGGGCTCTCGACGTTGAACGTGCCGATCACCTGGTCGTGGAGCATGAGGGGGACGGTGAGCGAGCTCTTCGCGCCCTTGCAGCCCTCGAGGTAGAGCGGATCCTTGGTGGTGTCGCTGCACCAGTAACTGCGGCCCGTCGCGGCGACGAAGCCCGTGACGCCGTTGTGCTCCGGCCGGGCGAAGAGAATCCGCGCCTCGGCCTCCGGTTGCATCCCTTCGGCGAGCAGGGGCTCGAGGCGGCCGGTCTGCGCGTCGAGCAGCCGAATCTCGACCACGTCGAACTGCAGTAGATCCTTCGAGTAATGAAGGATGTTGCTCTTGAGCAGTTCGATGCGCTCATCGACCGTCATGTCGGCGAGTTCGGCGGGCGACAGGTCGGCGAGCTTCTGCCCCGCCGCGTGGATGGCGGCACGCTTCTGCTGTTCGAGAATGGTGAGGGTGACGTCGCGGACGGCCGCCACGACGTGGTCGCCGGCAGCCGACGCGGCCGGGTAGGCGGCCGATGCCTGGACGTCGAAGTATTGGTTGGATCCCGTCCGCAGCGTGGCGCTCAGGGCCCGACCGGCGGCGAGCGCGTCGCGGAGCCGGTCGGCGTCGGCCGCCGCCATGCCGAGGGCGTCGAAGAAGTTGTGGCCCACGGGATCGCCGCCGCAGGCGCACCAGCCAGCCAGCCGCGGGTTCGCCCAGAGAATCCGTCCCGTCGCATCGAGCACCGCGATGCCGTCGGGCAGGTACTCGACGATCTCGCGGTCCCGCTTCCGGGCCGCATTCGCAGCGGATGAATCGCCCTCGTTCTCCGACACCAACCGCCCTCCTTGAACCGACGGGTCGTCGGGAACGAAGTATAAATTCGGGCGTCGTCCCCGCCAAATGGCCGCGCGGCGTTGTCGGCGTCGGCCACATTCCTATACTCCCTCGGGAGTGCAGGCGTCCCCCGTCCGTCGGACACCTGACACGATTCACGATCGCGAGGCAGTTTGTGAGCGAGTCGGCCCCGTCGTTTCTCACCCGGAACCAGTTCCTCATCTACCGGTTGTTCTCCCTGTCGGGACTCGTGCCGGTCGGCGCGTTCCTGGTGGTCCACCTGCTGACGAATGCGTCGGTGCTCGCTGGGCCGGGGGCGTTTCAGTCGCGGGTGGACCTGATCCACTCCCTGGGCCCGCTCCTCGTGCCGATCGAATGGCTGTTCATCTTCCTGCCGATGCTGTTTCACGCGTCGGTTGGCTTCATGATCATCGCCAACGGGCTGCCGAACGTCGGCTCCTATCCGTATGTCGGCAACGTCCGCTACACGCTCCAGCGGGCGACCGGCATGATCGCCTTCGCGTTCATCATCGGTCACATCATCCAACTGCACTGGATGGGAGCGCCGCTCGGCGGCGGCAAGTTCGATCCGCATCACGCCGCCAGTTCGGCCGCCTCCGCCCTCCAGTCGCCGCTGGTGGCGATCCTGTACGCCATCGGCGTGCTGGCCACCGTGTTTCATTTCGCGAACGGTCTCTGGACGCTGGGCATCACCTGGGGGCTGTGGACGAGTCCGGCGGCGATGCGGCGGGCCAACATCGTCAGCATCGTGGTGGGAGTGGGGCTCGCGGCCGCGGGCCTGGGTGCCCTGGGGGGCATGCGGAGCCTCGATGTCGATCAGGCGCGGGCGGTCGAGAAGCGGATGGACGACGTGAAGCGGCTGCTCGAGGGAGAGCCGGGGCACGCACCGGCGACGCTGCCGCCGGCCGTGCAGCGCGGCGCGGCCGCGGCGGTTCGACCGGTCTCGGCGCCGGAACCCGTGTCGCAGGAAGGAAACTGAAATCATGGCGCAACCGAGGGTTATGGTCGTCGGCGGCGGTCTGGCCGGTCTCGCGGCCACGATGCGGCTCGCCGAACTCGGCGTGGCGGTCGATCTGGTCAGCCTCGTGCCGGTGAAGCGGTCGCACAGCGTCTGCGCGCAGGGCGGCATCAACAGCGTCAACGCCCTCACGCGGCAGCAGGGCGACAACGAGTGGAAGCATTTCGACGACACGGTCTATGGCGGCGACTTCCTCCAGCACCAGCCTCCCGTGAAGGAAATGGCCGACTGGGGGCCGCGGATCGTCGATCTGATGGACCGGCTGGGCGTGCCGTTCAACCGCACGCCGGAAGGCTTCCGCGACCAGCGGCGGTTCGGCGGCACGCTCTACAAGCGGACGGCCTTCGCCGGCGCCACCACCGGGCAGCAACTGCTCTATGCCCTCGACGAGCAGGTGCGGCGCTGGGAGGTGGAGGGCAAGGTCAAGAAGTGGGAGTTCTGGGATTTTCTCGAGCCGGTGGTCGACGAGTCGGGGCGGTGCCGCGGCGCGATCTGCCAGGACCTCGTCACGATGCAGTTCCGGGCGTTTGCCGCCGACGCGGTGGTGCTGGCGACCGGCGGCAACGGGCTGATCTACGGCCGCTCGACGATGTCGATGGTCTGCACCGGCAGCGCGGTGAGCCGCGCCTATCGGGCCGGCGCCTGGTACGGCAACGGCGAGTTCATCCAGGTGCACCCCACGGCCATCCCCGGCGCCGACAAGCTTCGCCTCATGAGCGAGAGCGCGCGGGGCGAGGGGGGTCGCGTCTGGGTGCCGCGCACGCCGCAGGATCCGCGCGATCCGCGCGAGATCCCGGAAGCCGATCGCTACTACTTCCTCGAGGATCGGTATCCGAAGTACGGCAACCTGGTGCCGCGCGACATCGCGACCCGCGAGATCTTCGACATCTGCACCACCGACGGGCTCTCGGTGGAGAAGGATCGCCTCTGCGTCTACCTCGACCTCACGCACATCCCCCGCGAGACGCTCGACCGCAAGCTCGGGGGCATCCTGGAGATCTACGAGAAGTTCCAGGGGGTCGATCCGCGGGCGATGCCGATGAAGATCTTCCCCGCCGTCCACTACTCGATGGGCGGCCTGTGGGTCGATTACGAGCGGAGCAGTTCGGGTGGGCTGGTCGAGGGCTCGGTGCGAAACCAGCAGACGAGCATCCCCGGCCTCTACGCGATCGGCGAGTGCGACTACCAGTATCACGGCGCCAACCGGCTGGGCGCCAACTCCCTCCTCTCCTGCATCTTCAGCGGGCTCTTCGTAGCGCCGAGCCTGGTGGCGGCCTGCGCGACGGGGAAGGCCGCCGGCGAGCAGCGGCTGTTCGACGCGGCGATCCGCCGCGAGGAGGAACGGCATCACGCCCTCCTCGCCCGCACGGTGGGCAACGAGAATCCCTACGATCTGCATCAGGAACTGGGCAATCTCATGACCCGTGTTGCCACGGTGGTGCGGCGGAACGAGCAGTTGGCCGCCGCCTACGACGAGGTCTGCGGGATGGAGGAACGGTGGCGGCGGTGCGCCCTCTCCGATACCGGCAACTGGACGAACCAGAACGTCGTCTTCACGAAGGCGCTCGGCGACATGTTCCCGATCGCCAAGCTGATCCTCAAGGGCGCGCTGATGCGGGATGAATGCCGCGGAGCCCACTTCAAGCCCGACTTCGCCATGCCTGGATTGGCGGCCACCGATCCGGTGGGCAAGCGGCGCGAGGCGGAGCAGTGGTGCGACCGGTTCGAGGAGAACACGCGGAAATGGCTGAAGTCCACGATCGCGGCCTGCGGCCCCGACGGGAGCCCGCAGATCAGCTATCAGGATATTGATACCTCGCTGATCACGCCCCGGCCGCGGCTCTACGGGCTCGTCGGCGCCGAGGCGATCGAAGAGGTGTGGAAGGAGCGGCAGGCCGCGGAGGCCGGCGCGGCTCGGACGGTCGCGGCGGGATCCTGAACCGGAAAACGGATTGCAGCGGGAGTGCAAACGATGATCAAGGCAGTCGATGCGAGCGGTCATGGTGGCGACGCGCATGCCGGAAACGGCCACGAGGGCGGCCCGGCGCGCGGCGTCAGGGTGCGTGTGCTCCGCCAGGACGTGGCGGGCGGCGAGACCTACTGGGAGCGGTTCGAGGTTCCGTACGAGCCCAACATGAACGTCATCAGCGTGCTGCAAAAGATCGCGGCGCTGGCGAAGTCGCAGGACGGCCGTCGTGTTCCCCCGGTGGCCTGGGACTGCTCCTGCCTGGAGGAGATCTGCGGTTCCTGCACGATGCTGATCAACGGTCGGACGCGGATGGCCTGCTCGGCCCTCGTGGACAAGCTCCTCGAGGAGGAGGAGGAGATCGAGCTGCGGCCGATGTCGAAGTTTCCGGTGGTGCGCGATCTCGTGGTCGATCGGCGCCGGCTATTTCGCTCGCTCGAGCGGGTCAAGGCGTGGGTGCCGGTCGATGGGTCGTACGATCACGGCCCCGGTCCGCGGATCTCGCCGGAGGAGCAGGAGGATGCCTATCCCCTCTCGACCTGCATCAGCTGCGGCTGCTGCCTGGAGGCCTGCCCGCAGTTCACCAAGATCGAGGTGGTCCGTCGCGACGACGAATCGGCCGAGGATTTCGCGAAGCGGCGGCAGGGGGCGTTTGACGAGGGCTTCGTCGGCGCACATGCCATCAGCCAGGCGATGCTCTTCAACTCCCATCCGACGGGCAAGATGATCGCCGACGAGCGGCTGCAGTCGCTGACCGCCCAGGGGGGCATTCAGATGTGCGGCAACGCCCAGAACTGCGTGGCCGTCTGCCCGAAGAGCATCCCGCTGACCCGGTCGATCGCGCGGGCCGGTCGGGCCGCCACCGTCTGGGCGATCAAGAAGCTGTTCGATCGCTGAGGCCGGGGGCCGGCCTCCCGACCGTGCCGGCCGAACTGCGGCGTGTTCCGGCCGGTGCCCAGACGCTATGCTCTCGGGAGCCGTCCGTTCCGGGACGGTTCGCCCTCGATCGGGAGCCTTGCATCATGGACGATTCCCCCGCGGGCAATGGGCCGCGGTTCTCGCGGCGGCGGGCGCTCGCGACGACCGGAGGCATCGGGATGACCCTCGTCGGGGCGGGGGGCGTCCACGCCGAGACGCCGTCGAACGACGTGTTGCGGGTGGGGCTGATCGGCGCCGGGGGCCGCGGCGCCGGCGCGGTCATGCAGACCCTCGCGGTGCCCGGCTCCAACGCGAAGCTCACGGCGATCGCCGACGTCTCCAAGGCGCCCATCGAACGGGTGCTTCGGCTCTTCGAGCCGCGGGGAGAGCGGACCGACGAGGAGAACAAATCGCTCCGCGAAAAAATCGACTGCCCGGAGGATCGCCGGTTCGAGGGCTTCGACGGGTATCGGAAGCTGCTCGAGCACTGCGACCTGGTGATCCTCGCCGCCCCCCCGGCGTTTCGCCCCTACCACTTCGAGGCCGCGGTCAAGGCGGGCAAGCACGTCTTCATGGAGAAGCCGGTCTGCATCGACGCCTTCGGCGCCCGGCTCTGCCTCGAGGCGGCGAAGCAGGCGGATGCCAACAAGCTCAAGGTGGTCGTCGGCCTGCAGCGCCGGTACGAGGTTTCGTACCGGCAGGCGCTGGCCCGCGTCCGCGACGGGGCGATCGGGGAGATCGAGTCGGGGCAGATCTATTGGAACAGCCAGCGGCCTTGGTGGCGGGCCCGCAAGCCCGACACGAGCGAACTGCAGTACCAGGTCTTCAATTGGGCCCACTTCCTCTGGCTTTCCGGCGATCACATCGTCGAGCAGCACGTCCACAACATCGACATCGCCAACTGGTTTCTCGGCCGGCTGCCGCAGACCGCGTACGGCCTCGGCGGGCTGCAGAACCGCAACGCCGCCCAGCCCACCCAGATCTACGACCACCACGCCGTGACGTTCGGCTATCCCGGCCATGTCTCCGTGTTCAGCAGCTGCCGGCAGTTTCCCGGTGGCGAGAACCGGATCGAGGAGGAATTCCGCGGCACGAAGGGGATCGTGAAGACCCGCGCCGCGTTCGCCCAGATCACCGATCTCGACGGCAAGCTGGTCTGGAAGTACGAGGGCAAGGGGCGCGATCCCTACCAGGTCGAGCACGACGAACTGCACGACGCGATCCGCAACGACAGGCCGCGCAACGACGCCTGGTACGGCGCGACGTCGAGCCTGACCGCGGTGATGGGTCGCTATGCCACCTACTCCGGCAAGCAGTTGACCTATGACGACGTGCTCGCGTTCGACGACCGGACGATGCCGGCCGACCTGTCCTGGGATTCGGTGCCGCCGGTGAAGCCCGAGGCGGACGGCAGCTACCCGGTCTCGCAGCCGGCGGCCTTCAAGCTCCCCACGGTGAAGCGGGAGCCCGTGTCATGATCGTCGGGATTCCCAAGGAGACGAAGCGGGACGAATACCGCGTCGCGTTGCTGCCGGTGGGGGTGGAGGAACTCGTCCGCGCGGGGCATGCCGTGCTCGTGGAGCGGGGCGCGGGAACTGGATCGGGCCTGCCGGACGAGGCGTATGCGGCCTGCGGCGCCACGCTGGTCGATGCCGCGGCGGAGGTGTTTGGTCGGGCCGACATGATCGTCAAGGTGAAGGAACCGCAGCGGCCCGAACTCGCGCTCATCCGCGCTGGCCAGACGGTGTTCACCTATTTCCACTTCGCCGCCGACCGCGAACTGCTCGAGGGCTTCGCGCGCACCGGCGCGACCGCCGTGGCCTACGAGACGCTGCGGGACGAACGAGGAAGGCTTCCCCTGCTGATCCCGATGAGCGAGGTTGCCGGCCGGATGAGCATCCAGGAGGGGGCCAAGTATCTGGAGAAGCCGCAGATGGGCCGCGGCATTCTCCTCGGCGGCGTGCCGGGCGTGGCCCCGGCGCACGTGACGGTGCTCGGGGCCGGCACGGTCGGCGCCAACGCCGCCAAGGTGGCGGCCGGGTTCGGCGCCAGCGTCGGGCTGCTCGACACGAGCCTCGAACGGCTCCGGTATCTCGACGACGTCACGCCGCCGAACATCGACTGCCTCTTCTCCGACCGGCACACGATCCGCGAGCAGATCCGCCGGGCCGACCTCGTCATCGGGAGCGTGCTGATTCCCGGCGCGCGGGCGCCGCACCTGATCGAGCGCGAGGACCTCGCGCTCATGAAGCCGGGGGCGGTGATCATCGACGTGGCGATCGATCAGGGGGGCTGCGTGGCCACGAGCCGTCCGACCACGCATGCGTCGCCCACGTTCGTCGTGGACGACGTGGTGCACTACTGCGTCACCAACATGCCGGGGGCCGTGGGCCGGACGAGCACCTACGCCCTCTGCAACGCCACGCTGCCGTATGTGCTCGAACTCGCGGGCCGGGGCGTGGCGGCGGCCGGCGCCTCGAGCGCCGCCATTCGGTCGGCGGTCAACGTGTATGAAGGCGACATCGTCCACCCCGCCGTGGCCGCCGCCTTCGGGCTCCCCTGCGGCCGGTTTCCCCGGTAGGCCGAACGGGGCCGCCCGCCGCTTCAGCAGGTCATTCGACGAACCACCCGCATGCACAACCCCGCCCCCGCCTCCCTGCGCTGGCACGGCGACGCCGCCGGCCACCTGGAACTGCTCGATCAGACGCTCTTGCCCACGGTGCTGGCGTGGCACGCGTGTCGCGACGTCGATGCCGTGGTCGAGGCGATCCAGTCGCTCCGCGTTCGCGGGGCTCCCGCCATCGGGATCGCCGGCGCCTACGGCCTCGTGGTGGCGGCGGCCGAAGCGGCCCGCGACGGCCTGCCGCCCGAGGCGGCCCGGGCCCACGTCCTGGCGCGGGGCGAACAACTCGCCTCGGCGCGGCCGACCGCCGTGAACCTCCGCTGGGCCGTGGAGCGCACGGTGGCGGTGCTGGAGCGGGTTCCCGCCACGGCCGACGCGGCCACGGTCGCGACGGCGCTCCTCGCCGAGGCCCGGGCGATCCACGGCGAGGACGCCCGGCTCTGCGCTGCCATCGGGCGGCACGGCGCCCCGCTGCTGCCGGACGGCGGCGTGCTGACGCACTGCAACACCGGGGCCCTCGCCACGGGCGGGGCCGGCACCGCGCTCGCGGTGATCACGACCGCGTGGGATCAAGGTCGGCGCATCGAGGTGTTTGCCGACGAAACGCGGCCGCTCTTTCAGGGAGCCCGCCTCACCGCCTGGGAACTCGTGCAGCGCGGGATTCCGGTGACCGTGCTCGTCGATGCCGCGGCCGGCCATCTGCTCCGCACCGGGCGGATCGCCGCCTGCATCGTGGGGGCCGACCGGATCACGGCCTGCGGCGACGTGGCGAACAAGATCGGCACCTACTCCCTGGCGGTCCTCGCCGCGGCGCACGACGTGCCCTTCTACGTGGCCGCCCCGTCGAGCACGTTCGACCTGGCGATCGAGACCGGGGCCGACATCCCGATCGAGGAGCGTGCCGCCGCCGAGGTGTTGCGGCCGCTCGGCGTGGCGGCGGCCCCGGAGGGGGCGCGGGCCTACAACCCGGCGTTCGACGTCACTCCGGCCCGGCTGGTCCGCGGCATCGTCACCGAGCGGGGCGTGATCGAACCGGTGACGCGGGAACGGATTCGGGCGGTGCTCGGCTCGGACGGGTAGACTTGCAAGCCCCAGCCGGCCGCCCCGATGAATCCTGCGCAACTCGACGTCCGCCCCCCGACCGCCTGCGCAGGGAATCCGTTTGCGGGCTATCGCCCGCCGCCGGGATGCTACGACGAGCTCTGCGGCCCCACCGGCGCGGCCCGCGACCACTGGCGGCCACTCGTGGACCTACTCGGCTCGTGGCAGCCGGCGGAACTGGTCGATCGCTGGGAGCGGGCCCGCAAGCTGATCCGCGACAACGGCGTCACCTACAACCTCCACGACGAGGCGGGGGACCAGCGGCCGTGGGTGCTCGATCCGATTCCGCTGGTGATCGCCGCCGACGATTGGAGCCGCGTCGAGGTCGGCATCAACCAGCGGGCCCGCGTGCTCGACGCCCTGCTGGCCGACCTCTACGGCCCGCAGCACGTGCTCGCGGAGGGCATCGTGCCGGCGGAGATGGTCCTTTCCCATCCGGGATTCCTCCGCTGCTGTCATGGGATGACGCTCCCCGACGGCCGCTGGCTCCACCTGCACGCGTCGGTCCTCGCCCGGAATCACGACGGCCAGTGGCTGGTGCTCGGCGATCGCACCGGCGTGCCGCACGGCCTGGGCTACGCGCTCGAAAACCGGCTCGTCGTCTCGAGGCTCCTGCCCGACGCGTTTCAGCAATGCAACGTCGAGCGGCTGGCGCCCTTCTTCATCGCGTTGCAGTCGATGCTGCGCGGCCTCGCCCCCGGTCGCGACACCCCGCGGATCGCGCTGCAGAGCCCCGGCCCCGCGAGCGCGACCTACTTTGAAGACGCCTACCTCGCCCGCTACCTCGGCTACACGCTCGTCGAGGGGGGCGACTTGGCCGTCCGCGACGATCGCGTGAGCCTCAAGACGCTCGGCGGCCTCGTGCCGACGGACGTGCTCCTGCGGCGGGTGGCCGATCGCGAATGCGATCCGCTCGAACTCGACGGCACCGCGCTCGGCGGCACCCCCGGCCTCGTGCAGGCGGTGCGGCGGGGGCGGGTCGCGCTGGCCAACGCGCTCGGCAGCGCGATCCTGGAATCGCCCGGATTCGCCGAGTTTCTGCCCGCCGTGTCGCAGCGGCTTCTCGGCGAGGACCTCGTGTTGCCCGGGCCGCGGTCGTGGTGGTGCGGCATCCCGGCGAATCTCGAACACGTGCTCGGCACGCTCGACGAACTCGTGGTCGAGCCGGTCGCGCCGCGGCGCGGCATGAAGCGGGTCGTACCGGCGGTTCTCGATCCGGCCGCCCGGGCCGCGTTCGTCGCCGAGATTCGCCGTCAGCCGGCGCAGTGGGTCGGCCGCGAGATGGTGGAGCGCTCCGCGGCGCCGTGCTGGAACGGCGGGGAGATCGTGCCCGCCTCGGTGCTGATGCGCTGCTTCACGGTGGCCACGCCCTACGGATACCAGTCGATGCGGGGCGGCCTCGCGCGGATGTCGGTCGGTCGGCCGGCGCGCGAGGAATTGCTGCTCTCGAGCCAGGGCTCGAAGGACGTGTGGGTGTTGTCGCAGGGGGCCGTGGCGCCCGTCACGCTGTTGCGCGGCCCCGGTCAGCCGATCACGCTCCGCCGCAGCGGCAACGACCTGCCCAGCCGCGTCGCGGATCACCTGCATTGGCTGGGCCGGCACGTGGAGCGGGCCGAGGGCACCGCGCGCATGCTGCGGGCGATCGCCGGCCGGATGGCGTCCGAGGCCGACCGGGAGACGGCGGTCGAGGCCGCCATCCTCCTGGCGCCGTTCGCCGAGCCGCGCGGGGGCAGGGCGGAGTGGTTCGAGCCCGGCCGTGTCGGCACCGTTCCGGAGATCGCCGCCGAGATCCAGTCGCTCGCCTTCGACGAGGACCGGCCCGGCAGCGTGCGGTCGTCCGTCCGGAGCCTGTGGCAGATGGCCTCGGTCGTCCGCGACCGCATCTCGATCGACTCCTGGAAGATCCTCTCGCGCGTGCATCGCGACTGCGTCGCCGTCCGCCGGCCGTTTCGCGCCGGCGTCGTCCCCCGCGCGGGATCGGACCTCCTCACGCTTCTCGACACGCTGATCTTCGATCTTTCGGCCTTCGCGGGCCTGGGCATGGAGAGCATGACCCGCGGGCCGGGCTGGCGGTTCCTCGACATGGGCCGGCGCATCGAGCGGGCGACGGCGGCGATCCGACTGCTCGGCGCGACGCTCGTGTCGGCCCGTCCCGCCGCCCAGGAGGCCGATTCGCAGCGGTTGGAGGAGATGCTGCTGGAAATCGCCGACAGTTCCATGACCTACCGCAGCCGCTATCTCGGGGCCCTCGAGCCGGCCCCGCTCATCGACCTGCTGGTCATCGACGAGACGAATCCCCGCAGCATCGCCTTCCAGATCGCGGCCCTCGCCGACCACGTGGAGAATCTGCCCCACGACGCCACGTCGCCGGTGCTGGCGGCGGAGCAGCGGGCGGTGATGGCGGCACTCGGCCAACTCCGGCTGGCCGACGTCACGGTCCTCTCCACGGTCGATGCGGACGGCGGTCGCGGCCAGCTCGGGCAGATGCTCGCCCGTCTGGACGCCTCGGTGAGGGCCTGCGACGAGAGCATCACGCACCGCTACCTGGTTCACGCCACCCCGCGCCGTCGGCTGGGGGAAGCCCTGGAGACACCCGATGAATGAGCCGAAAAAATCGTCGCCGACGAAGCGGAAGACCGCGCCGAAGCAGACGTCGTTGATCCCCAAGGTGGTCATCGTCGGCCGGCCCAACGTCGGCAAATCGAGCCTCTTCAACTGGCTGATCGAGAAGCGGATCGCCATCGAGGATCCGACCGCGGGCGTGACCCGCGACCGGCTCGTGCAGCGGGTCAGCCTCGATGGCCGCGTGATCGACCTCGTCGATACCGGCGGCATGGGATTCGACGATCCCGACGGCCTGACCGCCAAGATCGACGCCCAGATCGAGTCCGGCCTCGGCACGGCGGCGGTCGCGGTGTTGGTGGTGGACGTGCGCAGCGGGCTCCTGCCCGCCGACATCGAGGTCGCCCGGCGGGTGCGGAAGACCAGCGCCCCGGTGCTGCTGGTCGCCAACAAGGCCGACGACCCGAAGTTCGATCCGCATGCCCACGAGTTCGACTCCCTCGGGTTTGGCGAGCCGCTGGCGGTCAGCGCGCGGCAGCACCGGAATCGCGACGAACTCGTCGAGGCGATCGTCTCCCGCCTCCCGGAAGCCTGGCCCGACGAGCCGGACGAGATCGACCTGCCGGAAATGAAGCTGGCGATCGTGGGGCGCCGCAACGTCGGCAAGAGCACGTTCGTCAACGCGCTGGCCCACGAGGAGCGCGTGATCACGAGCCCCGTGGCGGGCACCACCCGCGACAGCGTCGACGTGCGGTTCGAGGTGGACGGCCACTCCTTCCTCGCGATCGACACGCCGGGCCTGCGGCGGACGAAGAGCCGCACCAGCGACCTCGACTTCTACTCCACCCACCGCGCCCAGCGGAGCATCCGCCGCGCCGACGTCGTGCTGCTCTTCTTCGACGCGACCGAGCCGGTGGGGAAGGTGGACAAGCAGTTGGCGGAGACGATCACCGAGGAGGCGAAGCCCGTGGTGTTCGTCGTCAACAAGTGGGACCTCTACGCCGCCGACGTGAAGCGGAAGGAGTGGGCCGACTACCTGCGCGACGAGTTCCGGATGATGCCCTGGGCCCCGGTGGCCTTCGCCACGGCGAAGTCGGGCCGCAACGTCAAGGCGGTGATCGACACGGCGCAGCGACTCTACCGGCAGAGCCGCACCCGCGTGGCCACGGCCCGGCTCAACACCGTGCTCCGCGAGGCGGTGGAGGCCAACCAGCCCCCCGCCGACACCCGCGGCCGGCCGGTCCGCCTGTATTACGCCACGCAGGTGGAGGCCGCGCCGCCCACGATCGTGATTTCCTCGAGCGCCCCGCGGAGCGTTTCGGAGCCCTACAAGCGGTATCTGCTCAACACCTTCCGCAAGGCGCTGCCGTATCACGAGGTGCCGATCAAGCTTCACCTCCGCGGCCGCGGAAAGGAGTCGGCGGACAAGGACGAGTAGCCGCCCTCCACGAGCGGTTCATGCGGGTCCCATGTGAGTTCGCGGGCCCGGCGGCGATGTCTGACCGACTTGGGTTTCCGGCGTGTGACGCCGGTGGTGATGGTTCGGGGCTCGGGTAGCCCCTCACGGCCTCCTCGCTGGTGGCGATGCACGCACGGCTATCGTCCGCGCAAGGCCTCGAGTTCCCGAACCTGTCGGGCCGTGAACGGCATGCCCCCGGCGAAGAGGCCGGGCTCGGCGAGCTCCTCCGGCACGAGCGCGGCGACGATCCGCGCGGCGAGCCGGTCGATCCCCTCTCCGGTGACGGCGCACGTCCAGACGGCGTCGGGCCAGGCAGCGGCGCCGACCGCCGCGCGGTCGGCCTTCGAGATCACGAGCAGTTCGCCGGGCCGCAGCCCGACAGGCGGCCCGGCCGCGTCGGCCGCGGTCACCCGCAGCACGAGATCGGCCGTCGCGCGGGCCGCCTGGGCCCGCGCGATCCCCGCACGCTCGACGGCGCCCGCGTCGCGGTCATCGTCGCGGCCCCCCGCGGCATCGACGAGATCGACCTCCCAGCCGTCGAGCACGATTCGGGTCTCGACGAGATCGCGTGTCGTGCCCGGCACGTCCGAGACGATGCTGCGGGCATGGCCCGCCAACGCATTGACCAGGCTGCTCTTCCCCGCATTGACCGCGCCGGCGAGCACCACCCGCCAGGGCCTCGTCAGCCGCAGGCCCACGCGGGCGGCCCGGAGCAGTCGGTCGATCGCGTCCCCCGCCGCCGCCGCCGCGCCGGCCGCCACCAGGGACCGAATCTGTTCCAGATCGCGGTCGAGCGCGCCGGCGAGTTGCCGCGACAGGATCCGCGCCGCCTTGGGGCCCCCCGCCCGGCAGAGCGCCGCGCGGGCCTCGGCCGCGATGGCTCCCGACGGGGCGGTCCGCTCCAGCCACTCCGACCACGACAGCCGCGTCGCCCCGCGGGCCACGAGGCTCTCCAGCACCGCGGTCGGCGCGGCCAGGCCGCCGTGGCAGTGAATCTCCAGGCGATCGGCCGCATGCCGCACCACGACGAGTTCTTCGCCGGCCGCGGCCACGAGGCTCTGCCACCGCCCCACGCAGATCGCGCCATCGGGCCGGAGGGCGACGGGACTTCCGCCGTGGGGCGTGAACAGCCCGTCGATGGCGCCGATCGCCCCGGCGCCGGCGACGCCGACCACCGCCAACGCCCCGCGGCCCGGCGGCGTCAGCATGCTTGCCCAGACGCCGCCGCGTGCATCGAGAGGGGCGGGAGCCGCGCGGGGGTGGGCTGTTTGATCTGCTGCCACGGCGATCCTCTCGGGCATCGCGAGCCGGGGCGGCGGAGAGGGCCTCCCTCTCCACATCCGCACCGGCCAGCCTATAACACTGCGATCGCGACCGCCGCCCACACCCCGGAGCAGCATCCCATGGCCGATTGGCTCGAAGCCGGCTCGAAGGCCCCCGACTTCACGCTCCTGACCCACGACGGGACGAAACTGAAACTCTCGAGCCTCAAGGGCACGCCGGTCGTCCTCTATTTCTACCCCAAGGACGACACGCCCGGCTGCACCCGCGAGGCCTGCGGCTTCCGCGACGCACAGGCGAAACTGGCGAAGCGCAAGGCGGTGGTGCTCGGAGTGAGCCCCGACGGGGCGGCCAGCCACGAGAAGTTCCGCACGAAATACAAGCTTCCCTTCACGCTGCTCGCCGACCCCGACCACGCGGTGGCCGAGAAATACGGCGCGTGGCGGGAGAAGAACATGTATGGGAAGAAGTCGATGGGGATCGCCCGCAGCACCTTCATCATCGACGCCGCCGGCCGGGTCGCGAAGGTGTTCAAGGCGGTGAAGGTGGACGGCCACGCCGACCAGGTGCTGGAGGCCCTGGCCGGTCTCTGACCGCTCCATCCGTCACGATCCGCACCAGGCGACGCCGGAGGGAACGGCGCCGCGACCGCGGTTCGAATCCGGCCCCGCCCTCCTCCGGCAGCGCTGCATACTTGCCGGTCGCCGCACCGGTCCGTCCCGGGCGGCATCCGCCTGGTCAGGCCGGCTGCACCCCATGTCGAACGTCCTCGCCAAGTGTGCCGCGATCGGCCTTCTCGGAGGCGGGTTCGCGCTCACGGGCGACCTGGGCTGGCTTGCCGATCGGGGCATGCGGCTGGTCAATGCGAGGAGCATCCCGTCGGCTGAGGCTCCGCAGTTCGAGCCGGAGGCCGCCGCGGCCGTGCAGCCGCCGGCCGCCGACCCACCCGTGACCGCGGCCGCGAATCCGCCCGCGAACGCGCCGGTGAGTCCGCCTGCCGCCGCCCCCGGGGATCAGGATGGCTTCCACGCCGCGGCCGAAGTCGCTCCCCCACAGGCCGGCCGTCCTCCGCTGCCGCCCGCCGACGGGCCGGAGCGGATCGATCTCGGCCAGCTCCGGGCCGGTGACAGGGTCGTCGCCTGGCTCGCTCCGCCGGCGAACGCGGCGGCGTCCGTCCGCCACCCGTTCATCAGCTTCGACATCGTCGATCCCGCCACCGGCGAGGCGTTCATCCACAGGGGCGGTGCGGCCCCGCGGCGGGTCGTGGTCCGCGGCGACTCGGCCGCGTCGAGCATCCTCGAGCGGGGCGGCACGATGGGGATCGTGACGCTCGGCGTGGCGCACGCCGCCGCCGGCGCAGCCGGACCCGAAATCCTGGGGCCGATCACCGCCCTGTCGGCCGGTCGCTGAACGCGACCGGGCCGAATCAGGTGCGGCCGTCGCGGTCAGGCGTCTTCGTGGGCGGCCTCAGCCGCCTCGCGCTCGCTCGACCAGCCCACGCGCTTCTTGGAGAGACCGATCTTCCGCTCGTCGGTATCGACGCGGAGGATCTTCACCTCCAGGGGATCGCCCACCTTCACGAGCTCCTCGGCATTCTCCACCTTGTCCTCGGAGAGTTCCGAGATGTGGAGCAGCCCTTCGAGCCCGTCCTCGAGCCCGACGAACACGCCGAAGTTCGTGATCTTGGTGACGGTGCCCTTCACCACGTCGCCCGGCTTGTAGCGATCGGGGATGTCGGTCGTCCACGGATCCTCGGCCATCTGCTTGAGGCCCAACGCGATCCGGCGACGTTGCTGATCGACCGAGAGCACCTTGCACTCGACTTCCTGCCCCTTCTCCAGCATTTCGCTGGGGTGGGTCACCTTCCGCGTCCACGACATGTCGGTGACGTGGAG
>JBEIQP010000036.1:0-23810 GCA_040376455.1 Planctomycetaceae bacterium | reverse complement strand
GCAGGATGCGGCGACCGCCGACCGTCGAAAACCTTGGCTTTTCGACCGGTCGGCCACGTGGACAAAGGCCATGGAGGGCTTTGGCCACGGACAGCTAGGAGAGCATCCGGGCCACCGCGGGCGCGAAGTAGGTGAGGATGCCGTCGGCGCCGGCCCGCTTGATCACCAGCAGGCTCTCGAGCGCCGCCTGCTCGCCGTCGAGCCAGCCGTTGGCGGCCGCCGCCCGGATCATCGCGTACTCGCCGCTCACCTGGTAGGCGAACGTCGGCACGCCGAACTCCCGCCGCACGCGGTGGATGATGTCGAGCGACGTGCCAGCCGGCTTCACCATCACCATGTCGGCGCCTTCCACGAGATCGAGCGCCACCTCGCGGATCGCCTCGTCGCTGTTGGCCGGATCCATCTGGTAGGTCTTCTTGTCGGCCACGCCGCGGGACGACGCCGTGCCGAGGGCCGCCTGGCTGCCCACCGCGTCGCGGAACGGCCCGTAGAAGGCCGACGCATACTTGGCGGCGTAGGAGAGGATGCAGACGTCCTCCCGTCCGGCGGCGTCGAGCGCGGCACGGATCGCCCCGACCCTGCCATCCATCATGTCGGAGGGCGCCACCACGTGGCAGCCCGCCTCCGCCAGCACCGCCGCCTGGCGGCTCAGCACGGCGACCGTCTCGTCGTTCACGATCCTGCCGTCGCGCAGCAGGCCGTCGTGGCCGTGCGTCGTGTAGGGATCGAGGGCCACGTCGCAGATGATGCCCACCGCGTCGCCCAGCGCCCGCTTCACGGCATGCACGGTGCGGCAGACGAGATTCTCCGGGTCGAGGGCGTGTCGGGCGTCGTCGCTCTTGAGGGCGGGCTCGACCACGGGAAAGATCGCGATGGCCGGAATGCCCAGCCGGCCAGCCTCCTCCGCCGCCCGCACGATCCCCTCGATCGACAGCCGTTCCACCCCCGGCATGCTCGGCACCGGGGCGGTCTCGGTGCGGTCGTGGACGAAGAGCGGCCAGATCAGGTCGTTCGGAGAGAGGCTCGTTTCGGCCGCCGCGCGCCGCAGCCAGGCATGCTGCCGCATGCGCCGCAGTCGGGTCGCGGGAAAACTGCCTGGTGCCGGGTGCGGTGGGCGCACGAGAAGCCTCCCTAGCGGTGGTCGATGAGGACCGCCGACTGCAGCGCGGTCTCCACGGGAAGGCGGCAGTCGCCGCGGGTCGCGATGGCGCACGACTCGTCCGTCTCCCAGACGGCAACCCGGCGGGCCACCACCCCGAGGTCGCCGAGCACGCTCGGCGCCACCACCTCGAGCAGGTAGCGGGCCATGTTCTCCGCCGTCGGATTCCAGGGCATCACGAAATATTTCGTGGGCTCGACCATCCGGATCGCGGCCAGCGCGTTGGCGTCTTCCTCGAAGATCAGGAAGGCGTGATCCCAGTTCTGGTCGAGCCAGCCGTTCATCCGCTGCTTGATGAGGGAGAAGTCCACGACCCGCCCCACGCTATCCACCTCCGCGCCCCCGTCCGCGCCGGCCACCTCGATATCGACCCGGTAGTTGTGGCCGTGGAAGAACGCGCAGCGGCTCTCGTGCCGGTAGAGCCTGTGCCCCGCGCAGAATTTGAGTTGGCGGATCAGCGAGAGTTGGGTGGGCTCGGGCATGGGCGGGCTTCCGGGGGCGTCAGACGGAGGCCGGGGCGGCCGCCCGCGACTCGTCCCGGACGGTCTCGATGCGAATCGGCTGGATGTCGAACTTGGGGTTCTGGCCGAGGAAGCGGCAAGGATTGTTGTGGAACACCTCGATCGCCTCCTGGAGCGAGTGGCCCCGGCGGCGGAATTCCAGGATGCACTCCTGGAGCGTGAACGGGTCGCTCGGCCCCCAGTCGGCCGACGAATTCACGAGGATCCGTTCCCGGCCGTACTTCTCCAGCATGTCCACGGCCCGTTTCGGCGAGCATTTCGTGATCGGATAGAGCGTGAAGCCGACCCAGTAGCCCGCGTCGAGGCAGGGCTTGATCGTCTGCTCCTCGACGTGGTCGATCCAGATGCGCGCGGGATCGACCTTCATGCCGGCGAGCACTTCCAGCACCCGCTTCGTGCCGTGGGCCTTGTCGGCGAGGTGCGGCGTGTGGATGAGCACGAGTTGACCGTGCCGCATGGCGATTTCGACGTGGGCCTCGAGCGACTCGCATTCGTTCTTCGTCGATTTGTGCAGGCCCGTCTCACCGACGCCCAGCACCGTCGGCTTGGCGAAGAATTCCGGAAAGTGCTTCAGCACCTCGCGGGTGAGCGTGGGGTTCTCGGCTTCCTTGGGGTTCACGGCCACCCAGCAGAAGTGCCGGATGCCGTACTCCGCGGCCCGCGTCGGCTCGAACTCGCTGATCTGCCGAAAGTAATCGATGAAGGTCTCGGGGTAGAGCCGGTCGAAGCCGGCCCAGAAGGCCGGCTCGGCCACGGCGACCACGCCGCTCATCGCCATCTTTTCATAGTCCTGCGCCGTTCGCGCGATGGCATGGTAGTGCGGCTGGATGATCTGCATGACTGGGCTCCCCGACGCGTTGTCCTCGATCAGACCCGGGCGAACAGTTCGAGCAGGGCCACCGTCCGCTCCCGCCCCGGTTCGGCCGTGGAGAGGATCCGCAGCGCCTCCTGGAGGAGGGCGAGCTTGGCGGCGCCGGCCGCGGGCCTGCCGTTGCCCGTCGCCGCGTGTTCCCGGGCGACTGCGGCGTCGTGGCGGTCGAGCAGGGCGGCGATCTCCAGCAACTGGTGCCGGGCTTCCAGGAAATAGGTGTCGAGGACTTGCTGGGACGTGAGCATGGTGCGGGGAGGCGCGGTTTCGGGACTCCCTGTATCATAGCCCCAAACCGACGCCCGGCCGCCGGGCCGCGGCGCAGCGACCGAAAAACCAGTTTCAGGCGGTCCCGCCGCCCAACGCATCCATGATTCTCGTCACCGGCGGCGCCGGTTTTATCGGCAGCAACTTCGTGCTCGACTGGCTGGCGTCGCACGCCGAGCCGGTGATCAACCTCGACAAGCTCACCTACGCGGGCAACCTCCGGAACCTGTCCGGCCTCGCCGGCGACGGGCGGCATCGCTTCGTCCGGGGGGACATCCTCGATCGGGAACTCGTCGGCCGGCTCCTGGCCGAGGGGCAGGTTCGGGCGATCGTCCACTTCGCGGCCGAGAGCCACGTGGACCGCTCGATCCATGGGCCCGAGGACTTCATCGAAACCAACATCGTCGGCACGTTCCGGCTGCTGGAGGCGGCCCGGGCCCACTGGTCCGGGCTCCCCGCGGAGCGGCGCGACGCCTTCCGTTTCGTGCACGTCTCCACCGACGAGGTCTACGGCTCGCTCGCGCCGGAGGATCCGGCGTTCGCCGAGACCAACCGCTACGAGCCCAACAGCCCCTATTCGGCGAGCAAGGCGGCGTCGGACCACCTGGTCCGCGGCTACCACCACACCTACGGCCTCCCGGTCGTGACGACCAACTGTTCCAACAACTACGGCCCCTATCAGTTCCCGGAGAAGCTGATCCCGTTGTGCATCCACCATGCGCTCGGCGGCAAGCCCCTGCCGATCTACGGCGACGGGCGGCAGATCCGGGACTGGCTCTACGTGGGCGACCACTGCGCCGCGATCCGCCGCGCCCTCGACGCGGGCCGGCCGGGGGAGGTCTACAACGTCGGCGGGTCGAGCGAGATGGCCAACATCGACGTGGTGAAAACCCTCTGCGGCATCCTCGACGCCGAGCGGCCGCGGACCGACGGCCTGTCCTACGCGACCCAGATCACGTACGTGAAGGATCGGCCGGGCCACGACCGCCGCTACGCGATCGACGCCCGGAAGATCGAGGGGGAGCTCGGCTGGAAACCGGTGGAAACGTTCCAGTCGGGGATTCGCCGCACGGTGCGCTGGTATCTCGACAACGAGGCCTGGGTGGCCGACGTCACCAGCGGGGCGTATCGAGACTGGATCGACACGCACTACGCCGCATGATCCCGCACCTCCCGCAAGGCGCTTCGGCGTGACCATCCTCCTCCTCGGAAAAAACGGCCAGGTGGGCCGTGAACTGCAACACTCGCTCGCGCCGTTCGGCCGGCTGATCGCCTGCGATCGCGAGGCAGCCGATCTCGAGCGGCCTGCCACCCTGCGGGACCTGGTGCGCCGCGTGGCCCCGGAGGTGGTCGTCAACGCGGCGGCCTACACGGCGGTGGACGCGGCGGAGAGCGATGCGGACCGGGCCCGGGCGGTGAACGCCGAGGCGGTGGCGGTGCTGGCCGAGGAATCCCGCCGGCTCGACGCGCTGTTCGTCCACTACTCCACCGACTACGTCTTCGACGGCACCAAGGACGGTTGCTACGAGGAGGACGACGACCCCCGTCCGCTGGGCGTGTATGGCGCCACGAAACTCGCCGGCGAGCGGGCGGTCACCGGTGCCGGCGGCCGACACCTCGTGTTTCGCACGAGCTGGGTCCATGCGGCGCACGGCCGGAATTTCGTCCGCACGATCCTGCGTCTGGCGACGGAGCGGGAGTCGCTCTCGGTGGTGGACGACCAGACGGGCGTGCCGACGTCCGCGGCGCTGATCGCCGAGATCACGGCCGCCGCGATCGACCGGGACCGGCAGGCCCAGCCGCTCCCCTCCGGGATCTATCACCTCGCGCCGCGCGGCCGCACCACCTGGTGCGGCTTCGCGCGATTCGTCCTCGAGCAGGCCCGGGGGTGCGGTCTTGCCCTGCGGGTGCCGCCGGAACAGGTACAGCCGATCCCGACCTCCGCCTACCCGACGCCGGCACGGCGGCCCGCCAACTCCCTGCTCTGCACGCGGAAGCTCACGGCCGCCATCGGCAGGGAACTCCCGACATGGCAAGATGGTGTCATTCCGGTCGTTGCGGCCCTGGCCGCCGAGATCCGGCATCCCACTCCCGCATGAACCCCGACCAAATCACCACCATGGCGCAGCCGCGCAAAGGCATCATTCTCGCGGGTGGCAGCGGTACGCGGCTGCACCCCGTCACGCTGGCCGTTTCGAAGCAACTGCTGCCGGTGTACGACAAGCCGATGATTTACTACCCGCTGAGCGTGCTCATGCTGGCGGGGGTTCGCGAGATCCTCGTGATCTCCACGCCGCACGACACGCCGCGGTTCGAGGAGCTGCTGGGCGACGGCGCGCAGTTCGGGGTCCGCTTTCGCTACGCCGTGCAGCCGAAGCCGGAGGGGCTGGCGCAGGCGTTCATCATCGGCGCCGACTTCGTGGCGAACGGCCCCTCGGTGCTGGTGCTGGGCGACAACATCTTCTACGGCCACGAACTCGCCGCGCGGTTGAAGGCGGCCAATGCCCAGACCCGCGGCGCGAGCGTCTTCGCCTATCCCGTGGCCGACCCCGAGCGCTACGGCGTGGTCGAGTTCGACGCCGCCGGACGGGCGACGTCGATCGAGGAGAAGCCCCGGCATCCGCGCAGCCGCCTGGCGGTCACGGGGCTCTATTTCTACGACGAGCAGGTGGTCGACATCGCCGCGAACATGAAGCCCTCGGCCCGCGGCGAACTGGAAATCACCGACGTCAATCGGATGTATCTCGAGCGCGGCGAACTGAACGTGCACACGCTGGGCCGCGGCGACGCCTGGCTCGACACCGGCACCCACGACAGCCTCATCGAGGCGGCCCAGTTCATCCAGACGCTGGAGAAGCGGCAGGGCTTGAAGATTTGCTGCCCCGAGGAGATCGCCTGGCGAAACGGCTGGATCGGCACGGAGCAGCTCGAGCGGCTGGCGCGGCCGCTGGCGAAGAGCGGCTACGGTGACTACCTGCTCGCACTGACGCGCGAGGGAACGCCGTCATGAACGTCGTCCCGACGGAAGTCGCAGGCGTGTTGATCGTGGAGCCGCGGGTGTTCGCGGACGACCGCGGCTGGTTCTTCGAGAGCTTCAATCATGCCGCGTTCGAGGCGGCGGTGGGCGGGCCGGTGCGGTTCGTCCAGGACAACCACAGCTTCAGCCGCCGCCACGTGCTCCGGGGCCTCCACTATCAGGAGCAGCAGCCGCAGGGAAAGCTCGTGAGGGTGGTCCACGGCGCGGTCTTCGACGTCGCCGCCGACATCCGCCCGGAGTCGCCCACGTTCGGCAAGTGGGTGGGAGTCGAGCTGACGGCCGACAACCGCCGGCAGCTCTGGGTGCCGCCGGGGCTGGCCCACGGGTTTCTCGTCCTCTCCGAGACCGCCGACTTTCTCTACAAGACGACCGACTACTACGCGCCGGCCTTCGAGCGATGCGTCGTCTGGAATGATCCGACCCTCGCGATCGACTGGCCGCTGACGGCGCCGCCGCAGCTGTCCGCGAAGGACGCGCAGGGGGAGCGGCTCACGCCGCCGGACGGCCGCGGCACGCGTCCGGCGCCGGGGTAGGGACGAGCCCGGCCCGCCGCGGATCCGGTCTGGCCCGGCGGGCGGCGCGGCTCAGAGCTGCGTCGGGTTCGGCGCGTCGCCGTAGACGGCCTTCGGGTCGAACGCCTTCTCCTGCTCGGTGAACTCGAGCCCGGTGCCCTTGGCGCGGTCGGCCCCCACCGGCACCTTGCGGTAAAAGCAGGAGCGGTAGCCCACGTGGCAGCTTGCGCCGCCGGCGATCTCGACACGCAGCCAGACGCAGTCCTGGTCGTCGTCGATCCGCATCTCGACGACCTTCTGGACGAGCCCGCTGGTCGCCCCCTTGTGCCACAGTTGCTGGCGGCTCCGGCTCCAGTAGTGCGCCTCGCCGGTCTCGATCGTCCGGGCGAGCGCCTCGCGGTTCATCACCGCCACCATCAGCACCTCGCCCGAATGAAAATCGGTCGTCACGCAGGGGATGTGGCCGGCCGCGTCGAATTTCGGGGCCAGTTCGTGCCCCTCCTCGACCTGCTCGACGGTGACGCGTTTTCCAAACACTGAATCGGATGCGGACGAAGCGGCTGCGGTCACGGAAAACTCCTCGACGGGACGATCTGCTTTACTATACCAGCCGGTTTCCAGCCCGCCCGTTCCGGAGCATCGCCATGCCGACACCACGCATCCGATTCCCGATTCCGCTTGCGCTGGGCGTCCTCTGCGCCGCCGCCCCGGCCCGCGGGGCGGACTGGCCCACGTTCCGCGGCGGCCAGCGGACCGCCGTGGCGCCCGACACCGACCTGCTCGAGTCGTGGCCGGCCGACGGCCCGCCGCTGGTCTGGGAGGCGGCGGGTGCGGGCCGCGGCTACGCGAGCCCGGCCGTCGTCGGCGAGCGCGTCATCACGCTCGGCGACGCCCTCTCGACCGCGCCCGACAAGGACGAGTACCTGACCTGCTTCGACCGCGGCACCGGCAAGCAGCTCTGGCAGACGAAGACCGGCAAGCCGTGGACCCAGGGCACGGAATCCTGGCAGAGTTCGCGGAGCACGCCCACCGTGGACGACGGCACGGTCTATGTCATCACGCCGCACGGCGAACTCGTCGCCTGCGCCGTGCAGGACGGCGCGGAGCGGTTCCGCGTCGATCTGAAGGCCGAGCACGGCGGCACGAAGGGGGACGGCTGGGGCTACAGTGAATCGGTGACGATCGACGGCGACCGGCTCGTCTGCACGCCCGGCGGCGAACGGGCGACGATGGTCGCGCTCGACAAGAAGACCGGCAAGCGGATCTGGGCCTGCCCGGTGGCCGGCGACCGCGGGGCCGGCCATGCGTCGATCGTGATCGCGACGATCGCCGGCCGGAAGGTCTACGTGCAGACGACCGCCAGCGGCGCCTTCGGCGTCGATGCCGAATCGGGAAGGCTTCTCTGGACCTATCCGATCGATCAGACCACGGCGGTGATCCCCACGCCGATCGTCCGGGGCGACCTCGTCTTCTTCGCCGCCGGCTATGGCCGGGGGGGTGCGCTCTTGCGGCAGGTGCCCGGCCCCGACGGCGCCGTGACGATCGAGCAGGTCTACGGCCTCAACCGCGAGCTCGCCAACAAGCATGGCGGCATCGTGCTCGTGGGGGACCATCTCTACGGCGATTCCGACGACAAGGGAATCCCCTTCTGCGCGGAGTTGATGACGGGCAAGGTCGTCTGGAAACACCGCGGCAGCGGCAAGAACTCGGCTTCGGTCGCCGCCGCCGACGGCCACGTCTACGTGCGGTTTTCCGACGGCACGCTGGCCCTCGTGAAGGCCGATCCCGCGGGCTACGAGGAGGTGAGCGCGTTCACGGTTCCCGGCAGTGGCGACCGGCCCAGCTGGGCGCACCCCGTGATCCTCGACGGGCGGCTCTATCTCCGCGAGGGCGACCGCATCCTCTGCTACGACATCCGCGCGAAGCCGTAAACGCAACCGGCCGGCCGCGGGCGTCCGCAGCCGGCCGGTCGTGATCTCGTGCACGCCTCGCCTCGCGGCGCGGCGGCAGCCTCAGTCGGTGCACTCGGAGACGGCCTTGTAGAGCAGGCCGCCCACGATGCCGCCGACGATCGGCGCCACCCAGAAGAGCCAGAGCTGCTGCAAGGTCCAGCCGCCGGCGAAGATGGCCGTGGCCGTGCTGCGGGCCGGATTCACCGAGGTGTTCGTGACCGGGATGCTGATCAAGTGGATCAGCGTGAGGCAGAGCCCGATCGCGATCGGAGCGATCACGCCGCCGGCCTTCTTGTCGGTGGCGCCGTGGATCACGAAGAGGAACACCGCCGTGAGCACCGTCTCGATGATGAAGCAACTCTGCCACGGATAGCCCCCGGGCGAATGCTCGCCGTAGCCGTTCGACGCGAACCCGCTGGCAGCGGCGTCGAAGGTGGGAAGGCCCTTGGCCACCAGGTACAGCACGCCGGCGCCGGCGATCCCGCCGAGCACCTGCGCGATCACGTAGCCGGGAAGATCCTTGGCGGGAAAGCGGCCGCTGGCGACGAGTCCCGCCGTCACGGCCGGGTTCAGATGGCAGCCGGAGATGTGCCCGATGGCCGCCGCCATCGAGAGCACCGTCAGGCCGAACGCCAGGGAGACGCCGAGGAAACCGATCCCCATGTGGGGATCCGCACCCCACGCGGCGGCCAGCACCGCGCTGCCGCAGCCGCCGAGCACCAGCCAGAACGTGCCGATCGCCTCGGCAAACAATTTGCCCATGTTGCCCATGGATGATCTCCAGAAAGGTTGGGAAGAAATGGAAACGAGCCACCCCCCCGCGGGCGACCGCAGGACGGTGGGCCACGGTACGACCCCGCGGCGTGCAGGGTCAATTGCAATCGGGCCGACCGTCGCCGCCAGGAGCAGGGCCTCAGGCGAGGAGCATGAGCACGCGGGGCAGAAACACGATCAATCCGACCAAGACCGCCGCACCGACGGCCACGAACACCCCGCCGCTCGCCATGTCGAGCGCGTCGCGGATCCGCTCGTCCGGGCCGCTGTCGAGAGCCTGGGCCAGCATCTCGATCGACGTGTTGAAGACCTCGGCAGCCAGCACGCCGCCGATCGCCAGAGCCACCAGGCACCACTCCACGGGACTCACGCGAAACCAGGCCGCCGCCGCCACGGCGGCCGCCGCCACCGGCAGGTGCGCGGCGAAACTCGACTGGCCGGCGACCGCCCGGTAGAGGCCGCGGAACGCGTCGGCGAACTTGCCGAGCCACGTTCGGGGCGGCGGGCTCCACTCCCGCGTCGGCGCTCGGTTCCGGCGCGGCAAGGCTAGCCCACCTTCACGTACGGGTCGCCCTTTTTCCAGTTGCACGGGCAGAGTTCGTCGCTCTGCAGGGCGTCGAGCACCCGGAGCACCTCGGCGACGTTTCGTCCCACGCGACCCTGATTCACGTCCACCCACTGGATCACGCCATGGGGATCGACGATGAACGTCGCCCGGAGGCAGTATCCCTCCGTCTTCTCGAGGATGCCCAGCTCCGGCGCGAGCTTCTGCGCGGCGATGAGCGGATAGCCGAGGTTGGTGAGGTCGGGATGGGAGCGCCGCCAGGCGAGATGGGACCACTCGTTGTCAGTGCTGCCGCCCACCACGCTCGTGTCGCGGTCGGCGAAGCCCTTGAGCTGCTTGTTGAATTCGGCCAGTTCCGTCGGGCAGACGAACGTGAAGTCCTTGGGATAGAAGAAGTAGACGACCCACTTGCCGGCGTAGTCGGCGTTCGAGAGCAGTTTCATGTCGTCCTTGCCGGTGCCGACACAGGCCTGGCAGGAAAACTGGGGGAACGAATCGCCGACGGTGAGCATGCCGATTTCTCCGGGGATTTCGAATCGCCCCGAGTGTACGGGCGACCGGGAGGCGGTTCAACACGCCCCGCGCACGCACGCGCACGGCAGGCGGTGCATACTGGAGCGAATGGCTTCCCCTGACGGCAGCTCCGCCGCCCGCGATCCACGACTCCACCACGACGCGCTCGCGGCGCGACGGGTTTTCGTGGCCCCCGACCGGGAGTCGAGGCCGCACGATCACGCCGCGGGCGTGGTCGAGGACGCCGCGGGCCGCTGCCCGTTCTGCGCCGGGAACGAGTCGTGGACGCCGCCGACCGTGCTGCGCTGCCCGGCCGATCCGGCCCTGCCGTGGCGGTCGCGGATCGTTCCCAATCGCTATCCCGTCGCCGTCGATGCGGCGGCGGCTGGGCGCGGGGAGCCGACCGCGCACGAGGCCGCGGCCATCCGTCCCGCCCACGGCGTCCACGAGGTCGTGATCGAATCGGCGGCGCACGAGCGGACGATCCTCGCCGTGGAGCCGCCGGCCTGGCGCGAGGTCTGGGCCTTGTGCCGGGCACGGCTCGAGGCGCTCGCCGCCCGCGCCGACCTCGCCTGGGCCACCGTCTTCAAGAACTCGGGGCCGGGCGCCGGGGCGTCGCTCGAGCACCTCCACAGTCAGCTCGTGGCGATTGATTTCGTCCCCCCGTTCATGGAGGTGGAGATCGCCGCCGCCGCGGACGCGGTCGACCCGTTCGGCCGGCTGATCGCGTCCGCCCGCGCCGAGGGACGAATCGTGATGGAGCGGGCCGACCTGGTGGCGCTCGTGCCCCCCGCCCCCCGGCAGCCCTACGAGACCTGGATCCTGCCGTGCGAACCGGAGCCCTACTTTCACGGCACCGGTGCCGACCGGGTCGCGGCGCTGGCCGACCTCACCCGCGACTTCGTCGCCCGGCTGCAGGAGCTCGCGCCGACCGCCGACTACAACTGGTGGCTCCATCAGCTGCCCTTCGGCCGGCATGCCGGCGACGCGCGGCTCGCGACGACGTGGCACTGGCACCTCGAAATCCTGCCGCGGCTGACGCCGTTCGCCGGCTTCGAGCTCGGCACCGGCTGCCACGTCACGACCGTCGCGCCGGAGGAAGCGGCCCGGCGGCTCCGGGGCCGGTAAGACGCGTTCGCCGTCGCGCGGCGTTTGGCGCCGCGCCGGCGCCGGCGGAGAATCGCGGCTGCCCCGCGCTCACCGCACCCCGCCGAGGTTTCCGCATGCCACCGTCCGTCCGCCTCGTCTTCGTGCTGCACGACCATCAGCCGGTGGGGAATTTCGACGGCGTGATCGAGCAGGCCTACCGCGAGAGCTACCTGCCGTTCCTCGACCTCTTCGAACGGCATGCCGGCATCCGGCTCGCCATCCACACGAGCGGCCCGCTTGCGGAATGGCTCGACCGGCATCATCCGGAGTATCTCGACCGGCTCGCCCGGCTCGCCGCCGCCGGGCGGATCGAAATCGTGGGCGGGGCCTTTTACGAGCCGGTCCTCGCGATGCTCCCGGCCCGCGACCGCGTGGGGCAGATTCGGCGGTACTCGGAGTGGCTGGAACGCCGGCTCGGTGCGCCGGTCCGCGGCATGTGGGTGGCGGAACGAGTCTGGGACCCCGGCATGGTGCGCGACATCGCCGCGGCGGGCATCGAGTGGACGATCCTCGACGACGCCCACTTCAAGGCCGCGGGGCTCGCCGACGACGAGCTCGATCGCCTCTGGCTCACCGAGGGGGATGGCCAGACGCTTGCCGTGTTTCCGGTGAGCGAGCGGCTGCGGTACGTGATCCCCTTCGCCGCCCCCGAGGCCACGATCGACCACCTCCGGTTCCTGGCCGCACGGCGGCCCGGGGCGCTGGCGATCTTCGGCGACGACGGCGAGAAGTTCGGCGTCTGGCCGGAGACGCACCGCACCTGCTTCGAGGAGGGCTGGCTCGATCGGTTCTTTGGCCTGCTCGAAGCCAACCGCGATTGGATCGAGATGTGCCTGCCCTCCCAGGTGGTTCGCGACACGGCGGCCGCGGGCACGGTGTGGCTGCCCGAGTGCAGTTACCGCGAGATGACCGAGTGGGTGCTGCCGCCGGAGGCGCAGCTGGCCTGCATCGAGGCGCGGAAGGCCGCCGAATCGAATCCGCAGCTCGCGGGGGTGGGCCGGTTCATCCGCGGCGGCTCGTGGCGCAACTTCCGCATGCGCTACCCGGAAGCCAACGAGATGTATGCCCGCATGATGGCGGTGAGCGACCGGCTGGAGCGGTTGCGCACGACGGCGGGCGTCGATCAGGAACGGGTCGCGGAGGCCGAGCGGTCGCTCCACCGGGGGCAGTGCAACTGCGCCTATTGGCACGGCGCCTTCGGCGGCATCTATCTGCCGCACCTCCGCAACGCCATCTACGCCGAACTGATCGCCGCGGACCAGGCGGCCGATCGGGCCGAGGGCCGGATCGCGCCATGGGTCGAAGCCGCGACCGGCGACTTCGACTTCGACGGCCGCGCGGAGATTCGGCTCGCCAACGACGGCTTCGATGCGTGGCTGGCGCCGGCCCGCGGCGGCATGCTCTACGAGCTCGACCTGCACGACCAGCGGCACAACCTCCTCGCCACGCTCGACCGGCGGCCCGAGGCCTACCACGCGCAGGTGCTCGCGGGGCCGGGGGCCGCCCGGAGCATCGTCGATGCGTCGCAGGTGGCGAAGTTCAAGCAGGAGGGACTGGAGCGGATGGTCCGCCACGATCGCGGGCGGCGCAAGAGCCTCGTCGATCATTTCTACGACGTGGACGTGTCGGCCGCCGCGGTCGTCGATGGCACCGCGCTCGAGCGCGGGGATTTCGCGGCGGGCAGCTACGAGGCGAGCATCCGCCGCGACCGCGACCGCATCGAGGTGGTGCAGTCCCGGGCCGGCAATGCGTGGGGCATCCCCTTCACGCTCTCCAAGACGGTGTCGCTCGCCGCGGGTTCGCGGACGCTCGACATCGCCTATGCCCTGGAGGGCCTGCCGCCCGACTTCCGGCAGCACCTCGCGGTCGAGTTCAACTTCGCGGGGCTGCCCGCCCGGGCCGAGGGGCGATTCTTCTACGACCACGCGCGTCGCGATCTGGGCGAGCTCGGCACGTGCCTCGACCTCGTTGCGGCCCCGCTGCTCGGCCTGGTCGATGGCTGGCTCGACATCGACGCGCGGCTGGTGCTCGCGGAAGCGAGCAACGGGGCGGCGGCGGGGATCTGGACGTTTCCGATCCAGTCGGTGAGCCAGTCGGAAGGCGGCTTCGAACTGGTCCACCAGTCTGTCGTGGTGATGCCGCACTGGATCGTCACGCCCGACGCCGCCGGCCGCTGGCGGGCAGTGTTGCAGCTCACGATCGGCCGCGCGCGCGGCTGAGGCTGCGGAGCGTCAGCGGGCGGCGGCGAGGGACCACCAGTCGATGACGGGATCGACGCGCGTCGCCCCGTGCCCCAGGATCCCGACCGGGATCGAACCCAGCCGATCGGCGAGATCGGCGGCGCTGTCGCGGGCGATCCGCGTGTCGCCCGTCGGTTCGTCCGCGGAGCCGCGCGGTGGTGTCGCGTGCGAGAGCACGACGGCGGCGACCGTGAGCCCCTCGGCCCGCGCGGCTCGCACGGCCATCAGGGTGCGGCCGATCGCGCCGAGCCGCGCGGCATCGACGAGCACCAGCGGCAGGGAGAGATCGCGGGCCAGGTCCAGGTTCAGCGACCGGTCGCTCAGCGGCGAGAAGAGCCCGCCGGCTCCTTCGACCACCACGATGTCGCTCGCGGCACGCCACGCCTCGATGCCGGAGCGGAGCAGGCGATCATCGACCGTGCGGCCCGCGGCCCCTGCGGCCCGCGGCGGAGACAGGGGCGCGGAAAACGCCTGGGGACAGACGGCCGCGAGCGACAGGGGGCGTCCGGCCGCCTCCCAGAGGCGTGCGGCATCGCCGGCCGCCTCGTGCGTCACGCCGCTGGCAACCGGCTTGTAGACGCCCACCCGGCGTCCTGCGGCCGTCACCTGCCGCACGATCGCCACCGCGACCGCCGTCTTGCCGACGTCGGTATCGGTGCCCGTCACGAACAGCGCGCCCGTCATCGTGGTTGCCGCCCCGGGATTTTCGTGGTGCCTTTGCCGCAGCCAGCCATGCGTTCTACACTTGATCGGTCGCTGAGACTTGTTCTCAACAAAGCCGAACGGAGCCCGCTTGACCCGGCGGGATCGACATGAAGCCGCAGCACGTGCCCTCGCTCGACCGCGTCGCGGTGGGCGACACCGCCCGCGTGGTCGATGTCGTGGGCAGCGACCCGACGGGATTGCGGCTTCTGGAGATGGGGCTCACACCCGGCGTGCCTGTCCGCGTGGTGGCCCAGGCCCCGCTCGGCGATCCCCTCGAGTTGGAAGTCCGCGGGTACCGGCTGTCGATCCGCCGCGCCGATGCGGCCCGCGTGGCGGTCGCCTCCTGCTGAACACCCCACCCGGCCCACCGCCCCCAACGCAGGCGACCATGGAATCCGCTGCCGGCCGCGATCGTAACCGCACGCGGCTCACGGCGGCCCTGCTGGGCAACCCCAACACCGGCAAGAGCACGCTGTTCACGGCGCTGGCCGGGATTCCGACCCGGATCGGGAACTATCCCGGCGTGACCGTGGAGGAGAAGGTCGGCCGCTTCAGCCACGCCGGCCGTGCGATCGACATCATCGATCTGCCCGGCACCTACAGTCTCGCGGCCCAGAGCCCCGACGAGCAGGTGGCCGTTGACGTGCTGCACGGCCGGATGAAAGACGTGCCCGCTCCCGACTGCCTGATCGTGGTGGCCGACGCCACGAACCTGGAGCGCAACTTGTATCTCGCCGGCCAGGCGCTGGAGATCGGCCTGCCGACGATCATCGCGCTCACGCTGTCCGACGTCGCCGCCGCGCGGGGCGTCGCGATCGATGCGGAGGAGCTCGCTCGGCGGCTCGGCTGTCCGGTGGTGCCGGTGGTCGCCCCCACCGGCGCGGGCATTCCGCAGCTCCGCGACCTGATCGTGGCGGCGCCCCACGCCCCGCCGCCGCCCCGGCCCGACCTCGCGACGCATCTGGCGGCTGTCGATGGCGATCGCCCGCCGGCCGCTCGCGAGGCGATCGCCCGCTACGCGTGGATCGAGACCGTCCTCGCCGGCGCGGTGCGGCGGTCCCGTCCGGCCGCCCGAACCCTCGAGGAACGGATCGACGCCCTCCTCACCCACCGGGTCTGGGGCACGCTCCTCTTCGCCGCCGTGATGCTCGCGCTGTTCACGTCGATTTTTCGGCTCGCCGCGCCGGCCATGGACCTGATTTCCGCGGGCATGGACCAGCTCGCCGTCTGGGCCGAGTCGATCCTGCCGCCGGGCGCGATCCGGTCGCTGGTCGTGGACGGCATCCTCGCCGGCATCGGTGGCGTGGTCGTGTTCGTGCCCCAGATCGCGCTCCTGTTCCTCTTCATCGCGATCCTCGAGGGCTGCGGGTATCTCTCCCGGGCGGCGTTTCTCATGGACCGGCTGCTCGTCGCCGCGGGCTTGAGCGGCAAGTCGTTCATTCCGCTGCTCTCGAGCTTCGCCTGCGCGATCCCGGGGATCATGGCGGCGCGGACGATCGAGAACCGTCGCGACCGCCTGCTCACGATCCTCGTGGCACCGCTCATGAGCTGCTCGGCGCGGCTGCCGGTCTACCTGCTGCTCTGCGGGGCGTTCGTGCCCGACGTGGCCGTGGGCGTGTCGTGGCTGCGGCTGCCGGCGGTGGTGCTCGCCGGTCTCTACGCGCTGGGTATCGTCGTGGCGGCCGCCGTCGCGCTGCTGCTCTCGCGAACGATCTTTCACGGCCCGCCGCAGCCCTTCGTGATGGAGTTGCCGGGCTGGCGGTGGCCGCAGCCGGCCGTCGTGCTCGAACGCGTCCGGGAGGCCGCCTGGTCCTTCATGAAGAATGCCGGCACGCTGATCGTGGCGGTGAGCGTCGTGGTCTGGGCGTTGGCCACCTACCCGCGGGACGAACGGGCCATCGACGCCGAGGTGGCCGCGGTCCGGGCGACGCTGGCCGCCGCCGCCGGGGATCCCGCGCGGTCCGCCGCCGAGCGGGCCGAATCGGCCGCGGAGCTCGCCGCGCTCGAGAGCGACGACGGGCTCGAAGCGGCGCGGAGGGGCGCGGCCCAGCGGCAGAGCGCGCTTGGCCGTGCCGGCCGGCTGATCGAGCCGATCGTCCGCCCGCTGGGCTGGGACTGGCGGATCGGCTGTGCCGCGATCGCCAGTTTTCCGGCCCGCGAAGTGGTGCTCGGCACGCTCGGCGTCATCTACAACCTCGGCGACGTCGATCCCGGGGAGGAGGAAGGAGCCACGGCGCTGGTGCGCCGGCTCCGCGCCGCCCGCTGGGACGGCACGAACCGGCGTGTCTTCACGCTGCCGGCGGCCTTGTCGATCATGGTGTTCTTCGCCCTGTGCGCGCAGTGCGCGAGCACGCTGGTCATCATCGGCCGGGAAACGGGCGGCTGGGTCTGGCCGCTCGTCACGTTTTCCTACATGACGATCCTCGCGTGGCTGGCGGCGTTCGCGACCTATCAGATCGGCACGCGGCTGGGCTGGTGATCCAGCGGTCGGCGCGGCCCCTCGCGGTGCATCCATGCAAGACGCCATCGCCATCGCCATCGCCATCGCGGCCGGAGCCTGGCTCGCCCGTGCGCTCGTCCGCCGATTCTTCGCGGCCCCCTGCCGTCCGCCCGCTGCCGGGCCGGCGGGCACCGACGGATTCGTGCCGCTCGAGAAGCTCGCGCGGGAGGCCCGGAACGACGGCGCCGGCCGGGAGCCTCGATGAACGCCCACGACGACATCCGGATCGGCACGGTCGTGCCGGCGCACGAGCGCACCGCGGACGTGATCGGCCAGTTGCTGCCCCACGGGTTCGAGACGTTCCAGGTCTCGTTCGGGGCTCGGGTCGGGGAGTTCGACGTCGGGGCCTTGGCGGAGGGGGTGCGGCGCGTGCTGGAGGCGTGGCCGGTCGGTCCCCATGACCTGCCGCGGCGCGTGAGCGCCATCGGCGTCTACGGCAACCCGCTCACCAGCCCCGAGACTGTCGCCGACTGGGAACGGCTCATCGACTCCGCGGCGGCCTTCGGCTGCGACGTCGTTTCGGGGTTTGCCGGACGGATTCCGGGCCGGCCGGTGCCGGAGTCGTTCGGCCGGTTCGCGGCCGTGTTCGGGCCGCTCGCCCGGCGGGCCGAGGACCGCGGCGTTCGGCTGGCGTTCGAGAACTGCGAGAAGCGCGGCACCTGGGACCATGGCGACTGGAACATCGCCCACGCGCCCCGCGCCTGGGACGCGATGTTCGCGGCGGTGGAGAGCCCGGTCCTGGGCCTGGAGTGGGAGCCTTGCCACCAGGTCGTGAGCTTCGTCGATCCGTTGCCGCAGCTGCGAAAATACGCGGCCCGAATCTGGCACATCCACGGCAAGGATGCGACGGTGCTCCGCGACGTGATCCGCGAGCACGGCATCCGGGGCGGGGTTCAATACGTCCACCACCGCCTGCCCGGCTGTGGCGACACGAACTGGTCCGACCTGATCGGCACGTTGCGGATGTGCGGCTGGCGCGGCAGCATCGACATCGAGGGGTTCCACGATCCCGTCTACCGCGACGCGCTCGAGACCACCGGCCAGGTCGCGGCGCTCGACCATCTCGTCCGCTGTCGGGGTGGCCGGTTCGTGGCGAATCCCTTCTGAGCCGGCGGGCCTCCGATCGCGCCGGTTGTGTGCCGCCCAGCCCCACGCCTATCCTCTGGCCTCACGGGAGGGTTCAGCGATGACAGCAGCAGCGGTGGTTCGTGACTTCGGGAAGCGGGTGCGGGTGCGGGTGGCGGCGATCCTCGGGGTCGTCTGGGCGGCGACCGGCCCGCTGGCGGCCGCCGCCGGCCGGGAACGCTGGGAGGCCGCCGACCTGATGCCGGTCGCCCGGCTCGACGTGGCGGCGCACCCGCCGGTCGAGCTGGTGCGGGAAGGCGAGCCCCGCGGCGTCGTCCATCTGGCGGTCGCCGAGCCGACGGCGAATCTGCGGCGCATGGTCGATGAACTGGTCGCGGCGGTGAAACTCAGCACGGGCGCGACGCTGGACATCGTCGCCGATCCGCCAGCGGCGGATCAGCCCGCGGTCGTGATCGGCGACTGCGCCGCATCCCGCGCCATCGGGATCGTGGCCGGCGATCTGCCCGTGGACGGCTTCGAGGTGAGGACCGCGGCCAACCGCGTGTTCCTCGTGGGCAGCACGCGACCGGTCGTGTCCAACCGGGGCACGAACGAAGCGATCGCCAACGACGGCGCCGCCTGGGCCGTGTCCGATTTTCTGGAGCGGTTCGGCGGGGTGCGCTGGTATTTCCCGACGGAGTTCGGCGGCCGCACCGTGGAGCGATCGGCCGACCTGCTCGTGCCGCCGAGCCATTACCGGGACGCGCCGGTGTTTGCCAAGCGGTCGCACTATCCCTCCGACGCCTACGCGGCCCCCTGGAAATCGCTCTGGTTCGCCAAGGAGCCGCTGCGGCTGCCCCCATTCCTGGAGGGCCGCGACCGGATCGACATGCAGCCGCTGATCGCCGGCCTCCGCGGCGGAACCAGTTGGCCATGGCTGATCAAGGTGCACCATCCCCAGGGCTTCCGCCACCACCGATCCGCGGCCTGGTTCGAGGAACACGCGGCCATGTTCGCCGTGAAGAAGGACGGCAGCCGCAGCCGGGAGATGCTCTGCTACTCCTCGCCCGCGACCTTCGCCTACATCATGGAGGGCTGCGAGGCGACCTGGGACAAGGGGGAGCCCATCGGCCACAGGCCCTGGGTGACCGAGCGCACGTTGAGCATTTCCCCAGGTGACGAGCAGATTGACTGCCACTGTCCGGCCTGCCGCGCGCTCTTCGACCAGGATGCTCCCTGGTATGCCTCGACCGGCGGCAGCGCGTCGAGGATCGTAGGCACGTTCGTGAAGCGGGCGTGCGAGGAGGTCGCCCGCCGCTGGCCGGACAAGAAGGTCGTCTACCTGCCCTACTGGAACTACGCCCTCTGCCCCGAGGAGATCGCGTTTCCCGACAATCTCGAGATCGAGATGGCCACCACCGGCATGGCCGGCATGCGGGACGAGCGGGTCCGCGAGGGGATCGATCGCAACCTGCGGCTCTGGAGCGCGAAGGTGGGGGGCCGGATCACCACCTGGGAATACTCCTGCTGGGTGATCGATTGGACGCACGCGCCGCTGCAGTTTCCGCACATCGTGCAGGACTACTACCGGGCCAACCGCGACGTGCTGGCCGGTTCCTTCGTCAACGGCGGACAGTTCGGCGAATGGGGGCGCGCGGCGCCGACGCTCTACGTCTGGATGCGGGTGCTCTGGAATCCCGACATCGACGTCGATGCCACGCTCGACGAAATGTGTCGCCGGCTCTATGGCCCGGCGGCGGGCACCTGCCGGGAACTGCTCCGGCTGATGTGCGACCGCTGGGAGCGGGCCGAATGGCGGGAACGCCTCGGCGGGGCAGGCCGGATGCCGCCCGCCGTCTTTCGCGACACGTGGCCGCCGGCGGTCGTCGAGCGGATGACCGCCCTGCGCGACAAGGCCGCGCGGGAACTGGCCGACGATGCCGAGGCCCGGCGGCGATTTGAATGGTGGCTCTGGACCTTCGACCTGTTTCGCGCCGAGGCCGAGGCCACGAACGGCGGCCGGTGAATGCCGAATCCGCCCGGCGCCGAGTCGTGTCCTCCGGGGCGACCGCGGGGCGTCGCTCCCGGAGGACCGAAGAGGGGACGGCCGCGAAGGCCGTCCCCGCCTGAACCCGGCGATCAATACATGTCGTAGTCGCCGCCATGGCCGGCGCCGCCGGCCTTGGCCTTCTGATCCTTCGGCTTCTCGGCGATCAGGGCGTCGCTCGTGAGCAGCAGCGTGGAGACGCTGGTGGCGTTTTGCAGCGCCGTCCGCGTCACCTTCGCCGGGTCGATCACGCCCGCCTTGACGAGGTCTTCGTACTCGTTGGTCGCGGCGTTGTAACCGAAGTTGCCGCTGCCGCCGAGCACCTTCTCGCAGACGATCGAGCCGTCCTGACCCGCGTTCGAGGAGATCATCGTCAGCGGGGCACGGGCCGCGCGGATCACGATGTTGAAGCCGACGGTCTCGTCGTCCGACAGCCCCTTCGGCTTCACCTGCGAACTGGCCCGGAGCAGGGCCACGCCGCCGCCCGGCAGGATCCCTTCCTCGACGGCCGCCCGCGTGGCATGGAGGGCGTCCTCGACCCGAGCCTTCTTCTCCTTCATCTCGCTTTCAGTCGCGGCGCCGACGTTGATCTTCGCCACGCCGCCGGCGAGCTTCGCCAGCCGCTCCTCGAGCTTCTCGCGATCGTAGTCGCTGCTGGCGTTCTCGATCTCGCGGCGGATCTGCTCGATCCGGGCCTTGATCTCGCTCGACTTGCCGGCGCCCTCGATGATCGTCGTGTTGTCCTTGTCGATGATCACCTTCTTGGCCCGGCCGAGTTCGGCGAGGCCGAGATTCTCGAGCTTCATCCCGAGGTTCTCGAAGATGCCCGTGGCACCGGTGAGGATCGCGATGTCCTCGAGCATCGCCTTGCGGCGGTCGCCGTAGCCGGGCGCCTTCACCGCGCACACCTGGAAGGTGCCGCGGAGCCGGTTGATGACGAGCGTGGCCAGCGCCTCGCCGTCCACCTCCTCCGACACGATCAGCAGCGGCTTGCCCGCGTTCACGACCGCCTCGAGCATCGGAACGATGTCTTTCACGCTCGAGATCTTCTTCTCGTAGACGAGGATGTAGCAGTCATCGAGCACGCACTGCATCTGCTGGGGGTTGGTGACGAAGTAGGGGGAGAGGTAGCCCCGGTCGAACTGCATGCCCTCGACGAACTCGATCTCGGTCTTGAGGCTCTTCCCCTCGTCAACCGTGATCACGCCGTCCTTGCCGACCTTGTCCATGGCCTCGGCCAGGAGGTCGCCGATCTCCATGTCGTTGTTGGCCGCGATGGCCGCCACCTGCGCCATCTCCTTCTTGCCCTTCACCGGGATCGCCATCTCCTTGAGCTTGCCGGTGATGTCGGCCACGGCCCTTTCGATGCCGGCCTTCATCTGCACGGGGTTCACGCCCGCCACGACGGCGCGGAGGCCCTCGTTGAAGACGGCCTCGGCGAGCACGGTCGCCGTCGTGGTGCCGTCGCCGGCCACGTCGCTCGTCTTGCTGGCGACCTCACGGACCATGCGGGCGCCCATGTTCTCGTAGACGTCCTCGAGGTCGATCTCCTTGGCGACGGTGACGCCGTCCTTGGTCACGGTCGGCGAGCCGAAGCTCTTCTGAAGAATCACGTTGCGGCCCTTGGGGCCGAGCGTCACCTTCACGGCACGGGCGAGTTTTGCGACGCCGCGCCGCATCGCCTCACGTGCTTCCTGGTCGAATGCCATCATCTTGGCCATGATTCAATGCTCCTCGGGAAAGGGTGTGGATCGGGGAATGGGTTGGTGTGACTCGATGAATCGATGCAATCGGGACGACTAGCCCAGGATGGCGAGGATGTCGTCTTCCCGCATCAGCAGCAGTTCGTGGTCGCCCACCTTGAACGGCTCGCCGGCGTAGCTGGTGAACACCACGCGGTCGCCCGGCTTGACCTGCAGGCCGTGCCGCTGACCCTTGTTGTCCACCTTTCCCTCGCCGACGCTCACCACGGTCCCGCGGGCGGGCTTGTCCTTCGCGGAATCGGGCAGCAGGATGCCGCCGGCCGTCTTCTGCTCGCTCTCCTCCCGCTCCACGACCACGCGGTCTCCAAGAGGGATCAGGCTCGATTTCACCTTGGCGGGCTTGGCAGTCGCGGCAGACATGCGGGGACCTTTCGATTGAGGGTGGAACGTTCCGAATGATGTGAAGCCCGGCCGTGTTTCCGGGCGGCCCGGCTGGGCACGCGAGCAGGGGCGGCTGCGAGGGAAAGACCTCGCCTGCCGACTTGCCCCGACCATCAGACCGGTTCCCCAACCGGAAGCAAGTGGCGCGCCGGAACGACGGCCGCCGGGGCGAAAACCGCGACAAACCAGTTGTTTGCGGGGTAAAACGCCCCATTTTCACACCGCCGGCTGGCCCGCACCGCCGGCTGGCGCTGCCACTTTGGCAGCGTTTTCATGGCGGCAGCGGCCCGTCCCCGCGGGCGGTTGCCGGGCTGCCGGCCGCTTTTCACCGCGCATGGCAAATGCCGGTACGAGCCGCTACGCTGCCAAAGGCCCGCGATAGGGTGAGGCCGGAGAGAGGTCAGCACAGCATGGCAACGCATCGGCGGATCGACGCGTCCAAGGTGGGCGACGTCACGGTGGTGAAATTCCTCGACAAGAAGATCTTGGATGAGGCCGGCATTCAGGAGTTGGGGAGCGAGTTGTTCGGGCTCGTGGAGCAGGACAACCGCAAGAGCATCCTGCTGAACTTCACCGACGTGGAATTTCTTTCGAGCGCGGCACTCGGCAAATTGATCACGCTCGATCGCAAGGTCAAAGCCCACAAGGGCCGCCTGAAGATGAGCAACATCCGTCCGGAAATCCTCGAGGTTTTCCAGGTCACCAAGCTGAACAAGGTGTTCGACATCCGGACGGAAGAGGCGGAGGCGATTTCCGCCTTCTGAGTGCGGTCCGGCTCGGGGGACAGGGCTTGGACGAAGTCTGGGGCAACGCCATGGCAGATCACGCTGGAGAGACGTGGCATCGGCAGATCGACCTGCCGAGCCAGCGAGGGGCCAGCCGGCTGATCACCGACGACCTGCTCGAGCACCTGGGCCTCTACGAGTGGTCGGCCTCCGATACGTTCGCAATTCATCTGGCTGCCGAAGAGGCGATCGTCAACGCGATCGTCCACGGAAACCGTCTCGACCCCGCGAAGAAGGTCCACGTCTCGTGCACGGTGTCGCATGATCTGGCGCGGATCGAGATCACCGACGAGGGGGAGGGTTTCGATCCCGCGCTCGTGCCGGACTGCACCCTCGAGGAGCGGCTGGAGGTGCCGAGCGGGCGGGGCGTGATGCTGATGCGATCGTTCATGACGCGGATCGAGTACAACGCCAAGGGAAACAGCGTCGTGCTCGAAAAACGGCGGGCGGAAACCGCCCCGTAAGCGCCCTGCGGCCCCCGTCGATTTCGGGACGGAAATACGCTACCGTAGAGGCCTCGATCCCCGATAGCTCAACGGTAGAGCGGCCGGCTGTTAACCGGTAGGTTGTAGGTTCGAATCCTACTCGGGGAGCTACGCCACTCATGTCTTGAGTGGCAGTCAGAGGCAGAGGGTGGCAAAACCTTCTGCCTCTCGTCGTTTGCCCCCTCGCCTGTTTTGGCATCAGTGATCCTGAAAGCGATGGGGGCGGTGTCAAACCTCCAGATTCTCGCTCTGGATGCGGTGCCGTTTGATGCAGGCCGGTCAATCGCTGCAAAACTGGCTCGGCAGGATTCAGCCCGATAGCTGCATGCTCGGACGGGGGACGGCGCTGGCTGAATGGCGCGACCCAGACCGGTCTTTGCCTTCCTTGCCTCGCCGACCGACCGGGAAATCCAGCCAGAGGGCTTGCAGAGACAAATTCACGTCCCGGATGAAAAACACAAGCGAGCCGATCAATGAGCACATGCACCCGACGAACAGGGCCACGATGACGCCCGCGATCTC
>JBEIQP010000125.1:0-7657 GCA_040376455.1 Planctomycetaceae bacterium | reverse complement strand
GGTGCTGCCCTGCTGGTCGGGCAGGTCGAACATGATGTCCAGCATCACGTCTTCCATGATCGACCGCAGGCCGCGGGCCCCGGTCTCCTTCCGCATCGCCTTCCGGGCGATTGCGGAGAGCGCCTCGTCGGTGAATTCGAGCTGGCAGTTCTCCAGGCCGAACATCTTCTGATACTGCTTGACGAGGGCGTTCTTCGGCTCCTTGAGCACCTTGACGAGCGCCTGCTCGTCGAGCGGCTGTAGCGAGGAGATCACCGGGAGCCGCCCCACGAGCTCGGGGATCAACCCGAATTCGAGAATGTCGTCCGAATCGACCTGGGGCAGCAGTTCCGCCAGATCGGCGTCGCCGCGATAGCCCGACGGCTGACCGAACCCGATCGTCTTCTTGCCCAGCCGCTTGCCGATGATCTTCTCGATGCCGACGAACGTGCCGCCGCATATGAAGAGGATGTTGGACGTGTCGATCTGGATGTACTGCTGCTCGGGGTGCTTGCGGCCCCCCTGCGGCGGCACGTTGGCGACGGTGCCCTCCAGCATCTTGAGCAGCGCCTGCTGCACGCCTTCGCCCGACACGTCCCGGGTGATCGAGACGTTCTGACTCGTCTTGCCGATCTTGTCGATCTCGTCGATGTAGAGCACGCCCCGCTGCGCGGCCTCGATGTCGAAGTCGGCCGCGTTGAGGAGCTTGAGGAGCAGGTTCTCCACGTCCTCGCCCACGTAGCCCGCCTCGGTGAGAGTGGTGGCATCGCCGATCGCGAACGGCACGTCGAGAATCCGGGCGAGCGTGCGGGCGAGCAGCGTCTTACCGCAGCCGGTCGGCCCGAGCAGCAGGATGTTCGACTTGTCGACCTCGACGTCCCCCGCCTCGCGGCCAAGATTGAGCCGCTTGTAGTGGCTGTGCACCGCGACGGCGAGCACCCGCTTGGCATGGTGCTGCCCGATCACGTATTGGTCGAGGTGGGAGACGATCTCGCGGGGCGCGGGGATCGCCGTGAAGAGCTGCTTGCTGGTGCCCCGCCGCTTCTTTTCCTGGTCGAGGATCGACTGACAGAGCTCGATGCACTCTCCGCAGATGTAGACGTCACCCGGGCCTTCCACGAGCGGCCCAACGTCGCGGTAGCTCTTGCGGCAGAACGAGCAAAAGGCGTTCTTCTTCGTCGTCCCGCCAGCGCCTCGGCGCCCAAGTCCGCCGACGTCTTTCCCAGATGGCATCAGATCAGTCCCTCCCGTGCTCCAGCCCGGCAGCATCGACGGCCGGCGAATGCCGTTCGTCTGGCGCGGGCACGCTGAACCGGGTGCGCGGTTCAACGAGTGTTCTTATGTTTCGGTATTCCTCTTCGCTCAGCACACCCTCGTCGCGGAGATTCTTGTAATCGGTCAGCGTTCTTTCCCAGGTTGCCCGATCGTCACTGGCTCGCATCCGGGAACGAATGGCGACGATCGCGGCCACGCCCGCGGCGACCACCAGGGCCAGCAGGGCGGCGCTGACGACAAACGCGTTCAAGGCCTTGGCTCCCGTCCGCCACCCGATCCGGCCGCGAAACATCGTGCGGCTACCGTCTCGGCGCGATTATGCCGGTCAGGAGGATCCCGGGTCCAGAGAAATCCGCCCACGCCGCACGGTTCTCGCATCTTTCCCAAACCCACAGCCGCGTCCTGCTGGCGGGGCGTCATTCTTTACCGATTTTGCCGACTGCATCAGAAAAGTTGACTTTTCGGGCGAACGCCTGCCGATCACTCCCCACATGAGGGTCTTACGGAAGGTCTGGCGCTCGCCCGACGCAACGCATCGGAGCCCGTGGCTGCGGTTCACCGCCGCCGCGATCGCCGTCTGCCTCTGCCTCCCGGCGGTCGGCCAGCCGTCCGCCCAGCCGGGACTCCCCGAACTTCTGCGGACAAAAAATCGCACGTTCGCGATTCCGTTCCGGATCCCCAAGTCCGAAGACCCCGACGCCGAGGCAGCGCCGCAGAAGGTGGTGCTCAACGTCTCGACCGACATGGGCGTCAACTGGCAGGCGGCGGGCGAGGCGGCCCCCTCCGCGACCTCGTTCACCTACCGCGCCGAGACTGACGGCGAATACTGGTTCCGCCTACGGGCGGTCGACAAGAAGGGCCGGTCCCGCGGCGGCGAGGGCCCCGACATCCGCGTGCTGGTCGATGCCGCCGGCCCCAGACTCGCCGGCCGCGTCTGGAAGGGCGCCGACGGCGAGATCATCTGCCGCTACGCCGCCGCCGACGACTCGCTCAAACTCGAGTCGCTGAAGGTCGAATATCGTGGCCCGGGCGACAACGGCTGGAAGACAGTGGCCGCCCAGGCCGTGCTGGCCCGTGAGTCGCCCGCTCACCTCGTCGGCGAGGAGATCTGGTGGGCCGGTGAGAAGGTGACCACGATGACGGTGCGGGTCGCGATCTCCGACTCCTCTGGCAACCAGGCGACCAAGCAGTTCACGCTCGAGCCATCGGACCCCGGCGTGGACCAAACCGCGCTCGCCAAGGAGATCGGCGTGCCGCCGCTGCCCGACCAACCATTCGCCGATGCGGCCCAGCCACCGCCCGTCACGTCGATGCATGCTCCCGCGGCGGCAGCGACGGGATCTGCCAATGACCCACGGGGCTGGTCTCCAGAATCAGCCGGGACGTGGTCCGACGGCCAGCCTGCCACTCCTCAGCCCGCCGCCAGCCCTGGGCGCAGTGTGCTCGTGCGTCCTGCCAACACCTCTGCGGCAGGCCTCCTGCCGCAGGCGGGCCCACGCCCCACCCCACAGCGTCAGCCGCTTGGCGACACCGGCATCGCCCAGTCGGCAACCGACAGCTCGCTTGAATACCGCGGCCGGCCTCTCCAACTCACGAAGTCGCGTCGGTTCGCCTGGGACTACGACATCCCCTCGACGCGGCCCGCAGCGGGTCCGCTCCGCGCCGAACTCTGGACGACACAGGACGGCGGCGTGACGTGGCAGCGGTCGGCGGTCGACAACGACGGCCGCAGCCCGATCGACGTCACGCTCCCGGCGTCGGGTCTCTATGGCGTGCGGCTGGAGCTGGTGGCCGACGCAGCTGACGACGGCGGCCCTCGTTCGGGCGCGGCGCCCGATGCCTGGGTGGGCATCGACGAGGAACCGCCGCAGGTGGAACTCGTGGCGATCAGCCGCGATGAATCGACGCCATCGGGTGCGCTGGTGATCCGCTATGTCGTCCGCGATCCCCTGATCGCGCCGCGGGCGGTCCGCCTGCTCTACTCGCCCAACGCCGAAGGCCCGTGGGCCACGATCGCCGACGGGATCGAGAACCAGGGGGAGCACCGCTGGACTCCCGACAAGACCGTTCCTGCGAAGGTGCATATCCGCGCCGAGGCGACCGACCTCGCGGGCAACGTTGGGACGGCCGTGTCGCCCGACGAGATCTCCATTGCGGCGCCGCGGTTCGGCGGCAAACTCGGTGGCCTCCGACCGCTCCCCACCGCCCCCTGAGCCGCGGCGGCTGACGCAGCGCGTCGCCGCCCACTACACTCGCGGTGTTCCGCGGATGGCGGAACCTCTTCCCGCACATCCGCGAGGCGCCCGTGGCCGGCACCGCATCCGCGCTCGACATCCTCGCCGCTCCCGACGACTGGCACCTCGGCGAGCCGACGCTGGTCGTGCTCCACGGCGACGAGCCGTTTCTCATGCTCCACATGCTCGAGATCTTCCGCGGCCGGCTCTGCCCCGACGAGGCCGACCGGGCCTGGGCCTGGCGGGAGTTTGATGGCGCCGAGGAACTCGATCCCCGCGACGTGTTCGACGAGGCGGCGACGATCCCGATGTTTGCCACGGCGACCAGGGCGGCGGTCGTGCGTCAGGCCGACGCCTTCGTGACCGCCGCCCGCGACCGACTGGAGACGATCGCCACCGCCGACCGCGGCCGCCGTGGTCTCGTGATCCTGGAGGTGAAGACGTTTCCCTCGAACACCCGGCTCGCGAAGGCGGTGGCGAAGCAGGGCCTCGCGATCGACACGTCGCTCCCGGCGAAGGCCGACATCAGCGGCTGGATCCGAAAGTGGGCGACGTCGCGACACGGCATCACGCTCGCGGCCGCCACGGCGCAGCGGCTGATCGAGCGTCTCGGCGGCAACCTCGGCCAGATCGACCAGGCCCTCGCGCGGCTGGCCGCTGCGACCGACCCACAGGAGAGGAAAAAGGCGATCCCGCCGGAGGCGATCGACGACTTTGCCGGCTCGCCCCAGGAACGGACGGCCTGGGGGATGGTCGATGCAGCCGCGGGAGGCGACACCCGCCGCGCGTTGGCGGAACTCGCCGACCTGCTCGATGCGGGTGAGAACCCGATCGGCATCGCCGCTCAGATCGCGTCGGTGCTTCGCCGCCTCTCCACCGCGGCGCGGCTGCTCGCGCTGCCGGCCAACGCGGGCCGCCCCGCGGGCGTCGAGCAGGCGCTCCGCGAGGCGGGCGTCGCGGCATGGCCCAAGGCGATGTCCCAGGCGAAGGAATCGCTTCAGCAACTCGGGCCCAGGCGGGCCCGGCGGCTGCCGGTGTGGCTCCTCGACCTCGATCTCGCGCTCAAGGGTGAGGCTTCCCGAGGCCTGCGCTCGAGGCTGGCACTGGAGCGGCTGTTCTGCAAGATGGCACGCGGCGGCGAGCCCGCCGGCCGCGGGTCGCCCCCGGCCTCGCGTCCGTCCGGAGCCCGCACGTGAACACCGACCGCCATCCCGATCCCCGCGACCTCTGGGACAACCCGCTCGCCTCGCGATATGCGTCGGCCGAGATGACGCGGCTCTGGAGCGACAACCACCGCTACATGCTCTGGCGGAAAACCTGGCTGGCGCTCGCCGAGGCGGAGGCCGAACTCGGCCTGCCGATCTCGCAGGGCCAGCTCGCGGAGATGCGGGCGCATCTGGCAACCATCGACTTCGCCAAGGCGGCCGAGTACGAGCGAAAGATGCGGCACGATGTTTTCGCGCACCTGCACGCCTTCGCCGACGACTGCCCGTCGGCCCGGCCGATCATCCACCTCGGCGCCACGAGCGCCTATGTGACCGACAACGTGGATCTCATCCTGATGCGGGAGTCGCTCGATCTCGTCGCGGCCCGCCTCGCGACCGTCATCGAGCGGCTGGCCGCCAAGGCGATCGAGACGAAGAACATCGTCTGCCTCGGCCGCACGCACCTCCAGCCGGCGCAGCCCACCACGATCGGCAAGCGGCTCTGCCTCTGGATCCACGATCTGATCCTGGATCTTGAAGAGGTCACCCACCGTCGGAAGCTCTTGCGGGCCCGCGGCGTGAAGGGAACGACTGGCACGCAGGCGAGCTTCCTGGAGCTCTTCGCCGGCGACCATGCGAAGGTCCGCCGGCTCGACGAACTGGTGGCCCATAAGCTCGGCTTCCACTCGTCGTACGAGGTGACCGGCCAGACCTACACGCGGAAGGTCGACTCGCAGGTCTGCGCAGCGCTGGCGGGCGTGTCGGAGTCGACCCACAAGACGGGCAACGACCTCCGCCTCGCGGCGGCCTGGGGCGAACTTGAGGAGCCGTTCGAAAAGGAGCAGGTGGGCTCCTCCGCGATGCCCTACAAGCGCAACCCGATGCGGGCCGAACGGATGTGCGGACTGGCGAGGTTCGTGATGGGCTTGGCCGCGACGGCCGGCCAGACGGCGGCCACTCAGTGGCTGGAGCGGACGCTCGACGACTCGGCTCCCCGGCGGCTGGTGCTGCCGCAGGCGTTTTTGGCCACCGACGCCCAACTCGTGATCTACGCCAACATCGCCGGCGGGCTCGTGGTACTGCCCGGCGGCATCCGCCGGAACCTGGAAGCCCACCTTCCATTCCTCGCCAGCGAAAAGATCCTGATGGCGGCGACGACGGCCGGTGGCGACCGGCAGACGCTCCACGAGGCGCTCCGCACCCACAGCCACGCCGCCACGGCCCGCATCCGCGATGGCCACCCCAACGACCTGGCCGCGCGACTCGCAGCCGACCCGCTCTTCCAGGATGTCGACATCGCAGCGGCGATGCGGGCCGACGACCTCGCCGGCCGCGCGGCACAGCAGGTGGAGGACTTCGTGGCGGAGGCGGTGGAGGTGGCGCTGGCCACCTGCCCAGCCCGCGGCCCAGAGTCAGCCCTCAAGGTCTGACGACCGGGCCGGCTCCGGCCGATCCAGGGATGGCAGCCCCACAACCGACACTGCCGTGACGACTCCAGACCACGACCGATCGCAGCAACCGGAAGGCGGCACCGAGGCCGAACTGACCGGCCGTTCTTCCAGCTTCGGCTTCGGCGGCGACACCGCCTCGCCACCGCCGCAGCTGGAACTCCCCCCCTGGCACGCTCATTGGCGACTGTCGCATCGAACGGCTGATCGGTCGCGGCGGCATGGGCCGGGTCTACGAGGCGCGACAGGGGAATCCCCCGCGACTGGTGGCGATCAAGGTGCTGCTCGAAGCGGGCGTGTCACCCGACGCCACGCTACGGTTCGAGCATGAGGCTGCCGCCCTCGCGCGGCTCCGGCATCCGGGCATCGCGCAGGTCTACACCGCCGGCGTCGCCGACAGCCCCGGTGGCGGGCTGCCGTATCTCGTGATGGAGCTCATTCCCAACGCCCGATCGATCACGGCGCATGCCGACGAAGACGACCTGCCCGAGCGACAGCGGGTGGAACTCTTCGTGGGCGTCTGCGAGGCGGCCGCCCATGCGCACCAGCAGGGCCTGGTCCACCGCGACATCAAGCCGGGCAACATCCTCGTCGAACAGGGCGGGGCCGTGAAGTTGATCGACTTTGGAATCGCCCACGCGATGCGGCGCGACGGCGATCCGCAGACGACGCACGACGTGGCCGGCGCACGACGCTGCGCCGGCACGCCGCAGTACATGAGCCCCGAACAGTTCCACGAGTCGCAGGACGCTCTCGACCCGCGATCCGACGTCTATTCGCTGGGGCTCGTGCTCTACGAACTCGTCTCGAGCAGCAGGCCGTACGACGTTGACAGCACGCGTATCACCGAGGCAGCTCGAGTGGTGGCCGACGCCGTGCCGCGGCCGCTTCCTCCGTCGATCGATCCGCCGCTCGCGCGGGTGGTTCTCAAGTGCCTGGAGAAGGAGTCGCGGCTGCGCTATGCCGATGCCGCGGCCCTTGCCGCCGACCTGCGGCGGTATCTCAACGGCGACGAGGTGCTGGCGGCACCGGAACCGCTCTGGGAAGCGGTGGTGCGGATCGGACGCCGACACCGGGCGGCCATGGCGGCGACGATCGTCACCCTGCTCTCGCTGGCGGCTGCCACGGCGGGCATCTCGATCTTCGCGATCCGGGCTCGCGAGGCCGAGGCGATCGCACTCCGCGAGGCGGCGCGGTCGCGGGAGCAGGCTCGGGCCACGCAGCAACTCGCCGACTTTCACGAATCGCAGTTCGAACTGGAGAAAGGGCGGGTGCGAACGGCCTTCGCGCTCGCCAGCCGCGCCTACGAGAGCAGGCCGGCGTGGGAGTATGGTCGCCAGATCGGCGCGATCGTCGATTCGGCCCGCGGTGACTGGAATCTCGTGGATCGGATCGATGTCGCCACACAGCCCGCCTGGATCGCGTTTCCCCGCGGCAGCCGGGAGTACCTGGTGCAAGGCTTCGCCGACCGAGTCGAGCTTCACCGGCTTGGCGACGACGGCCCGCTGGCGACGGC
>JBEIQP010000209.1:0-2954 GCA_040376455.1 Planctomycetaceae bacterium | reverse complement strand
CCGGCTCCAGGTGCGCGGTCGGGGCGGCATCGCCCCCGTCTCCCGGCAGCGCGACGGGCTCCCCGTCGACGGCGACGTCGAGCTGCCCGTTGAAGTCGAGCACGAGGCTCGCGGGCCCGATCGGCGGGTCGGGCTTGGCGACGACGATGGCCAGCAGGAGCAGCAGGGCCATGTGGACGATCAGGCTCTGCACGAACCCCGTGCGATGCAGCCGCCACACGAAGGCATCGACCGCCAGAAACCATCCTGGCAACGGAGCTGCGGGCGGATCGGGCCGCGCCGCCGGCGGCACCGGCGGGGGCCGCACGCCTCGAAACCGATCGGGCTCCCGCGAACTGGCTGAAGGGTGCATCGCGATCTCCTCCGCTCGAGGCCCTCGCGATCACTATACCCGCCGCGCGGCCGCCGACCCTCCCTCGGGTCGCGCGAACCACGGCCCGCGGATGGGCCGGCCCCGCCCGACCGTCGCCGGCCTCTGCCTTCAGGGACTTTTCCACGCGGCAGGGGCGCCTGCCTTGGTGGCGCCGAGAATCTCCCGGATGGCCGTCCGGTTGGCCGCCGACAGATGGGCGAACCGCGGGCTCTGCTCCGTGCCGCCGAGCACGGCATCCATGCGGGCCCAGAACCGGTCGCGGAGGTCCTCGGGGAGCGCGTCGAAACTGGCGGTGTAGATCAGGTAACTGCACGGATACCGGAAGAGCCGCGTGTTGAGGTCGAGCGCCCGCAGGGATCGCGACCGGGAGTCGAACGGCCCCCGCCCGGCGAACTCCTTGGCGAAATCGGACGTTCCGGCGATCGGGGCGGCGAGTTTCGGCTCGCCGCAGAACAGGAAGCATTCGACGAGCGACTGGGCCGCGGCGTTGAGGACGGTCTCGGTGCTCGGCCAGCGGTGCCCTGCCGGCTCCCCGAGTTCCCGATTCAACTCGGCCTCGCGATAGAGGGCGGTGCGCGCCTCGAAGGAGGCCTTGGTGATGGCGTTGTGGGCGAAGGCTTGGTGCGCGAGCACGGTGAGCGCCACGAGGTCGCTGTGGCCGGACAGGTAGCGATTGACGTTGAACCGGTCGCCGACGTCCGGCCCCGGCGGCTCCTCGGCCACCGGCATCTGGGACCGCTCCCGATAGGTGACGTTGCCGAGGTGCGTGGCGGACCCGTGCGTGCCGGTGACGTACCAGCCGCCCCAGCGTCGCTCGAACGGCGTGGTGTGATCGACGCGGCTCGCGCCGGCCGAGAGCAGCGGCTGGCCGCTGGCATCCGGGTAGACGGACCGCACCACGTGGCTCGGCTGCGCCCCGCCGTGGCACAACAGGCAGTCGTTCGTCCGCCGCGCGAACGTGGGGTGGTCCGCGGGTTTCTGGCTCAGCGTGTAGAACACCGTGCCGAGCTTCGGGTCGGCGACCGACAGTTCGACGACGTCGCCCAGGCGGACGTAGCCGACGTACACGTCGTCGTTGAAATAGAGGGCGCGCGGCGAGTGGGGTGAGATCCGCTGGAACTGCAGGCTGGTCTTGGAAAACACGAGCGTCTGGCTCGACACCGGCACCGACAATTCGGCGAGCACGCTTCGCAGGTATCCCCAGCCCTTGACGTGCTCGAGGCGGACATCGCCGCTGTCGAGCCGCGCCTGCAGGCGGGTCACGGCGTTGTCAGGCACCGCCTCGCTGTAGGAGATCGGCGGCCGCTCAAACTCGTCCATCGCCGCGAGCGGCCAACCGGCGCAGGTGAGGGCCAGTGCCGCCACGCACCGGGCCGTGCGATCCAGCGCGGACATCGTTTCCTCCACTCCTCGGGTCAATGCCGCCTGCAGGCCGGGACGGCTGGAAAATCACAGAGCGGAACGCTTCGGGTCGGCTCGGAGAGAACCTCGGCGAGCGTGGTCGCCGCGAAGGCCTCCTCCATCGCCGCGAGCGCGTTGTCGAGTCGTTTGTGCAGCGGGCAGAGCCGTTTGCCGTGGGCCGCCAAGCCGAGCGGGCAATGCGTGATCCGCTGAATCGGATCGACCGCCTGCACGATCTCGAGGATCCGAAGCCTCTCCGGCGACCGGGAGAGTGCGAAGCCGCCCCGCACGCCCCGTCGGCTGGCCACGATCTTTCCCCGGACCAGGGGCCGCATCACCTTGGCCAGGTAGGCGACCGGCACCCGCGTCGCTGCGGCGATCTGATCGACCGTGCGGGATTCGCCCTCCACGCTGGCGAGATAGGTGGCTGCCCGAAGGGCGTATTCAACCGTCTGCGAGAGCATGCGACCCTCCCGACGTGCCGTGCGGCCTCCCTGCTCGTATCGACCGCCACCGAGCCCCGCCTCGACCAAAACCGGACAACCATGTCCTCTTTTATGGAATGATGGCGTCGTCGGGGCCGGATGTCAACCTTCTGGCGCTGCGGCCGGCTTTTTTCCCGGCCGCTTCCGGGCACGGCGTCACGCCCCCGGCAACGCAATCCCGGTCGTGCCGCGGGCGACGATCAGTCTTCGTCGATGTGCAGTTTGTGCATGACGCGGTGGATGAACGGCGCCAGCAGGATCGACGCGGCGCCGAGGAACAGCAGGCCCGAGAAGAGGGCGTAGAAGGAGGCAAAAATCTTCCCGGCGTGGGAGGTGATCGGATCGACGGGCCCCATGCCGCCGAGGATCATCGACGCGTTGACGAGCGCGTCGATCCAGGGCAAGCCGCCGAGGTAGTGGTAGCCCAGCACGCCGATGGCGAGGGCGACACTCACGACGAGCGTCGCCGCGGCCAGATAGCCGAGCACCCGGAGCAGAAACGAGTGCCGCGGCAGCAGCGGATCCGTTCGGTGTTCGAACATAGGACGGATTCTACCATGCGGCGCTGCGGCCTCGATCCGTCCGCTCAGCGTCCCAGCCTCCGGCTTGCATTCCGGCCCGAAAACGAAGCCGCCGTATCGCTCGCGATTGGGAGCGATACGGCCGTGTTTCAAATCCCGAAGGTACCGCTGGGG
>JBEIQP010000085.1:0-11110 GCA_040376455.1 Planctomycetaceae bacterium | reverse complement strand
GGTCCCTACCACTATTCCCCCGGCTCCGGCAGCCTGTGGAAGCCGCGAGCCGAGTGACGCATGGTCACCTATCTGGTGCGGCGGTTGATGCTGGGATGCGTCACGCTCGTGGCGATCACGATCGTGGTGTATGCCTTGGCGCGCGCCATGCCGGGCAACCCGCTCACCGCCCAGCTCGGTGAGGACCCGAGCCGCAAGGTGAGCGCCGCCGACTACGAGCGAATGCAGCGGGCCTACGGCCTCGACAAGTCGTGGCCCGAGGGGTATGTGCAGTGGGCCGGCAACCTTCTTCGCGGCGACCTCGGCCGGTCGATCACCCGCAAGCAGCCGGTCACGACGCTGATCGGTGAGCGGCTCGGCCCCACGCTGCTCGTGTCGGGGACGGCCTTCCTGCTGATCTGGACGCTCGCCATCCCCCTGGGTCTCTACGCATCGGCCCGCTCCGGCACGGCCGATGAACGGGGCGTGAGCCTCGTGCTCTACGCCCTCTATTCGTTCCCCACGTTCGTGGCCGCGCTCTTTCTGCAGATCATGTTCTCCGTGTGGAGCAAGGGTGCGGCCTGGGAACTGCCGCTCTTCGGGATGGCCGACCTGCCGCCCGACGCCCCGCTTGGCTCGCGGATCATCGACGTGGCGCGGCACATGATCCTTCCAGTCGTCTGCCAGACGTACGTAAGCCTGGCCTACGACACGCGGTTTATCCGGGCGACCATGGCGGAGGCGGTTCGCCAGGACTACATCCGCACCGCTCGGGCCAAGGGGGCGGGACCGTGGAGGGTGCTCTTTCGGCATGCCTTCCGCAACACGCTGATCCCGCTCGTCACGCTCCTGGGCCTCTCGCTGCCGTCGCTTGTTGGCGGTTCGATCATCATCGAGCAGATCTTCACCTGGCCGGGCATGGGAAGACTCTTCTTCGAGAGCATCCGCGAACGCGACTATCCGACGATCATGGGGCTGACGCTGATGTTCAGCGTGCTTACCCTCCTCGGGCAGCTCCTTGCCGACCTGCTGTACTGCGCCGTCGATCCCCGGGTGAGCGTGGAGTGATGGCCGCACACGGATTCTGGATCGAAGCGTGGCGGCGATACCGGCGACGGCCGCTGGCCATGGCGGCGCTCGGCTTCGTCGGTTTCCTCATGGCCGTCGCCACGTTTGCCCCGGCGATCGCCGGCACCAAGCCGGTGATCTGCCGCTACAAGGGCCGGATCTACGCGCCGTGCCTCGCCTACTTCGACCGCCGATTCGAGCCCGCGATCTTCGCCAAGGACAAGTTCCGCGGCACCTACCCGAAGAATCTCGCCGAAAAGGATCCCGAGAGCTGGGTGATCTGGCCGCTCTTCTTCCAGGATCCCTACCGGGCGGTCCGGGCCGACGAGTGGCCAGGCCGACCCGAGAATCCCTCCATGGACAAGGGGGTGCCGAGCCGCCTGCATCCATTTGGCACCGATCAGGCGGGAGTCGATGTGCTCGCGAAGATGGTCCACGGCACCACCGTGGCGCTGCTCGTCGGCTTCGTCTCGATGGGCATCGCGGGCACGATCGGGATTCTGGTCGGCGCCCTTGGCGGCTACTTCGGCGGCTGGATCGACGCCGTGACCAGCAGGGTCACGGAGATCGTGATGTGCATCCCCACGCTCGTGTTGATCCTGGCCATCGTGGCCATCATCGAGAAGCCAACGATCTGGCACACGATGGCGATCATTGGCTTCACGGGCTGGACCGGCATAGCCCGGCTCACCCGCGGCGAGTTCCTCCGGCTCAAAGGCGCCGAATATGTGACGGCCGCCCGGGCCGCCGGTGCCGGGCCGCTGCGAATCATGCTCCGCCACATCCTGCCCAACGCCCTGGCTCCGATTCTCGTGCCGATCACCTTCGGCATCGCCGCGGCGATCCTTGTCGAAAGTGGCCTCTCGTTCCTTGGCTTCGGAGCGCCGCCCCCATCGGCGAGCTGGGGCTCGATCTTGAACGGCGCCCGCTCGAACCTCGCCATGTGGTGGCTGGTGGTGTTTCCCGGCGTCGCCATCTTCCTGACGGTGCTCGCCTACAACCTCGTCGGCGAAGGCCTCCAGGAAGCGACTGATCCTCGACTCCGCGAGGCGCAGAAATGAGCTCGAATGTCCTTTCGGTGCTCATCTCCAACTCGCCAAACTCGGCGGCGGGACGGGACGAGTTGCCTCGCCAACGGCAGGATAGCCGACGCTCGTCATCCTCGCCCCGATCCCGCCGCCTGCTCGATCCGTGTTCATGTTCTGAATCGTGTTCTCAATCGTCTTCCGCCGGTAGTGACTCACGAACCAACGATGCCGCTGCTTGACATCCGCAATCTCGTGACGGCGTTCCATACGCCCGCAGGCCGCGTGCCGGCGGTCGATGGCGTGTCGCTGTCGATCGAGCGGGGCCGCACGCTCGGGCTCGTCGGCGAAAGCGGCTGCGGAAAGAGCGTGACGGCGATGTCGATCCTCCGACTGGTGGCGGCACCGGGCGTGATCGAGTCGGGGTCGATCACACTCGACTCGCCCGCTAGTCCAGTCGACCTTGTCACGCTGGCCGAGCCAAAACTTCGGCAGGTCCGGGGCGGAAGGATCGGGATGATCTTCCAGGAGCCGATGACGAGCCTCAATCCAGTGTTCACGGTGGGTGACCAGATCGCCGAGGCTGTCCTGCTCCACAAGGCCTGCGGCCGCGAGGAGGCCCGAACACGGGCGCTCGAGATGCTCCGGCTCGTGCGGCTCGCCGATCCCGAGCGACGGATCGATGAATACCCCCATCAACTCTCCGGCGGCATGCGGCAGCGGGTGATGATCGCGATGGCGCTCGCCTGCGAGCCCGACCTCGTGATCGCCGACGAGCCGACCACGGCCCTCGACGTCACCATCCAGGCCCAGATCCTCGACCTGCTCGCCGACCTGCGGATGCGGCTCGGCACGGCGATCCTGCTGATCACCCATGATCTCGGCGTCGTGGCGGAGACCTGCGACGACGTGGCGGTGATGTATGCCGGCCGGATCGTGGAACGGGCCCGCGCCGACGTGCTCTTCGCGCGGCCACTGCACCCTTACACGATCGGCCTGCTCGCGGCCCGGCCCGATCTCGACACCGCGCGCGGTGACCGCCGGACGCCGCTGCGGACGATTCCCGGAATGGTGCCGCCACCGCAGGCGTTTCCGTCCGGCTGCCGTTTTCACCCGCGGTGTGCGTACGCACGAACGAAGCCGATCGATGGGCCAGCCTGTGGGATGGCTGTGCCGGAACTCCAGGAGGTCGAACCGGGCCACTTCGTCCGCTGCCACTACGCAACCCGGCTCGGCGAGCCTCACCCGGCCGACGTGGAGGCCGCCCCCGCATGACATTGCCTCCCGAACCACTCGTGCGCGTCGACGATCTGCGGACGCACTTCCCGATTCGCCGTGGCCTCCTCCGCCGTCAGGTCGGCGCCGTGCGGGCCGTCGATGGCGTGAGTTTTTCCATCCCGCGCGGCCGCACGCTCGGGCTCGTCGGCGAGAGCGGCTGTGGGAAAACGACCGTCGGCCGAAGCATCCTTCGGCTCGTGGAGCCGACCGATGGCCGCATCGTCATCGGTGGTCACGATGTCCGCAGACTCGGCGGCGCCGCACTCCGCTCGCTTCGTCGGCGGATGCAGATCGTGTTCCAGGATCCGTACGGCTCGCTGAACCCCCGAATGACGGTGCGCCGAATCCTCGAGGAGGGCCTCGTCGTGCATCGCATGGGCGACGCGGCCGACCGCCTCCGCCGCATCCAACAGGCCCTCGACCGCACGGGCATGCCCGCAGCAGCACTCGAACGCTATCCCCACGAGTTCTCCGGCGGCCAGCGGCAGCGGATCGCGATCGCGCGGGCGCTCGTCCTCGAACCAGAGTTCGTCGTCCTCGACGAGCCGATCTCCGCGCTCGACGTCTCGATCCAGGCACAGGTGCTCAATCTGCTCGTCGACCTCCGTGAACGGCTTGGTCTGACATACCTCTTCGTCTCACACGACCTCGCCGCGGTGGAGTACGTCGCCGACGAGGTCGCGGTGATGTATCTCGGCAGGATCGTGGAACTGGCGGCCGCCGCCGACCTGCGACGGGTCGCCCTGCATCCCTACACGATCGCGCTGTTTTCGGCAGTGCCCTCGGTGGACGTGCACCGCCGACGTCGACGAATCGTGCTGCCTGGGGACGTGCCCAGCCCAGCCCGACCGCCAGCCGGCTGCCGGTTCCACCCACGGTGTCCGCTCGCCGAGGCGGTCTGCCGCACCGTCGATCCGCCGGCAACGGCGGTTGGCAGCCACGTCGTGCACTGCCACGTTGCGGCCCGCGAACTCGAAAGGTCGGGCGGCGATGCGGCTGCCGCGGCCGAACGGATGGCCGCCGCGCTGGCGACACTCCCCGCCGCCGCGATAGGATGAGTCGATCGCGCCGTCACCTGGCCGGAGGGTTTTCATGTCCGCACCGTTCTCTGTCGGCCCTGTCCGCGTCGCGGCGCTGCTCCTCGTCTCCGCCTGTGCCGCCACCGTCGTCGCCGTGCGTCCGTCGGCGGCCCAGTCGACCGAGGAGCCCGATCCGACGGGCGGCCTGCGAAGCCGCGGCATGGTGCCGGGAGTCAAGGGTTCGGGTTCGGGTTCGTCTCGCGACGAACTCGTCCGCCAGTGGGATCTCGACGGCAATGGCACGATCGACGAGTCCGAGGCGTCTGTCGCGCGAGCGCGGATGCGACGTAGCCGCATGCAGCTTGAGCTCGATAGCGGCCTCGATCCTGTGACCGGTAAGCCCCGGATCGTCGCGGACGGCGAGCCGACCGACGAGGATCGTCCAGCCGACCCCGACACCCAACTCGATATCCCGCCCGAACCTCGAAAGCGTTCGTCCGACAGACCCGCCCTGCCCGGCACCAGGGTGCCAGACTCGAGGCCAGCCGCCTCCGGCACGTCTGGCCCCTCCGTGCCGAAAGTGCCATCGTCGACGGCGGGCGATCCCGAACGGCCATCAAAGAACCAAGCGCCTTCGTGGGGATCTTCGCGATCCGGATCGGTCACTGGCGGCGTCCGCGCCGGCTCTCCTGCGGCACGGCCGGGCTATGGATCGATGGCGCCGAAGCCCAATCTCAACGCCGGCATTCCGCTGCCCGACACCGGCCGGCCGGCGGGAACCCGCCTCGGCGCTCCGCGGGGCGGACTGCTGCCCTCCTCGCGGCTGCCGCTGGCCCCGCGGCCCACAACGCCCGCGGCCCCGACGCCGCGACCTCCGCGGGTGACTGCCGATGAGATCGGCAACTTCTGACCACCACCCGATGCACGACACCCCGGGGCTGCCGCTGGTCTTCTGTTCGCCACTGCGATACGTGCAGGGCCCTGGAGTCTCGCGACGGCTGGCGGCTGAAATGCAGGCCGTCGGCCTCGAGGGGCCGGTGCTGATGGCGGCGGGCAACGCGGCGATCGCGAGGCTCGCACCGGCGTGGGCCGAATCGTTTGCCGAGGCGGGCTGGATGCATCGCGTGCTCGCCTTCGGAGGCGAGTCGAGCCGTCGCGAGATCGCGGCGATCGCGGCCGAGGCCTCCGCGTCTGGAGCGCGCACGATCGTGGGGGCCGGCGGTGGCAAGGTGCTCGACGCGGCGCGGGCTGCGGCGGCGGCATGCAGGCTCCCCTTTGTCTCCTGCCCCACGGTCTGTTCCACCGACGCCCCCACCAGCGCGCTGTCGGTGATCTACGCCGACGAGGGCCCGCGCCGCGGGTCGGTGGAGGTCTACGAGATCCACCGCCGCTCGCCTGACCTTGTTCTTGTCGACACCCGCGTGATCGCCGAGAGCCCGCCCAGATTCCTGGCAGCCGGTATCGGCGACGCACTGAGCACGTTCTACGAGGCGCGGGCCACCGTGGCCGGGAAGGCGGCCAACATGCGCGGCGGCCGCTCCACCCTTGCGGCGCTCGAGCTGGCGCGGCTTTGCCGCGACGTTGTGTTCGAGCACGGTGCAGCGGCTCTCGCAGCCTGCCGCCGTCGCGTCGCCGACGATTCGTTCGAGAGGGTGGTCGAGGCAGCGACGCTGCTCTCGGGGCTCGGCTTCGAGTCGGCGGGGCTCGCTGCGGCCCACGCGGTGCACAATGGCCTCACTGCCATCCCTGTGACCCACGGCCTGCTGCATGGCGAGAAGGTGGCTTTCGGGACGCTCGTGCACCTCATGCTCGAGGCGCAGCGGTCGACCGGCGAGGCGGCGCGGGTGGACGCCGAGGCGGAAGCCCAACGAGTCGCCGAGTTTCTGGTCGGAGTCGGCCTGCCGGTGACGCTCGGGGAACTCGGCATCGATGCCGCAGACGCTCATGCGATCGCGGCGGTCGCCGAGCGGGCCACTGCCCCGGGCGAGACGATCCACGCGATGCCGTTTCCGGTCGATGCTGCTGGGGTCGTCGCCGCGATTGCGGCTGCCGACGCCATGGGCCGCGCCGCCCGCGGGAACCAGCCTTCCTAAGGCAGGAACCCGACCATGGATTCCAGCCCACGGCCGCGGATAAACTCCACGCTCCGTTCCCGCGTCATTTCGGAGCCGCCATGCCGACCATCCCGCACGTTCTTCGTCACCTGCTCTGCCTCGTCGCGATCGCCCTGGCCGCCGGCGCCCGTGCCGATGAGTCTTCGATCCCCGAGGCGCCGGATCGCAACGACCCGCCGCGGGTGTTCGTCAGCGGTGTGAAAGACGATTTTGCGGAAACCCGCGCCGCGATCGCCGCGGCCAAGCAGCGGACCGGCCGCGATTACCGGGTGGTGGTCGTCGACTCCGCGTCGAGTGCGGAGGACGCCGCGGCGCTTCTCGAGAAAGTCGTGGACCGCTGGCGGGAGGAGTCGGCCCGCAGCGAGGGTGGGTTCAATCCCGCCGGTGACGTCACGATCGTGCTCGACGTCGGCGACCGGCAGATCGCCATGGACGTGCCGTGGTCACTCGAGGCCTCTGCTGGCCTCGACCGCACGACCCTGGAACGGGAACTGATCGCAAACACGTTCGTGCCCCGGGCCAAGGACGGCCTGTTCGACGCAGGCATTGCTGAACTCGTGAATGCGACCGAACGGTGGGTTCAGGACACCGCCGAAGAGAAGCGGCGGAAGGCCGAGGCGTCGCGAATCTTCACGACGCGGACGCTGCCGCTCGGGCTCGCCGGACTCGGCGCCGCAGGTCTGCTCGGCGGGCTGGCGGTGCAGTGGGCGCGGCACGGCAGCCGGCTGCGGGCGGCCCGCGAGAAACTTGCCGCCTTCAAGGAAGAGGTCGTCTCCCTCTCCGACCTCCTCGACGGCCAGCAGGAGCGGCACCGGTTGCTACCCCACTCGGACCCCGACTTTGTGACCCCCATGCAGGGCATGACCAGGTCCACGTATGACAACGTGCAGGGTGCGATCCGCCGCTATCGCGAGCGGTGGCTCGGCCTGATGGACGTCTGGGAAAAGGCGCAGGAGAAGATCGACTCGGAGTGGTTCCTCGGCACGACAGCCGCCGACGAGGCGATGAGCCTGCTCGACTCGGCTGAGGCGCGGCCACCGCTCGCCGACGTGGCCGCCGAATGCAAGGCACCGCTCGACGCACTCGAGACCGCTCACGAAAAGGCCCGGGAGTCGGCTTCCACGCTCGACGCCGAGATGGCCGAGGCGTCGGGGCGGCTCGAGGCCGTCGCCCGCCGCGGCCGCTCGGCGGCCGTCTTCCAGGCGGTGCTCGCCGAGGTGACCCGCGGCAGAACGCAGGCCGGCGAGCACGTGGAGAGTGACCCGGTCGCCGCCCGCGGTGGCCTGGAGGAGTCCCGTGGTTCACTGGAGTCGATGCTTGGCCGGCTCGATGCGCTCGAGGCCGCTGATGACCGACGGCAGCGGGCGGTCGCGCAAACGGCTGAACTGCGAAAGAAGGTGGCCGACCGCCGTGCCGAGGGCTGGCTGCTGACGGAGCCGGGCGCGAACCCAGACGATCGCCTTGATGCCGCAGCCAAACAGGCCGAACTCGCCATTCAGTTGCTCGACGCAGGCGAGACCGAGTCGGCGCTCATCCACGTCGAACGCGCGGAGCGGTCGAACGCCGAGGCCGCGGCGCTCATCGAAAGCATCGTTTCCGCCCGCGCGAAATCTGAGGAGCTCTTGCCGGCCTGCGCCGCTCGAGTTGAGGCGCTCGTGGCCCGGAGACAGGCGGCGATCGCGGCGGCTGAACGACTCGCTGCGTCGTATGCTGAGAGTTCGTGGTCCGATGTCGCCGAGAACATTGCCCGGGCCGATGATGGCCTCGGCCGCGTGCAGAAGCTGCTCGAGGAGGCCCGCGCGTCGGCGGCCCCGAGCGTCCAACACTATTTCCGCGCCGTGGCGCTGCTGGAGGAGACGGTCCGCCAGGAAGACTGGGTCGAGGGCTGCCTCGCGGCCGTCACCGACCGGCTCGCCGAACTCGAAGAACTCAAGCGTGTGCTGCCCGGCAAGCGTGACAAAGCCGCCCAGCGCGTGGCGACGCTCGACCAGCAGCTCCGCCGGCAGCGGACCGACCGCGTGAGTGCCAACGAACGGTGCCACGAGGCGGCGCGGATCATCGAGGTGGCCGACGGCACGATGCGAGCCTCCCGACCTGACTTCCGGCACTCAGCCCAACTGATCGATGCGGCCGACACCGCGGTAGCCCGCGGCGAGGCACTCGCGGCCGAGGACGACCGGCTCGCACGGCAGGCGGCCAACGACATCGATGAGACCGATGCCCTCGTCCGACGGGTCGCGGCCTGGTACGCCGAGGGCGTGCAGGCAGACGTCCGTGCAGCGGCGTCGGCGGTCGATACCGCCCGCTCGCTGCTGGAGCGGCAGCGATATGAAGACGCGATCCACACCGTCACCGAGGCGTCGCAGCAGGCGCGGCTCGCCTACGCGACGGCGACGGCGGAAGCCGAACGGCGTCGCATCCGCCGCCAGCAGGAGATCCAGCGGCGGCAGCTCGAGGAATCGTTTGCGCGGATGTCGCGGGGCGCCGGGCCGTGGGTGGTCCGCCTGCCCGGCGGCACGTTCACCGGCCCGGATCCATGGCAGACCATGACGGCCCAGCCGCGATCCTCGACCTCCGCCGGCGGAAGTTGGTCTCGCGACATCGCCCAGGTGGGCTGGTAGCAGCCGCGGTCAGCGGAGTTCGATCGGGGTGACGTCGAGCCGGCCGATTTCGGCCGTTGGCTTGACCGCGTCGGTCGTCGTGCGGGGCTGCCGCCCCTCGAACATCCGCTCCATGTCGATCACCCGATCGCGCACCGAAACAGGCATCCGGCTACGGCCCTCGGGAGTGTCGATCGTGTCGTTGAAGACGACGCGGCCCTGGGGGTCGGAGACGACGAGCCGCGTTTCGTCGCCGCTCGTCAGCCGAATCTGGAAGTCGGGATCCTGACGCACGAGCGTTTCATCCGCGAGCCGGCGGAGCCGCGTCGTATCGATCGGCCCGTGCTTGGGCACGGATTGCTGGACGATCGCGAGGCTCGAGGCGGTGGGGCGGAGGCCGCCGTTGGCCGCAGTGCTCCGCTGGGGCCGAGCGGAGACCGGCATACCGTTGGCGATGGGGATCACCACCTCATGGCCACCTCGCAGCACCGTACAACCGAGTGGCGCGTCGGGCTCGGCCGACTCCAGGAGCGCATCGAGTTGCTCGGGCAGGAGCAGCAGCTGATCGTCGAGCTTCACGAGCACGTCGTGCTGCGCGAATCCAGCGCGGGCGGCTCGGGACCCGAGCGCGACGGACTCGACCACGAGCCCCGCCCCGCGTTTGATGGCGAGCTGTTGCCGTAGCACGGCCGAGGCCCGCGTCAGCGTCAGTCCCAGGCTGGCGAATGTCGGCGGGCCATTGGCGACGCCTCCCGCCGGCTCGAGGTGCGATCGGGGTGGCTCAGCAGCTGTCGCGCCGCAGAACGGCACGGCGGCCAAGGCGATGCAGAGACCGAGATGTGGCCACGACGTCGGGACGACTGGTCTGCTCATGGTTGCACGACACGCACTGGATCATGGACCGGCGTCGGGGCATCTTCCTGCCCGCGGCTGGGACGGGATATGTGACGTTTTTGGACGCCCCACGCCAGACGACTCTCGCCGCCGCCACCGGAGATAGCCCTCGATTCCGGAAGCTGGGAAAGCGGGGCGACGGGGGCAGGACGCGAGCGTGTCGACCGGTGGCATGACCGGTGGCTGATCAACCGGCGCATCTGGACCCGATACGAGGAGCACGGTCGCGGTCTCGCGGTCGTGTCCCAGGAGCCTCGCCACCATGTCGCGCTTGTTGCCTTCGGCCGTCTGCTGCACGGCCGCCATCGTCCTTGTGGCCGCAGGGCTGGCGCGTGCCGCCGACACGGCGCCCCGCACGACCACGTCCACGACCAAGGCGAAACCCGACGTCGCAGCCAGTCCCGCTGCCACCAAGCCCCCGGTCCCGAAGAAACCCGTCCTCTTGCCGGGCACTGGGTCGCTCGTCAAGAACGTCGTCGACGACTTCGAGGATGAGAAGTGGACGTGGCGTTACAACCACCCCAAGAGTTCCGAGGAGCAGGACAAGCGGATGCGCGGGCCGCTCGGCAAGAGCACGAACAACCGGTGGTTTGAAGGGCCGAAGCGTGGCACCCCCGACGTGGTCAAGCGGGTCGAGGTGCCGGCGCCGGGCCTCGAAGGGAGCGAGCACGGCCTCCTCGTGGCCACGCTCCACGGCGGCATCCCGGGCCGCGTCACCTACACGATGCAGCAGGACGACCTCATCTACAACCTCTCGAAGTTCACCGGCCGGAGCATGTCGGTGGCCGACAGCCCGAGCATCACGGTCCGCGTCTACATGCCGCCGTTCGAGCAGTGGGAGAATCGCACCGGCCCGAGCTTCGGCTTCCGTGCCGGCTGCTTTACTCACGCGACCATCACCGGCGACGACCATCCCGACGAGGGCCGGTTCGGCCTCGAGGAATACTGGCCGGGCATGTTCGTCTGCTTCGAGAGCAGTCATTCCGGCAAGTTCAAGGAGGATGGCGCCTACATCCGCGTCCGCAGCGGTCGCAACGGCGGCGAGATCCGCGGTCCGCGGATCGAGCAGCTCGGCTGGTGGACGCTCGGCATGTCGTTCACACCCGACGGCATGGTGCACTACTTCGCCAGCC
>JBEIQP010000047.1:0-21296 GCA_040376455.1 Planctomycetaceae bacterium | reverse complement strand
GTCCCGAGGTCGATGGCACCTACCGCTCGACGCTCGATATCCCGCCGCCGCCGTTGCTCGATGCGCATCGTCCGCCACCGCTGGCCGTGGGGTGGTCCGCTCACGACGTGGCGCGGCCGCCCGCACCGCCGCTGCCGCCGATGCCGGCCGCCGTGATCCCGCCTACGTACGTGGTCCGCGACGGAGACGACCTGGCCGGCATCGGGACGAGGTTCTATGGCCATCCTTCCGCGGCCGGTGCGATCTGGGCCGCGAATCGCGATCGGCTTGCCGATCCAGGGATCCTGCCGATCGGAGCCGAACTGGTGCTGCCGCCCTCGTGGACGGTGGCGTCACAGCGGGCGACCGCCGCGGGCGGCGGCGCGGCCATCGAGCCTTCGTACGGCGGAGCGGCCGAACCGCGGTTCCCGCCGGCCACGCCGGTTGGCCTGCCGGTCGGCGGTTGGAGGACCCACGGATCGCCCCCCGCCACGGAGCCGCCGGCCGCGCCGAGCGCCGCGCCGTGGCTCGCCAATGGGCAGCGTGCCGCCGCCCCGCCACCGGCGGCCGTCGCGCGACCGGCCGCCGTTCAGGTCGCGCCGGGCGAGACGCTGGCGTCGCTCGGACAGCGGTTCTACGGCGACCCGCAGGCGGCCGAACGCATCTGGCAGGCCAACCGCGATCGGCTCCGCAGTCCGGAACTCATCGTGCCCGGCATGGAGCTGCGGCTCCCGTGAGGAGCAGCCGAGCCCTCACCGCTTCGGCCGATCGTTGACCAACGAGAAAAACTTCGCGATCACGGCGGCCGGGTCGAGCGACCGATCGGATGCCAGGGCGTCGGCGGTGCGCGTGGAGTTGAATTCGAACAGGAATGCCGCGGCCTTGGCGGGATCGGTCAGTTTCTCCGCTTTGGCGTTCTTGCCGTCGGCCCGCTGCTCCCACCACGACAGGGGACGCAGCCGCTTGAGGTGGTCGAAAATCTTGACGGAGTCGCGGTCGTTGGTGCCGGCGATCACCATCACCGGCACCCCGCGTTTCATCGGTTCGCTGCCGAGCGCCGGACTGATGGTGAAGCCCCGCGTGGTCCAGGTGGGGCTGATCAGCACGAGTCCACGGACCTGCTTGCCCTGAGGCCCCTTGGCCGTGTCAGGCCAGAGGGAGTCGTTCGTGGTCCAGGCCATCGCCCAGGCGCCCCCGAGGCCGGAACCGACGACGTACAAACGATCCATCGACAGATCACCGTCGGCGGCCCGGCGTTTGATCCAGTTGCGGACGGCTTCGATATCGCCCCGATGGGCGGATTGATCCCGCACCTGTCCGCCGCTCGTCGCGGTCATGTAATCGAAGTCGGCCTTCTTCAGGAGTTTCGCATCGACGGCGGCCTCGCGGCCGGAGAGCTGACGGGTCGTGCTTTCTCCGTGCCCTCGCAGATCGGGGGCGACCACGGCGCAGCCCGCCTTCTGCAAGGCCTTGGCAAGCGGTGCGATCGACTTGTGGGAGCCGTCGAGGTCGTGCAGCAGGATCACGGTCGCGGTCTGCGTGCGGGTGGTGTCGGCCTTCGCGGGGTAGTACCACGCCCGGAGTTGGATGCCGTCGGTGGTCTCGAGGTCGAGTTGCTCGACATCGGCGTCGGCGTCGGCCGCATCGTCTTTCCCGGGGGCCGGGGCGTCGGCAGGAGGGGCGGGCTCGGCAGCAGCGGGCTCGGCAGCAGCGGGCTCGGCGGCAGCGGGCTCGGCGGCAGCGGGTGGCGCGAGCCAGTTCCAGGCCGCCGCCCACAGCACCGCGATCGTGAATACCTCGACAGATCGACAACCGCAGCCGTTCAATCGCATGGTGATCCTGCTGGTTCGGAAGGTGGGAGGAGAAAGACCGGCACTCCGGTGCTCCTCCGCATAGAATACCGGGGTGTGGTCGAAGAATTCCACGATGTGGAGTTGGCGACTCTTTCCTCCGTTCAGGGCGCGGGGCTCCGTCGGGTATCCTTCAATTGGATACGGGAGACAAGGCCATGAGTGCGGTTTGGCAGATCCGACGCTGGTGGCAGGGACGGCCCCGCGTGGACCGCACGCCCTTGGACGGGGATATGCCCGCCTGGGTGGTCAGCCTCGTCTTGCACGCCTCGGCGCTGCTGGCCATGGGGCTGATCGGCCTCCCTGAAGCCCCCAGCCCGCGGCCGCCGATCACCATCACCGCTCCCGCCCCGTTGGCGGAGGACGAGGTCGAGATGCCGGCCCCGGAAGCGATGGCCGTCGCGGACGAGGCGGAGGAGAGGAGCGGCGCGGAAAGCGAGAACGGGATCGAGATCGCGCAGTCGATGGCGCCCGTCTTGGCCGAGGAATCGGTCGTGCCCGTCGAGGCCCACGAGGATCTCGTCAGCGATGTCCGGGTCGAACCCGTGGACGAGGTCGCCACCGGCCTGGAAATAGACGCGACCCTCGTGGCGAAGGGGGCCGTGGGCGTCGGCATCGCCGGTGCGAGCGGCGCGGTCGATCGCCTGACGGTCGAGATCGCCAGTGCGCTCGAGCAGCGGCCCGCGCTCGTCTGCTGGGTCTTCGATCGCTCCGTCAGTCTGGCGACGCAGCGGAAGGAGATCGCCGGCCGCTTGGATCGCGTGTTCGACGAACTGGGGATGGACGGGTCGATCAGGAACCGGCCCGACCTGCTCAACATGGTGTTCGAGTACGGGGAGCAGGCAAGGCCCGTCACCGCACACCCCACGCGCGAGCCGGCGGAGGTGATCTCCGCGATCGAAAATATCGTGGTCGATCAGTCCGGGGTGGAGATGACGTTCACGGCCATTCGGATGGCGGCCGAGCGGGCCCGCATCGTCCGCGCCGGCCCTCCCCGTCGCAATGCGATGATCGTCGTCTTCACGGACGAGGTCGGCAACGACGAGTCGTTGGCCGACCAAACCGCCCTGTTCTGTCGGACGCAGGGGATTCCGGTCTACGTGGTGGGCGTTCCAGCCCCCTTCGGCATGCGGCAGGTGAAGATGAAGTTCGTCGAGTTCGAACCCGAATTCGCGAAGACGCAGCAGTGGCCCGTGGTTGACCAGGGGCCGGAGACGCTCTACCCGGAATACGTCAGCATTCATTCGGGCCGCGAGGCGGACGAGCCGATCGATTCCGGATTCGGGCCGTTCAGCCTGTCGAAACTGTGCGCCGAGACTGGGGGGATCTACTTCGCCGTTCACGCCAATCGGAATGCCCGTGGTCGGGTCAGCGACGCGGCCACGGCGCCGATGGCCTCACGACTGCGGCATTTTTTCGACCCCCAGGTCATGCAAGCCTATCGGCCCGATTACGTCACGGCCGCCAAGATCGACCAGATGCTCGCCGCCAATCGGGCGAAGAAGGCGCTCGTGGAGGCGGCCAGGAGTTCGCAGATCGCGCCGATGGATGCCCCGCGGATGAGCTTTCCGCGCGAGGACGACGCGGCCTTGGCCCTGTCGCTGGGGGAGTCGCAAAAAGCGGCCGCCCGCCTCCAGCCCAAGATCGACGCGTTGCTAGCGACGCTCGCCGCCGGGGCGGCCGACCGGGACACAATCAAGGAGAAGCGCTGGCAGGCCGGCTATGACCTGGCGATGGGCCGCGTGCTTGCGCTGAAGATCCGCACCGACGCGTACAACATCATCCTCGCCCAGGCCAAGTCGGGGATGAAGTTCAAGAATCCCAAGAGCGACACCTGGATGCTCGCGCCGAGCGACGACGTCTCCGCGGCCGGCTCCCAGACCGACAAGCTGGCCAAGCAGGCCCGGATGTATCTGGAGCGGGTCGTGCGGGAGCATCCGGGAACGCCGTGGGCGTTGATTGCCGACAAGGAACTGCAGACGCCCCTGGGCTACGCCTGGGCGGAAGCGACCACGGGCGTGGCCCGGCTCCGGCAGAGGGAAAACGGCGGCAACGGCGTGCCGGGCGTTCCGGCGGACGACGCGCGGAGGAGGCTGGCACCGCCGAAGCCCAATCGACCGCTCCGGAATCTGTAGGCCGGGGTGCGGGCTGCATGCTTCTCGGCATCGGGCCCGTGGTCGATCAGAACGTGAGATTCTCGCTCGCGAAGGTCTCGCGGCTCTCGTAGGCGTGGAAGTAGCGCGAGATTCGCTGCGACAGCATCTGCAGGAAGAGTGCCCGGAACTGGGTTTCCGAACGATCGGTCGTGGGGATCGCGCTGTCGGTCGGAAACGTGTAGTCATCGAGCCGCTTCTCGAAGACGACGGACTTCTCCGCCACGTCGAACACCCGGACGTGGGCCGTGGCGCGGCCCCGGTAGAGGGTGGCCCCCTCGTGCATGCGAAAGCCCTCGAGGTCGATGCCAACCACGTAGTCGGCGTCGAGCGACTTCCCCAGCGTGGGATAATCGACCCAGGCATGCTCGTCGATCCAGCGGGCCACCTCCTGCTGCTTGACCACCTTGACCTTGCGCACGGACGTTTCGATCTGGGCGCCGACCAACGTGGCGAGGTCGCGGGCCGAGCCCGCGTCGCTGAACTCGAGTTCGACGATCGGCTTGCAGACCACCGCGACCCGCTTGCCGCGCAGGCCGTTGTATTCGGCCGGGACGTCGGCGGGCTGCAGGAGGTAGGCGGCGGTGATCAGCGTCGAGCAGCCCGTGAGCAGGGGGAGCGCGAGAGCCAGGCCGATGCCGATCGCGGGGCGGAGGTGCATGGAACCGGTTCCTCGGGGCCAAAAGCGCCCCGGGGATGTCCGCGAGGCCGGCGGGAGGGTAGCCCCGGCCCGCAGGCCGCTCAATGCCGCTTCGACCGCCGGAACCAGGCCCGTCCGCGGCCGGAGCGGGCGCGCCGAGGTCCGGCGCTGGCAGAATGGGAGGCGGAGGCAGTCATGGCAGCGATCGACCACATCACGTCCTCGGCACGGGAGCGGCTGCTTGCCGCGGTGCGGGCCGGCCTGCCGGCCGCGGGCATCTGGACGGCGCCCGCCGTGGTCGCGGTGTCGGGAGGTGCCGACAGCACGGCCCTCCTCCTGGCACTCGTCGCCGTGGCACCGGCCGACGCCCGGCGCAGGCTCGTCGTGGCGCATGCCGAGCACGATCTCCGGGAGGCGGCCGCCGCCGACCGGGCGTTCGTCGCTGCCCTCGCGGAGCGTCTCGGCCTCCCGTACTTCACCCGCAGGCTCGCCGTCAGGAACGGCGCCGATCCGCGCGGCGAGGGGATCGAGGGGCTGGCCCGCCGGCTGCGGTATGCCTTCTTCGAGGACGTGGCACGGGAGACCGGCGCGCGGCACGTGATCGTCGCCCACACCGCGGACGATCAGGCCGAGACGATCCTGCACCGCATCCTCCGCGGCACCGGGCTGGCCGGCTTGGCGGGCATGTCACCGGCCCGCGAATGCTGTGACGGCGTGGCGCTCCTGCGGCCGCTGCTGGCCGTGCCGCGCGAGGACGTGCGGGCGTTTCTGGCGATGGAGGCGGAACCGTGGCGCGAGGACGAGTCGAACGCCGACACGCGATACGCCCGCAACTTCCTTCGCCACGAGATCCTGACGCGGTGTGCGGCGGGCCCTTATCCGGCCGCGTCCGCGGCGCTGGTGCGGCTGGGCATGCAGGCCGAAGTGGTGGCGGCCGCGATCAGAAGCGCAGCGGAGCACCTGCTGGACGCCCATGCCAGCCGCCATCCCGACGGCACGGTCGTGCTCCGCACCGACGCCCTGGCGACGCTCCATCCGCACCTCGTCGCCGAGGTGTTCGTGGCTCTCTGGCGGCTGGAGCGCTGGCCGCAGCGCGACATGACCGCTCGGCACTACGAACGGCTGGCCGAACTGGCGGTCCACGCCGGCCGCATGCCTCCCGTCGAATGTCCCGGCAGGATTCGCGCTGCGGCATCGGGCGACGCACGCATCGAAATCCGCGGTCCGGGATGACCGACGCCCGTAGGGGTCGTCGAGGACAGGCTGAAAGTCAATGCCCCAAGCCGCGGGCCTGATACCCGCCCCGCATCTTGAACCAGGCCAAAAGCAGGGCGTAGCAGACGAACATGGTGGCCGGCACGAGCGCCGTCAACTTGAGCGCCTGACGGCCTCCGAACAGGCCGGCCGCCTCGACCAGGGGCTTGTCCTCGACGCTTGTCGGCGCCGCCGTTCCGGTCCACCACCCGATCATCTGCTTCTGGGCGGCGATGGCCTCGGGCTTGGCCTGCTCCTTCTCCATGAGGGCCAGCGCCCGCTGGGCCTCCTTGCCGCCGTCCTCGAGAACGCCCACTTTCGCTCCGTCGAGGCCCACCGCCTTCATCCACAGGAACTCGTTCTCCTTGGGCGCCCGGTATCGCTCGAAGACGGCCTCGTTGGCCGCTCGCAGGTTCTCGGAAGCGTTTTTGTCCTGAAGGAAGCCGATGCCCGGCCCGCCGAGCAGCCCAGCCGCGAGCATGCCCACGCCGCCGGCCGCGCCGATCGTAATCGCGCCTCCCTTTGGGAACTGCTCGCTGACGACGGCGAGCATGGTCGGCCAGAGGAAGGTCTTACCGATGCCATAGACCGTCGCCGCGATGACGCACATCACGGCCCCCTCGGCGTTACCGAGCAGCGTCAGGCCGACCGCACCGAAGATCGCCGAGATGGCAAGCAGGCCGAGCGGCGAGATCTTCTCGACGATTGGTCCGGCAAAGAACCGGAGGATGAACATCAGGCTCGAGGTATAGACGAACAGAAGCAGGCCATTCGCCGGGCTCGCCATGATCGCGCCGGTGATCTTCGAAATCCAAGAGTCGGTGCCGAGTTCCACGTAGCCCACCAGCGCGTGGATCAGGAGCAGGAAGCCGAGCAGCAGGTGCCCAAATCGAAAGCCCGTGGCGGCGCCGAACAGGGCTAGCAGGGCTGCAGCTATGCCGGCCGCCACGAGGGGCGGAAGGCCGAGGTCGCTTTTGAAGAACAGGGCGAGCAAGCAGCAGATCACGGCGGCGCCAATGAGGCCGAGTTCCCCGAGCATGTCGCGAAACGAGACGCCGGAACTGCTCGCCTCGCTCTTCGGGAATCGCTGGCCGAGCATCATCAGGCCGTAGAACGCGACCGGGATCAGGAAGAGGCAGATCTGCACCTGCCAGGCGACCGGCTTGGTCGTGCTGTTGCCGGCCATGAAGTAGCTGGCCAACCCGCCCAGGATCAAGCCACCGGGCCAGCCGGCGTGGAGAATGTTGAGGTAGTGGGTCTTGTTCTTGGGAAACAGCGTGGCGACCAGAGGGTTCACCACCGCCTCCGCGATGCCGTTGCCGATGGCGAAGAGGAACATGCCCCAGAAGAGGCACTGAAAGGCGAGCGGCTTGCCCCCGGCCGCAAAGGCCGCGCCCGTGGCCAGCGTGAGGGCCGCGGAGATCAGGTGCATCACGAATGCCGTGAACATCAACGGTCCAAAGCCGATCCGGTCGGCGATCAGGCTCGACAGCAGGATGATGATGCCAAAGCCGGTCAGGCCGCCGCCCGTGATCTCGCCGAGTTCCGTTTGCGTAAAACCGTACTGCTCGGCCCACTGGCCGAGGATGCCGCCGCGGATGGCGAAGCCGACGCCGGCGGCGAGGATCGCCATGAAGCCGGCCCAGAGCAGTCGCTGGGCATTGGGCGTGGCACCCGACAGATCGTGCGCGCGGTTGGACGGCTGACGGGCGTTCATGCGGATTTCCCCCAGAAGTATGGAATGCCGAGGCGGCACTATAGCAGGGGTCCGAAGGTTGGGGGAATGGCGGGTTTTCCGGGGGCGGCGGGGCTCCGTGGCGACTTGACCCCCCGCGAGCGACGGCGTACTTTCCCGCCCCCTGCCGGGGATTCCGGCACCGCTGCGCGCCCATCGCTGTGCTACCGCCGTGAAACCGCTCGCCGACATGCTCTGGACCATCGTGCGGTGGACGCTGCCGGTGACGGTCGCCGGGGTCGTCGTCGCCGGTGCCGTGGGATCGAGCCGCATCGGCGAGGCGGTTCGCAGCCGGATTGAGGCCCGGCTGCGGCAAGAGTTTCCCGCGCTCGCCGTGCAGGTCCAATCGGCGAGCCTGGTCGAAGGAGAGGGAATCGTCGCCCGGGGCGTGTCGTTCGTCGATCCGGCGCTGCCGGCGCCGCATCGCCAAGTGGTGTGGATCGACGAGGTGCGACTGGCCTGCGGCACGACACTCGCCGAATTGACGGCGGGCGAGCCGCGGATCACGGCCATTCGCCTGCGCCGTCCGGTGGTGCATGCCGTGCGCGCCGACGACGGCCGGTGGAGCGTTTCGAGGCTGCAGCGGCGGCGGACGAGCGCGGCGGCGGTCCCGGTGGCGATCGAGGATGCGACGCTGCTCGTGGAGGACTCCCGCATGGGGGGCCGGGTCGCCCTGCGGCAGATCGGCATCGACGTGCGGCCGGTGGCGGAGGCCGCCGCCGACGGGCCGCTGGCGGTGCGCGGGAGCGTCAGCGGAGACCTGTTCGGCCTCGCCCGGTTCGAGGGCCGCCTGACGCCGGCGACCGGCGGCTTCGACCTGGTGGGCGGCGTGGAGTCGCTCGATCTCGCGCCGCGGCTGATCGCGCTGGTGCCGCTGGGGCAGGAGCCGCGCCGCTGGGTCGAGGGGCTGCGGGGCCGGGTCGATCTCGAATGGCGTTCCTCGGGCACGCTCGCGTCGCTGCAGTCGGCGGCGTTCAGTGCGACCGGCCGGCTCGAGTCCGGACGGTTCGAGCACGCGGCGCTTCCCTTCACCGTCAGCGACGTGACCGCGACCTTCACCGCGGACCGGACGGGGCTCGCCTGGCAGAACCTGGAAGCCCATTCGGGATCGACGCTCCTCCGGGGATCGGGCCGGCTTCACGGCTGGACGCCGGATGCCGATTTCGACGTGGCGGTGGAGGCCGAACGACTGATCGTGGGCAGGCACTGGGAGGGGCTTCTGCCGCCGGCGCTGGCGACCCAGTGGAGCCGGCTGCTGCCCGCCGGCGACATCGACCTGACGGCCAAGCTCGCGCGGCGGAACGGCGTGATCGAGCCGGATGTCTCGGTGCGCTGCCGGAACGTGTCGCTCACGCACTACCGCTTTCCCTACCGGCTCGACCGCACGGTCGGCACCGTCACCTACAAGAACGGCGCGCTGGCGCTGCACCTCACCGGCCAGGCGGGTGGCCATCCGGTTCAGGTCGAGGGAACGGTGGCCAGGACCGAGTCGGGATCGCGCGGCTTCGTCGAGGTGCGTGGCGATCGGATGCAGATCGACGACGCGCTGCTGGCGGCGATGCCGCCCCGGAGCGCCGGCATCGTGCGGGCGCTCCGCGGCTCCGGCACCTTCGGGTTCGTCTTCCGTCACGAGCGGTCGCCGGAGTTGCCGGGCGGGCATGCCAATTCGCTCGGCATCCGGCTCGCCCAGTGCACGCTGTCGTACGCCGGCTTTCCCTATCCGCTCTCCAACGTGTCCGGCGTCATCCGCATGGATCGCGGGCGCTGGACGATCCACGATGTCGTCGGTTCGAACGACACCGGCGTGGTGCGGTGCTCGGGCGCGCTCGAGCCGCACGGCGAAGACGACGGCGAACTGACGCTCCACCTGGCGGGCAGGGACGTGGTGCTCGAGCGCGAGCTCCGTGACGCGCTCCCCTCCGGGGTGCGACGGATCTGGGACGACCTCGACCCCCGGGGGCATGCGGAGTTCACCGCCACGGTCCGGCATCGGGTGAAGGCCCGCCACACCGACGTGGAACTGGCCGCGACCCCGCAGGGAGACAGCGTGTCGATCGAACCGGCCTGGTTTCCCTACCGGCTCGAACGACTCCGTGGCCGACTGCTGTGGAACAACGGCCACCTGCGCTTCGAGGGCGTTCGCGGGGTGCACGACCGCACCACCGTCGCCGCCGAGGGCAGTTGCCGCTTCGCGGCCGACGGCGGTTGGCGGGTGTCGTTCGAGCGGCTCGCCGCGGATCGGTTTCGCGCCGACCACGACGTGCTTCAGGCGCTGCCGGAGGGCCTGCGTCAGGCGGTGTCGAGCGTGAGCCTGCGGGGGCTGTTGTCCCTCGCCGGATCGCTCGACATCTATTCGACCGCGTCGGCCCCGGTGACGCATCCGGACGGGCGGGTCGAGAACGTGCCCGGTCCGGCGGCCGCCGCCTGGGACATGCACCTCGACGTCGAGCAGGCCTCGCTCGACGTGGGCGTGGCGCTGGAACACGTCCACGGAGGCGTGCGGCTGCGGGGCCAGAGCGACGGACGCCGCTGGCAGACGACGGGTGACGTGGCGATCGACAGCGCCATGTGGCAGGGCTTGCAACTCACCGCGGTGCAGGGGCCCCTGCAGATGGATTCGGGCGGCGTGCGGTTCGGCGCCGCCGCGGCCGCCACGCGGGAGCCCGGGACGGCCCGCCGGCTTTCGGCCCGCGTGGCCGGCGGCACGCTCCTGCTCGACGGGAGCGTGGCCGCGGGGCAACCGGGCGGCTTCACGGTGAGCGCCGCGCTCGGCGACGCCGACCTGGAGCGGGTCGTCGGCGACATGAGCGGCTCCGCGAACCGCTACCGGGGCAAGGTGTTCGGCGGCGTCGAGGTGAGCGGCTCGCGGGCGGGACGGCATTCGCTGGTCGGCCGCGGCCAGGTGCGCCTGCGGGATGCCGACATCTACGAACTGTCCGTGGTGGTGGCGTTGTTGAAGATCCTCCGGGTGAAGGCGCCCGATCGCAAGGCCTTCAGCAGCAGCGTCGTCGATTTCCGGATCGAGGGGCCCCGGGCCTACCTCGACACCATCGAACTGTCCGGCGACGCGATCAGCCTCGTCGGCACCGGCGAAGTCGATTTCGACTCCAACATCAACCTCACGTTCCGCTCCATCATGGGCGACTCGGAGAGCCAGTTGCCCGCGATGAAGCGGCTGCTCGGCGGTGCCAGCGGGCAGTTCCTGCTGGTGCACGTCGATGGCACGCTGGCCGATCCCGTGACCACCACGGAGGCCTTCCCCACGCTGGCCGCCGCGTTGCAGCAGTTGCAGGCGCAGCGTCGCGACGGCGAGCCGCCCCGGGCCGCGGGACGGCGCGAGGTGCAGAGATGAGGCAGGTCGTACGGTCACGGCCCTGGTAAAGTGGGGCGTCGCGGGGGCCGGCCCGCCGCCCCCCGGGAATCGCAGGAGAACGCGGTCGATGAAATTTGTGAAGATGCACGGAGCAGCCAACGACTACGTCTACGTGGACTGCTTCGACGAGCAGGCCCCCGCCGACCCCGCCGCCCTCGCGCCCCGGATTGCCGATCGGCATCGCGGTGTCGGCGGCGACGGTCTGGTGCTGGTGCTGCCCTCGACCCGCGCCGCGGCACGGATGCGGATGTTCAACGCCGACGGCAGCGAGTCGGAGATGTGCGGCAACGGCGTGCGGTGCGTGGCGCACCTCGTCGTCTCCCGCGGCCACGCGGCCGAGGGCCCCGTGACGATCGAGACCGGTCGCGGCGTGCTGACGCTCGAGGTGACGCGGACGGGCGACCGCACGTCGCGGGTGCGCGTGGACATGGGAGAGCCCCTGCTCGATGCGGCGGAGATTCCGGTCGCGGGCACCGGCCGCGTCGTCGATGCCGCCTGCCCGGCGCTCGGGCCGAGCGAGCCGTGGTGGGAGGCCTGCGGCCTCGACCCGCGGATGACCTGCGTGTCGATGGGCAATCCGCACGTCGTGTTCTTCTGCCGCGACGTGTCGCGGGTGCCCCTGGAGACGGTCGGGCCCCGGATCGAAACTGCCGCCATCTTTCCGCGCCGCGTGAACGTCCATTTCGTGGAGGTGGTCTCGCGGTCGCACGTGCGGATGCGGACCTGGGAGCGGGGCAGCGGCATCACGATGGCCTGCGGCACCGGCGCCTCGGCCGTCTGCGTGGCCGGCGTCCTCACCGGTCGCACCGACAGGACGATCGCGGCGGATCTCCCCGGCGGGAGGCTGGAACTGGAATGGACGGCCGAAGGGCATGTGTTGATGACGGGCCCCGCCGAAGAAGTCTTCGAGGGAACGTGGCCCCGCGGCTGAGCGCAGCGGAGTGACCCAGGGAAGGACGGTACGCGTGAAACTCAAGTCTCCATGGTCGATCGGCGCCTGGTCGCTCGTCTCGACCGCGGGCATTCGCCACTGGATGGGCACGCTCGACTGCAAGGTGGAGTTCGGCGATCCGGAGGCCGACCCCGCGCACGACGGCTACCGCGGCGCGAAGATCTACGTCTTTTGGCACGAGAACATCCTCCTCCCGCTCTACCTGCGGGGGCACTGCAACATCTCGATGCTGCTCTCCCGGCATTGGGACGCGAACATCCTCGACCGCGTGGCCAGGATGATGGGCTTCGGGGTGGTGCGGGGCAGCACCTACCACGGGGGCTCGACCGCGCTGCGGGAACTCGCAGACCGCGCCTCGTGCGGCAACCTGACGATCACGCCCGACGGCCCGCGCGGCCCGCGGCGTCGCCTGGCGGCGGGCTGCGTGTTCCTCGCGAGCACGCTGGGCATTCCGCTGGTGGCCATGGGGCTCGGGTATCAGCGCCCCTGGCGGGTGGGAACCTGGGATCGATTCGCGATTCCGCGGCCGTTTTCGCGGGCCCGCGGCATCATCAGCCGCCCGCTCGCGATTCCCGCCGGTTTGGATCGCGAGGGCATCGAACGGCATCGCCAGGGCGTGGAGCGGCTGCTCGTCCATCTCTCCGACGAGTCGGAGGCCTGGGCCACCGCGGGCAGCCGCCGGCCCGGCGAGCGCGTGGTGCGCAAGGAGCCTTCCCGGGTGGCCCGCTGGGCGGCGAAACTCCCCGGTCCAGCCGGGGTTTCGCTGGACGACGAGCTCTCCCGCTTCGGCCTCGCGCCGAGCGACGAAGGCTCGTTCAGCGCCGAGAATCGTCCCGCGGCGTGAATAGCTGCCGGCGCTCCAGCGCGTCGAGCCGCTGACGGAGCAGCCGCACCTCGTCGCGCAGCATCTGGATTGTCGACGCGTCGCCGACCGGTCGATTGGACCGCTGCATGACCGGCTCCGCCGGCTGCAAGGCAGGGGCGGCAGACACGGGCTCGGGGCCCACGAGCGCCCGCTCCATGGGCAACTCCAGCGACTGCAGCACCACGTCGGCCCGCTTCTGTTCGCCGCCCGGCAGCACGTACTGCAACGACACTGGACGGTTGACCGGCCCGGTCGTGACGATCTGCGAGAGTTCGTGCGGTGAACCGACGGGGCGGCCGTCGATTCCCACGATCACGCTTCCTGGCGGCACGCCGGCCTTCGAGGCGGGAAGATCCTGCACCACTCCGAGCACGTATGCCCCGCGGGGTTGCGGGAGTCCAAACCGGGCCTGCATCGCCGGGTCGATCGGCAGCGTGCGAACGCCCAGTGCCGTGCGGCCTCGGCCGACGGATCGGGCGGTGCCCTCGCCGCCCGCCTGAGCCGGCGCGGGCAGCCGTTGGGGAACAGCGTCCTCGGTCACGTGCGCCCAGGCGCTCGCCGGCTGGGGAACCACGGTCGCTGCCTGGGGCTGCGCCCGAGGCAGCGGAGCAGGGGAGCCCGGAAACGGCGCGGGAGACTGAGCGGGCACCAGAGCGGACGGGGGAGTTGCCAGCGCGGGAGCCGCCCCATAGGCCGAGACCGGCGCGGGCAAGGTCGTGGGCCCCGATGCCACCGCCGGGACCGGCACAGCCTGCGGCACGAAGACGGGAGCAGCCGCAGCGACGGGCGCGGGAACGGAGACAGGCGCGGGAACGGAGACGGGCAGTGACGCGGAGGCAGGAGCAGGAATGGAAACGGGCGCGGGTGTCGCCGCGAAGGGCTGCGTGGTGGCCGCGGACGGTGCGTAGCGGTCGCCGACGGTCCCGGCGTAGCGATCGCCCACTTCGGCGGCCGTCACGTTGAGGCCGGCGTTGGGGGCAGCGTCCAACGCCACGGCCTGCTGGGGGCCCTCCACGACGACCGACTTCGGGGCCGGAACGGTGGAACCACCGGCGACAGGGACCGGCGTTGCGGGCCACTCACGGGCCATGGCCTCGGGAGGCCGAGCCTCGGCCTTGAGAACCACGTCTGCCTCCTTGCCGTCGCGGGCCCAGGCCACGGGCACATCCTGGCCGGGAACGAGCGAGGTCATCGACTGCGAAACGTCTTCCTTGCTCCGCAGCAACTGGCCGTTCATGGCCCGGATTTCATCCCCGACCCGGATGCCGGCCTTGGCGGCAGGGCTGTTCTCCGCGACGGCGGCGACGCCCCAGCGGCCAGGCACGGTCGATTCATCGACCGACAGGCCGAGCCAACCGGTGCCGGGAATGGCCAGCGGTTCGGACTGCACCGTCGAAGGAAGCGATTCCTGGGCCGACGCCGCGGCCGGCCCATAGCAACCGAGGCAGGCGACGGCACCTGCCACAGCCCTGACGGCCGACGACGCCCACGCACTCATCCGGAGACCGGGCGCAGCCCTGCGCGAACCGGCGAAACGCCGCGATCTCGAGCCGCGGTCACCAGCCGAACAGCCGGTCGTGTCTGGTCGATGACTTCCGTGCATCTCGTGCTCGACTGACGGCGGTGTGGTGGCCGCAGGCTTTCTGCCGCGCGGCCTCGAATCGGCCCGCAGTATAGGCGATGCCCGACCGCCATTGGGAGACACGGCGATCCCGCCCGAGCGGCGTCACGGTTTTGGGCTTTTTCCGGCGGCGCGGTCCGGAACGCACAAGTTGTTCACCGCAGTCGGCGCGTCGCTTCCGCGCGCCGCGTGGCATCGTGGAAGGGCCTCGACGGCGACCGCCGCGCGGTGGACGACGATGTCGCATCGCGGTCTTCTTCGCGCTGCGATGGCATGGTTTGACAGCACTGCAAGCACCCCTATACTCGCGCCGCGATCGACGCCCTTCGCCGCGTTCGTGAGAACTGTGCGCTGCGGATTGGACGCGGCCGCAGGACGGAAAACCGGCGGCCATACGGAAGAGCGTCGGAAGCTGGGATTTGGACGGAGCCATGCCGAAAGCAGCCGATCTCGTCGCCCATGATGGGCACCGTGACCCCGTCGGCCTCTCGCGGCTCGTCTGCGAAGCCTTTCGGAAGCGGATCGGCGACGACCGGTTTGCGGTCTGGTTCGGGGAATCGGCCCGCATCGACGTTGACCCCGCCGCGGCGGGCGACCGGGTGGCGGTGACGGTCGCCGTCGCTAGCGGCTTCACCCACGAATGGCTGCGCCGCACCTTCCGGGCCGATCTCGAGGCGGCCGTTCGCGATGTCTGCGGCCGCAAGGCCGGCATCGTCTGGCAGCCCGCCGCGCCCGCCGCCGCCCCGCAAGCGGCTCCATCGTCCGACGCGGGGCGGTCGGCTCCGTCGCCGCCGACCGCCGGTCGCGCGAAGCGGGAGCGGTCGGTGCCGGCGGCAGGTTCCGACGGATCGCACCGCCGGCAGGCCGCGGCGCGGGCCGAGCCGGCTGCCGCTCCGGCCTCCCTGCGCCGGGTGCCTCCGGGGCTGGACGAGTTCGTCGTTGGGCCGAGCAATCGGATGGCGTTTGGGGCGATCGAACTGGCGGCGTCCCGGCCGGGCGAGATGTCGCCGCTGGTCATCCAGGGGCCGAGTGGTGTGGGCAAGACCCACCTGCTCGAGGCCATCTGTGGCCGGGCCCGACAGATGCACGCGGGGCTGACGGTGCTGTCGCTCTCCGCCGAACAGTTCACGACCAGCTTCTTGCAGTCGCTCCACGGGGGCGGGCTGCCCGGGTTTCGGCGGACCTGCCGAAACGTCGATCTGCTCGTGATCGACGATCTCCAATTCTTCGTCGGCAAGCGGGCGACCCTGCTGGAACTGCAGCACACGGTGGACGCCCTGCACCGCCAGGGCAGGCAGATGGTCTTCGCCTGCGACCGCGAGCTCGACGCCCTGTCCGCGCTGGGGCCCGAGCTGCTCACCCGGCTCCGGGGCGGCATGCACGCCCGCATCCTGCCCCCCGATTACGAGGTGCGCCGCGGCATCGTGGCCTCGATCTGCGGCAAGCGGGGGCTCGCCGTGCCGGACGACGTGATGCACTACGTCGCCACCCACATGACCCGCCACGCGCGGGAACTGATGGGCGCGGTGAATCGCCTCGAAGCGACGAGCCTGATGCTCGGCGTGCCCGTGACGATGGGCATGGCGGAGGAGGCGCTCTCCGATCTCGTTCGTTCGAGCGGTCGGAGCGTGCGGCTGGCCGACATCGAGCAGGCGGTCTGCAAGGCGTTTGGCATCGAGTCCGGGAGCCTGCAGTCATCGCGCCGCGCCAAGACGTCGAGCCATCCGCGGATGTTGGCGATGTTTCTGGCCCGCAAGCACACGCAGGCGGCCCTCGCCGAGATCGGCAGTTACTTCGGCCGGCGCAGCCACTCGACCGTGATCGCGGCGCAGAAGACGGTGACGGAATGGGTGTCGAACCGGGAGCCGATCGTGCTGGCCGACGCCGCCTGGGACGTCGAAGAGGCGATCCGTCGCGTCGAGGACGTGCTCCGCGCCGGCTGACCGCGGCCTTCAGCGGATCAGATGCTCTTCGAGGTTCGACTTGTAGCGGACGCTCGATTGCGGGCCGCCGAAGCCGACGACGCGCCGGTCGATGCCGGTTCGGCGGCTGACCACCCGGCCCTCGGCGACGTCGAAGACGATCCGTCCATCCCAGATCCGCTCGAGGAGGCGGGCCTCGAGGCGGGGATCGTCGATCGGCGTCAGCACGGTGGTGTCCACCGCGATCGTGGCGACGCCGTCCCGCAGCGACTCGAGTCGGTAGCGCAGCCGCGTCTTCACCGCCTTGCGGCCGGCCCCCGGCGCCTCCACCACCACCTCCTGTGGGATCGTCCATTCGGCGCCGGCGGTCACCGGCCCGTCCGGGAGCGGCACGACCACGAGGTCGCCGGTGCTCGAAGGGGGGCAGGGCCGCAGTTCGCGGCGGTCGAGAACCCGTCCCGCGGAGTCGATGACGAGCCGGGACAGCGGCACGCCGAGACTCTGCCGCACGCCTTCGTAGCCGGGGGGCGGGTCGTCGGTGCCGGCGCTCGCCCAGCGCACCTCGCCCCGATCGCTCGACCGCGACGTCATCGTCACGTCGTCCACGGAGTGCTCGAGCGTGGCCCGTCCCTCGGTATCGACGGAGACGACCTTCCAGGTCTTCTTCGAGTCGGTCATCGTCTCCACCGTCTGGGTCACCCCGTTCATGGTGGTTTCGGTGAGCGCCCGGTGGGCCACTTCCATGTCGATCCGGTCGCCGACGCGGAAGCGGTACTGGAGCCGGACCGGCTGTTCGGCGGCCTGGCCGAGGCCGCCGCAGAACGCCACGCCGACGAAGACCATCAGGGGGGCGACGCTGCGGCTGATCATGAACGACCTCCTGTCGCCGGCGGTTCGGCGGCCCGCAGGCCGCCGCCCCAGCCGAGTTTCTCCCGGAGGGTGCGATAGTAGCCGCGGCGGCTCGTCTCCACCAACGTGAATCTGGGGGCGGCCCGACGCAAGCGGACGCGATCCCCGGGTTGCAGGGCCGCCACCACGCGGCCGTCCACCACGCAGGCGGAGCCCTCATTCGGGCGCGGCACGAGGAGCTCGTAGGTTCGCGCGGCCGAATCGACGACCGTGCGGTTGGTGAGCGTGTGGGGGTTGAGCGGCGTGAACACGAAGGCGTCGATCTCCTTGCGCACGATCGGCCCCCCCGCCGACAGGTTGTAGGCCGTGGAGCCGACCGGCGTGGAGACGATGAGCCCGTCGGCCCGGTAGGTGGTCGCCAGTTCGCCATCGACGAGCAGGCGAATCTCGATCATGGAAAAGGGAGGGCCGGCCAGGATCGACGTCTCGTTGAGCCCCAACTCGCGCTGCATCACCGCCTCGCCGCGGACGACTTCGCACTCGAACATCAGGTGATCGACGATCCGGAACCGGCCGGCCACGATCTCATCGACCGCCTCGGGCACCTCGTCCCGCGAGCAGGCGGCGAGGAAGCCGAGCGTGCCGAGGTTGACTCCGAGGACCGGCACCTGCTCGTAGCCCATCCATCGTGCCGTCCGCAGGATCGACCCGTCGCCGCCGAGCACGATCACGAGATCGGGCGAAGCCGTGCTCCCCTCGTGGAACGGCCCCCGGCCCCAGTCGTCGCGGGGCGCCAGCCTGCACGACACGTCGTGCCCCTTGGCGACGAGGAGCCGCTCCACGCGCACGGCCTCGCGGGCCACGTCATCGAGGCCGGCGGGCCCCACCAAGGCGATGCGCAGCGGGGCCGGACAGGGTTGCTGCGGCCGCAGGCGGGCGACGGGCGGCACGGGAGTCATGGAGACGAATTCCGGCCCCAAGGGCTCAGGGGTGCGAGGCTGCGTGCGCGGAGGCGGTGGGCTGCGGGTCGCGGCCGGCGAGCCGCCGGCAGGTGGCCGCGATCCCCGCGGCGTCGAGCCCCAGTTCGGCGAGGAGTTCGCCCCGCTCGCCGTGCTCCACGAACCGGTCGGGCAGCCCCAGCCGGACGATCGGCCCGATCGCCACGGGAGCGTCGCCGGACAGCGCGTCGAGGCCGAGACGCTGCGCGTCGTTGACGGCCTCCAGCACCGCGCTGCCGAAGCCGGTCTGCAACGCGTTTTCCTCGACGGTGACCGTCCACGGCGCGGCCTCCATCCGCTCGAGCAGCAGGCCCGTGTCGAGCGGCTTCGCGAACCGGGCGTTGACGACGGTGATCTCCAGCCCCTCGCGACGCAACTGGCCGGCGGCGGCCAGCGCCTCGCCCAGGAGCGTGCCGCAGGCGACGATCAGGCCGTCGTGCCCCTCGGCGAGCACCTCGGCCTTGCCCAGTTCGAGCGGGGCCCGCGGGCCGGGGTGCTGCTCGACGACCGCCTTCGGATACCGGATCGCGACCGGTCCGTCGTGCCGGATCGCCCAGTCGAGCATCGCCTCCAGGTCGTGCTCGTCGCCCGGCGCCAGCACCGCCATGTTGGGGAACAGCCGCATGTAGCCGATGTCGTAGGAGCCGTGATGGGTGGGGCCGTCGGGGCCGGTGAGGCCGGCGCGGTCGAGCATGAAGATCACCGGCAGGTTCTGCAGGCAGACCTCCTGGAAGATCTGGTCGAACGACCGCTGGAGGAACGTGCTGTAGATGTCGACGATCGGGCGGCAGCCGGCCTTGGCCTGGCCGGCGGCGAAGGCGACCGCGTGCGACTCGCAGATGCCGACGTCGAAGAACCGGGTCGGAAACTCCGACCGCACCTTCTCGAGCTTGTTGCCCTGGCACATCGCCGCCGTGAGCACGGTCACGCGGTCGTCCCGACGCATGCAGGAGGCGATCGCCGCGGAGGCGACGTCGGTGTAGGCGCGGGAGGACGACTTCTTGACCGAGACGATGCAGTCGTCGTCGTCGCACTCGAAGGGAGCCGGCGTGTGAAAGAAGACCGGGTCGGCTTCGGCCGGCTTGAACCCGTGCCCCTTCTCGGTGAGCACGTGGAGCAGGATCGGGCCCTCCTCGTCCTTCACCAACTCGAGATAGCGGATCAGGTTCGGCAGCGAATGGCCTTCGACGGGGCCGAAGTAGCGCACGCCCAACGCCTCGAAGAGCATGCCGCCGTGGAGCGTCGCCTTGAGCGAGTCCTTCACGTTGACGAGCATCCGCTCCACGGACTCGCCCACCATCGGCACGCCCTTGATCAGTTCGCCGGCCTGGGACTTGATGCCCCGGTACCAGGGCTTGGTGCGGACCACGTCGAGATACTCGGCGAGGGCGCCCACCCGGGGGCAGATCGACATCTTGTTGTCGTTGAGGATGATCAGCAGCCGCTTCTTGAGGAAGCCGGCGTTGTTGAGCGCCTCGAAGACGATGCCCGAGGGCAGGGCGCCATCGCCGATGACAGCGACCGAGCGGCGATCGCCCTCGCCCCGCAGGTCGTCGCCGCTGGCGAGCCCGAGCGCCGTGGAGACGCTGCAGCCGGCGTGACCGGTCATGAAGAGGTCATAGGGGCTCTCGTCCGGGTTCGGGTAGCCCATCAGGCCGCCGCGTGTGCGGATCGTGCCGAAGCGGCCGAACCGCCCGGTGATCAGCTTGTGCGGATAGACCTGGTGGCCCGTGTCCCAGATGAGGCGGTCGCGGCTGAAGTCGAAGACCCGGTGCAGCGCGAGGCAGAGCTCCACGACGCCGAGGTTCGAGGCGAAATGCGCCGTGCGCGTGGCTGCCACCTCGCACAGGGCCCGCCGCATCTCGGCGGCGAGTCGCTCCATGTCGGCCGGCGACATGGAGCGCAGGTCGTGCGGGGAGTGGATGGTGGGGAGGATGTCGGCCATGGTGGCTCCGTCGGTCGTTCGATCAATGGTTTCGGGTGATGATCCAGCGTGCCAGCCCGGCGAGTTCGCCGGCGTGGGGGCCGAGGGCCGCCGCCGCCCGTTCCGCCTCGTCGGCGAGCGCTTCGGCCCGCTGCCGCGACGCGGCGATGCCCAGCACGGTCGGGTAGGTCAGCTTGCCGCGGGCGGCGTCCTTGCCCACGCGCTTGCCGACGGCGACCTCGTCGCCCTCGGCGTCGAGAATGTCGTCGGCGATCTGGAACGCGAGGCCGAACGCCCGACCGTAGTCGGCCAGCAGGGCCAGCTTCCGCGGCTCGCCGCCGGCGGCGAGGCCACCGAGCTCGAGGGCCGCGAGAAACAACGCGCCGGTCTTGCGGCGGTGAATCCGCTCCATCCAGGCCACTTGATCGGCGGACGAGATCCCCGAGAGATCGTCGATCCAGCCGCGTTCGGCGGCCAGATCGTCCGCCTGCCCGCCCACGAGCGCCTCGGCCCCGGCCGCCCGGGCCAGCACGCCGCACGCCCGGGCCGCGACGCCGGCGGGCATGTCCCGGGCCAGCGTCTCGAAGGCCAGAGCCTGGAGCGCGTCGCCGCAGAGGATGGCGGTGGCTTCGTCGAAGGCCCGGGGGCAGGTGGGACGGCCGCGACGCAGGTCGTCGTCATCCATCGCGGGCAGGTCGTCGTGCACGAGCGAGTAGGCGTGGATCATCTCGACGGCGACCGCGGCGGGAGCGGCCGTCTCCCAGTCGCCACCACAGGCCTGGGCCGCCCAGAGCACGAGGGCCGGCCGCAGCCGCTTGCCCGGGGCGAGCAGCGCGTAGTGCATCGACTCCACGAGCCGCGGTGCGGCGGCATCGGACAGCGCGACGCTCTTCGCCAAGAGCGGCTCCACGAAGCCGCGGACGCGATCGAGCGACGCGGCGACCGCGATCTCCCGGCTGGCACCGACGTCGGGAATGGTCGGAGGATGAGACACGGCGTTCCTGCTGGGCGCCGGGCAGAGGGCCATGCTCGTGCCTGCAGCGTGATGCGAGGGACTGGACGAAAGGAAGGGCGTTCCCTGACCGATTTCTACGACCAAAAAATTGTAGCAGTCCTGAAAAAAAGGGACAGCCGCATCGGGGGCCGGAGCCGGTCAGTCGGACGCGGCGGCCGCGTCATCC
>JBEIQP010000070.1:0-13848 GCA_040376455.1 Planctomycetaceae bacterium | reverse complement strand
TCTCGCACCCCGTCGCCGGCATCTCCGTCGGTCTCGTCAAGGAGTCGGATCAGCGCTGGGTGCTCCTCACCGACATCATCGGCGACGAGGATCACTACGGCGACATGGACTTCAAGATCGCCGGCTCGCAGAACGGCATCACCGGCATCCAGCTCGACCTCAAGATCGACGGCATCTCGCCGGCGATCGTCGAGGCGACGCTGCGGCAGTCGCGTGACGCGCGGCTCGAGATCCTCCGGACGATGCTCTCCGCGATCCGGCGGCCTCGCCCCGAGATCTCGGTCTGGGCGCCCCGCTTGCTGCGGACGCGGATCAATCCCGAGAAGATCGGGCTCCTGATCGGCCCCGGCGGCAAGACCATCCGGGCGATCCAGGAGAACACCGGCGCGAGCATCGAGGTGGAGGACGACGGCACGGTCACCGTTGCGAGCCACGACGCCGAGGGCGCGATGGCCGCGATGGCGCAGGTCGAGGCGCTCACCGCCTCGATCCAGATCGGCCGGATCTACGATGGCCGCGTGACGAGCGTGAAGGACTTCGGCGCGTTCGTGGAGCTCGTTCCCGGCAAGGACGGTCTGTGCCACGTCAGCGAGCTGTCCGACGATTTCGTGAAGAGCGTGGCGGATTTCTGCCGCGTGGGTGACGTGATGCGGGTGAAGGTGATCGCCGTTGACGATCAGGACCGCGTCAAGTTGAGCCGCAAGGCGGCGCTGCGGGAGGCTGCCGAGGGCGGCGCCCCGTCGGCGTGACGTTCACGATCGAGCGGAGCGGAGTCGGCCATGTCGTCTGGTGACGAGTCGGCCCGCGCGCGGGCGGAGACGTATGCGGAATTCGCGGCTCTCGTGGGCGGCCTCGCCCACGAGATCCGCAATCCGCTCTCCACCATCCGGCTCAACATGGAGTTGCTGGCCGAGGATTTCGAAAACGCCGATCCGGAATCGCCGACGAAGCAACGCGATCGTCGGGCGAAGGCGAAGATCGACCTCGTGCGGCAGGAGTGCGACCGGCTTCAGAAGCTGCTCGGCGACTTTCTCGACTTCGCCAGGCAGGAGTCGCTCACGCCGGAGCCCGGCAGCCTGAACACGGAGATCGAGCAACTGCTCGACTTCTTCGAGCCGAAGGCGCGGGATACCGGCGTGGACATCATCCGCTACCTCGATCCGGAACTGGCGACGGTGCGGCTCGACCGGGAAACGTTCCGGTCGGCGATCCTCAACCTCCTGCTCAACGCCGTGCAGGCGATGGAGGCCGGCGGGCAGCTCGTCGTGCGGACGCGGCCGTCGGGCCTGGGGGTGGTGCTGGAACTGATCGACACCGGCCCCGGCATGGACGCGGAGACGCTGTCGAAGGTGTTTCAGGCGTTTTACACGACCAAGCAGGGGGGCTCCGGGCTCGGCCTGCCGACGGCGCGCAAGATCGTCGAGGCCCACGGAGGTACGATCGACATCGAAAGCGCTCCCGGCCGGGGCACGAAGGTCACGATCTGGCTGCCTGCGCCCCCGCGGCTGCCGCCAGGAAGCAGGACCTGAATCGGGCCGGGAACTGGACGGTTGCCCGGGCCAATTCGTACCATCCCCAGCATGTCCACCTCCATCGCACAATCCGGAGCCGAGGCCCCCGCCCCGGCCGGAGACGGCGCCGCCGCCGCACCCGTGCGGGTGCTCGTCGTCGACAACGACATCGTGCATGCCCGCACCATGGGCGAGGCCCTCGGCAGGCTCGGCCACGAGGTGACGGTGGTGGGCAGCGGCGCCGAGGGGGCCCGGCGCATCGAGCAGGACGCCTTCGACATCGTGGTCACCGACCTGATGATGAACGACATCGGCGGCCTGGAGATCCTCGCCCGCGCCAAGAAGGCCTCGGCCGAGACCGAGGTGATCGTGGTCACCGGCCACGGCACCATCCCGTCGGCGGTGCTCGCCATGCAGCAGGGGGCGTTTACCTACCTGCAGAAGCCGCTCGATCTCGGCCACCTGCGGGCGGCCGTCGAGAAGGCCTCCGAGGGGGTGCGCCTGCGGCGGCAGAACCTGGAGTTGAACCGGCGGCTCGACGAGAAGTTCGGCTTCGAGGGCGTCATCGGCTCGAGCCCGCAGATGCTGGCGCTGATCGAGCGGCTCAAGCGGATCGCCCCCACCGATGCCACGGTGCTCATCCAGGGGGAGACCGGCACCGGCAAGGAACTCGTCGCCCAAGCGATCCACCAGAACAGCCCGCGCAAGCACAAGCATTTCGTGGCGCTCAACTGCGCCGCCTTGAGCGAAAACATCCTCGAAAGCGAGCTCTTCGGGCACGTCCGGGGCGCCTTCACCGACGCGTCGAGCGACCGCGTGGGCAAGTTCGAGTTCGCCAACGGCGGCACGCTGTTTCTCGACGAGGTCGGCGACATGCCGATGGCGACGCAGATCAAGTTGCTCCGCGTGCTCGAGTCGGCGGAGATCACCCGCGTCGGATCGAACACGCCCGTGCGGGTCAACGTCCGCATCCTTTCGGCGACGAATCGCAACCTGGAGGAGGCGATCGCCGCCGGAACCTTTCGCAGCGACCTCTACCATCGGCTCAAGGTCGTGACGATCGCGATCCCGACCCTGCGGGAGCGGGCCGCCGACATCCCGCTCCTGATCGAGCATTTCGTCAAGCAGTTCGCGAAGCGGCACAACAAGACGATCAAGGGGATGTCGCTCCAGGCCCGCATCAAGCTCGGCTCCTACGCCTGGCCCGGAAACGTGCGGCAGTTGCGGAACGTGATCGAGAGCATGGTGGTCGTCGATTGCGACGAAACGCTCGACGTGGACGACCTGCCGCTCGAACTCGAGCCGGACGTCGCCGTGGCTCCCGGCAGCGCGGTCGGCGAGCCGTCGGGCCTCGCCGCGCTCGTCGGCCGGCCGCTCGAGGAGATCGAGCGCATCTTCATCACGGAGACGCTCAAGTTGACCGGCGGCAATCGCGAGCAGGCGGCCGAGTTGCTCGGGATCGGCGAGCGGACGCTCTACCGGAAGATCAAGGAATATCAGCTCTCCTGACGCGCCGCGGCACGTCGGGGGGGCGGGGGATCGCATGGGACGCATCCAGAAACTGTCGGTCTCGGTCATCAACCGCATCGCGGCAGGCGAGGTGGTCGAGCGGCCCGCCAGCGTCGTCAAGGAATTGCTGGAGAACGCGCTCGACGCCGGTCCCGGCCGGATCGACGTCGCGCTCGAGCAAGGGGGGATCGCCCTGGTGCGCGTGGTCGATGACGGGGGCGGCATCGAACCTGAAGACCTGCCCCTCGCCGTCGCGCCCCACGCCACGAGCAAGCTCCGGCAGGCCGAGGATCTCGAGCGGATCGGCACGCTCGGATTCCGCGGCGAGGCTCTGGCGAGCATCGGCGAGGTATCGCGGTTGCTCATTCGCTCGCGCACGCCGCAGGGCACCGGGGCGTCGATCGAGGTGGACGGCGGCCGCGTCGGCGAGGTCGTGCCGCAGGGCTGCGCGGTCGGCACGACCGTCGAAGTGCATCAATTGTTCGGCAACGTTCCCGCCCGCCGATCGTTCCTGCGGGCGCCGCAGACCGAGTGGTCGCATGCCTCCGAGGCGTTCGTGCGGACGGCGCTGGCGCACCCGGGGGTCGCCTTCTCGCTCACGCACAACGGCCGTGCCGTTCACGATCTGCCCGCGGCCGACGCCTGGCGGGGGCGGATCGCCGGGCTGTACGGCGCCGCCCTGGCCGACCGCCTGATCGAGGTGGAGGCCGACGACGGCGAGGTGGCGCTGCACGGCTTCGTCGGCCGCCCCGAGGACGACATGGCCAGCACCCGGATGCAGCACCTGTTCGTCGCGGGCCGTCCCTTTCGCGACCGATCGATTCTGCACGCCGTGCAGGAGGGCTATCGCGGGCTGCTGCTCTCCGGCCGCCAGCCGGTGGTGTTTCTCCAGTTCGACCTGCCGCCCGACATGGTGGACGTGAACGTTCATCCGGCGAAGATGGAGGTCCGGTTTCGCGAGCCGTCGCGGCTCTACCGGCTCGTCCTCGCGGCCCTGCGCACGAAGTTTCTCGCCAGCGACCTCACGACCCGGATGACGGTTCCGGGCGGGCCGCCGGCCGCTGCGGTGGTGCCGCCGGTGTTTGCTCCGGTGTCGGTTGCCGTGCCGCCGGCGTCGGGCCCCGAGGCCCGATCGTCCCGCATGGCCGTGCCGCCGGCGCCGGTCCGGCCGCTCTGGGAAGAGGACGAGGAGAAGGACCGGGAGCCGGCCGCTTTCCCGGCCGGCCACGGTGCCGCCGCTCCGGCTGCGGAGGAGCGCGCGGTGCAGATGCACGACCGCTACATCGTCGTGGAAAGCCGCGACGGCATCGAGGTGATCGACCAGCACGCGCTGCACGAGCGGTTGCTGTACGAGCGGCTGAAGGCGTCGGTGGCGGCCGGGGGGCTGGAAGTCCAGCCGCTCCTCGTGCCGGAGCGGGTGGAGCTGGCGCCCGCCGAGCTCGAACTGGTCGCCGAACACGCGGCGACGCTCGAGCGGGCCGGCATGCGCGTCGAGCCGTTCGGCGGGGCGACGGTGATCGTGACATCGAAGCCGGCGCTGGCCGGATCGACGCCGGCGGCCGTGATCGTGCGCGAGGTGGTCGATCGACTCGCGGCCACGGCCGCGGCGGGCGGCACCGCGATGCTGGTGGACGAGGTGCTGCACGGCATGGCGTGCAAGGCGGCCATCAAGGCCGGCGACGCCCTCTCCCAGGCCGAAGTGGACGCGCTCGTTCGGGACCGGCGGATCGTGCGGGAGTCGCACCACTGCCCCCACGGTCGGCCGACGTCGCTCACGCTGTCGCGTCAGGAACTCGACCGCCAGTTTCGCCGGATCTGAACCGACCGCCATGCCTCGACGGATCAACAGGGAGAGACGACCATGATCTGCGTCAGCATCGGCCGCGGCCGCCATCGGCACATGATCGCCGAGCACAAGCACCTCGCGGAAAACGGCATTCGCCTCGTGGAACTGCGGGTCGATTGCATCCAGGGCCCGGTGCAGATCAAGCGGCTGCTCAAGGAGCGGCCCTGCCCCGTCATCGTGACCTGTCGGCGGCAGGCGGACGGCGGCCGCTGGGAGCATTCCGAGGAGGCGCGGCTGCTGCTGCTCCGCACCGCGATCGTCGAGGGAGCCGACTACGTCGATCTGGAGGACGACATCGCCGCGAAGGTTCCCCGATACGGAAAGACGAAGCGGATCGTCAGCCACCACGACTTCGCGCGGACGCCCGCCGACCTGACGATGCTCCACAAGCGGCTCGCGGCCCTCGACGCCGACATCGTGAAGATCGCCGCGATGGCGAACCATCCGACCGACAACCTGCGCATGCTGGAGATGGTTCACTCGAGCCGCATTCCCACGATCGGCATCTGCATGGGGGACATCGGCCTGCCCAGCAGGGTTTTGGGCGGCCGCGCCGGGGCGCCGTTCACGTTCGCGACGTTTCAGGACGACCGCGTGTTGGCGCCGGGGCAGATCGGATGGCGCCAGATGCGCGACATCTATCGCTACGAGGCGATCACGCCGGCGACCCGGATCTACGGCGTCGTCGCCGATCCGGTGGCGCACAGCCTCAGTCCCGTCGTGCACAATGCCGCGCTCGCGGCGGCCGGCATCGACGCGGTCTACCTGCCCTTTCGCGTGCCCGCCGAGCAGATCGAGGAGTTTCTCTCCAACGCCCAGCGGTGGCCCTTGTCCGGCTTGAGCGTGACGATTCCCCACAAGGAGACGGTGCTGCCGCACTGCAAGCAGCTCGATCCGCTGGTCCAGTCGATCGGTGCGGCCAACACGCTGACGTTCGGGCCCGGCGGCCCGACGGCCCACAACACCGACGCGACCGCCGCGATCGAGAGCCTCGAGGCGGCGCTCGCGGAGCAGGAACCGGCGAACGGCGACGCCCCGATGGTCAAGACGGCGCTCGTCCTCGGCGCGGGCGGCGCCGCCCGCGCCCTCGCCTTCGGGCTGCGGCGCCGGGGCGTCGAGGTGACCGTCTCCTCGCGCACGCTCGAGCGCGCCGAGAAGATCGCAGCCGATGTCGGGTGCAAGGTCGTGGCATGGGCGGCCCGCCACCGGAGCCCGTACGATTGCGTCGTCAACGCGACGCCGGTGGGCATGCATCCCAAGGTGAATGAATCGCCGTTCGACAAGGAGCACCTCCGGCCCTACATGGTCGTGTTTGACACCGTCTACAACCCGGAGAGCACGCTGCTCGTCAAGGAGGCGCGTGCGATCGGCTGTCGCACCGTGACCGGCGTGGAGATGTTCGTCCGGCAGGCGGCGATCCAATTTCGGATCTGGCACGGCAGCGAACCGGCGCCGCAGGTGATGCGCGAAGCCCTGAAGCGGGCCACCGCATCGGCCAAGGAACCGACCTGAGGTGCCCTCGATGCCACGCGTCACCCTGATCGGCTATCGCGGAACCGGAAAAACGACGGTGGCGGCGCTTCTCGCCGAGCGGCTGGGGTGCGCCTGGCTCGATGCGGACGTGCAGCTCGAGGAGAAGCTCGGCTGCTCCATCGCCGCCTTCATCGGCGCCCGGGGCGAGCCTGCCTTCCGCGACGAGGAGGCCGCGCTGCTCGGGGAGTTGCTCGAGCATTTTCCGGGCGTCGTGGCGACGGGAGGGGGCGTGGTGCTCCGGCCCGCGAACCGCGAGCTGCTGCGGCGGCTGGGCCGGCCCGTGGTCTGGCTCACGGCGCCGGCCGGGGTCATCCGCGAGCGGTTGGCGGCCGATCCCACGACCCAGTCCCGCCGGCCGGCCCTTGCCGGCGGCGATCCGCTCGCGGAGGTCGCCCAGGCGCTCTCCGATCGCGAACCGCTGTATCGAGCCTGTGCCGACGTCGTCATCGACGGGGCGGTCGATCCGCCGTCGATCGTGGCGGAGCGGATCATCGCGCGGCTGGCGGAAGCCGGGGTGCGGGAGCACGGTGTGCCTTCCGAAGAGCCGCCGGCATGAACGGGCTGCATGCCGGCGATTCCCCGCTCTGGTCGGCCGTCGCGTGGCTCGCGGTGGCCGCCGCCGGCGCGGCGTTGGGGAGGGGGCTGACGGCGGCGATGCGGCTCCTGCTCGGGCCTGCGGACGATTCCGCGGGCCGCTCGTGGCAGCGCGTCTTCGATCGGGCCACGGAGGCCGTCGCGATCGCGGTCGCCCTCGGGCTCTGGTGGTGGGAAGTCCATGCGCGGGGGCAGCTGCCAGCCGCCGCGGTCGGCGACGCCGCTGCCGACGGGGGCGTCTTGGCCTGCCGCTATGCCGCCCACGTCGTGCTCTTCACCTTCCTGGCCGCAGCGTCCATCGTGGATTTTCGGTACCGGGTCATTCCCGACATCGTGACCGTGCCTGGCGTGCTGCTGGGACTCCTCTGGATCACCGTGCATCCCGACTCCCTGCTCCCGATCGTCGTCGAGGAGCCGCGGTCCTTCGGACTCCCGCTGTTGAAGCCGGACGTGCTCGGGCTGTTCGGCGGCCTCCACGCCGTGCGACTGCCGCAGTGGCTCGGCGGCCGGCCCGCCCCCGTGGGCCTGGCGTCGGCGCTCGCGACGTACGGCGCGTGGTGGCTCGTGTGCACGGCGCCGTGGTACGAGCCGGCGACCCACGGGGCCGGCCGCCGCCCGGGACCGCTCGCGGAACCGCGAAACGCGCTGCTCCTTTCCGGCGTCGTCGGGATCGTCGCCACTTGGTGGTGCGGCGGGGACCATTGGCACGGCCTGCTCACGTCGCTGGCCGGCCTCATCGTGTCGGGAGGCATGATCTGGCTGACGCGCGCCGGAGCATCGCGGGCGCTGGGACGGGAGGCGATGGGGCTGGGCGACGTGACCCTCATGGCGATGGTCGGCGCCTGGCTCGGATGGCAGCCTTGTGTTCTCGTCTGCGTGCTCGCGGTCTTCATCGGCCTGGTGCACGGCGTCATGCAGGCGGTCCTGCGCCGGGAATCGGAGCTGCCCTTCGGACCGAGCCTCTGTCTGGCGACGGTGCTCGTCGTGCTCCTCTGGGAGCCCCTCTGGTCCCGCCTGGGGGCCTCCTTCGCGCGGCCCCTGGAGATCGTCGCGGTGGTCGTGGCCGTGATCGTGCTGACGGCCTTGAGCCTCGCGATCTGGCGGCGGATTCGGCCTTCGTAGCCCGAGGGCAGTGGCCTTGCCCGGGCTGTGGGGCCTGCCTATCATCCCCGCCCTTCGAGGCCGGAGTCCCGGAATGAATGACCGCGTCGAGCGCCGCGTCGCCTCCCTGTTGACCGCATCCGCGCTGCTGCTTGCGCCGCTGGTCGGTTGCGCGAACAACCCGTTTCGGACCGCAGCCCCCGCGGCTCCCGTCAGCCTCGACCCGCCGCCGGCCGTGGCGGCTCCGGCGCACACGCTGCCCCAGACGGCGGCACTGCCCGTGGCTCCGTCGTATGCGGACGTCGATGGCCGGCAGTTGGAAGCGGCGCTGACGCGCAGTCGTCAGGAGACGCAGCTCATGCAGGACGAGATCGTGGCCCTGCGCGACCAACTGGCGAGCACATCGACGCAACTCGCGCAGGCCCGGGCCAATCCGGCGGCCGTTCCCGGTGGCGCGGCGGTGTCGGCGGCCCGAGCCGGCACAGAAGGCGCGCCGGAGGCGGCCACCGCAGCCGCGCCGACGAGCCCGGCGACCATGCAGTCGGCGATGACGCAACTGTCGTTGGCGGGCGTCGAGCCGCGGAGCGACGGCGGCGTGGTGCGGATCGATCTCTCCGCCGAGAAACTCTTCGCGGATGGCACGGCCAACCTTCTCCCCGGCGGCGCGGCGATGCTCACGCAGGTGGCGGGCGAACTCGAGCGGGTCTATCCCGGGCATTTCATCGGCATCGAGGGGCACATCGACACCGAGCCGCTGCAGAACGCTTCGTGGGGATCGCCCCATCAGCTCACCGCAGCCCGCGCGGCGGCGGTGTTTGAATTTCTCACGACCCGCACGCAGATGCACGAAGGCCAGCTGTTTCTGGTGGCCCACGGCGCGAACCACCCGCTCGTGTCCAACGCCACGGCCGCGGGCCGTTCCCGCAACCGCCGCGTCGAACTGGTCGTCTATCCCGAACGATCCACCGGCAAGCCCTGATCCGCGCGGGGCTCCCCCGGCCAGCCCCGCCGACTTACACTGGGCCCATGGTCACGATCGTCGATTACGGCAGCGGCAACCTGCGCAGCGTGCAGAAGGCCTTCGTGCGGCTCGGCGTGGAGGCCGTGATCACGGACGACCCCAACGTGGTGTCGGAGGCGGATCGGCTGGTGCTCCCCGGTGTCGGCGCCTTCGGAGACGCCATGCGCGAGTTGCGCACGCGGGGGCTCGTGGAGCCGATCGCCGCCCACCTCCGGGCCGACAGGCCGTTTTTCGGGATCTGCATGGGCCTGCAGCTGCTCTTCGAGACCGGCTGGGAAGGCGGGCGGCACGAGGGGATCGGCGCATTGCCCGGCGAGGTCGCCCGATTCGACCTGCCGGCGGAGTTCAAGATTCCGCACATGGGCTGGAACACGGTCGCCTGGCGGGGCGGAGGTTCGCCTGGAGGGGCGATCGGCGACGGCGAGTATTTCTACTTCGTGCACTCCTACCACGCCCGTCCCCGGGACGAGTCGGTGCTCGCCGCCGTCACCGACTACGGCGGGCCGTTCTGCTCGGCCGTCTCGCGCGGGCGGCTGTTCGCGACGCAGTTTCACCCCGAGAAGAGTCAGTCGGTCGGCCTGCGGCTGTTGAGCGCCTTTCTCGAATCGACCTGACGCGGCATTCATCCTGGAGCCTTGCAGCATGGAACTTTGGCCGGCAATCGACCTTCGTGGAGGCAGGTGCGTGAGGCTCCTGCAGGGGGACTACGACCGGGAGACCGTGTTCGGCGAGGATCCCGTCGCGATGGCAAAGGCCTTCGTCGCCGCCGGCGCCCGGCGGCTGCACATCGTCGATCTGGACGGAGCGAAGGCGGGCGAGCCGGTGCAGGCCGAACTCGTCTCGCGGATGGTCGCGGCGGCAGGCGTGCCCTGCCAGCTCGGCGGCGGGGTCCGCTCGCGCGACACGGTCGCCGCCTACCTGGCCGCGGGCGTGCAGCGGGTGATCGTCGGGAGCGTGGCGATCGAACACCCCGCATTGCTCGAGGAGATCGCGGTCGAGTTTCCGGGGCGGATCGTCCTCGGCCTCGACGCCCGCGAGGGACGCGTCGCTGTCCGCGGCTGGCTGGAGACGAGCCCGCTGACGGCAGTGGAAGTGGCGAAGAGGCACGAGCAGCTGCCCCTCGCGGCGATCGTCTACACCGACATCGCCACCGACGGCATGCTCTCCGGCCCCAACCTCGAGGCGCTCGCGGGCCTGATGGCCGCCGTGCGGCTGCCGGTGGTGGCCTCGGGCGGCGTGGCGAACGCCGACGACATCCGGCGGGTGGCCCGGATCGGAGCCGCCGGCTGCATCGTCGGCAAGGCCCTCTACGCCGGGGCGGTGACGCTGCCCGAGGCGGTCGCGGCGGCGGACGACCGGGCCTGAGCCGGCCCGGCGGGCATGAGCCGGCGGCCCGCCTCCGGCACATTCTGCCTCGTTTTCCGAGTGTGCCGCAGCCGCTGAAAATCGGCCCCAGGGCGGCCAAGAACCCTCAATTTCGGCGGCGGTTCTCGCCGACCGTACGGGTGCATTGTTTGCCGGGCATTCGCGGCACCCTTACGATCGAGTCTCATGGCCACCGACGTTCGCATCAAGGAGCAGCTCCCCGAACTGACGCGGCGGATCGTCGATACGTATCAGGACGTCCCGACGATCCACTACCTGGGGCACTGCCCGCTTCCGAATTACGAATCGATCATCTCCGCCTGCGAGGATCTCAAGGAGATTCTCTACCCCGGCTATCGCCGCCGCGAGAACCTGCACCTCGGCAACGTCACCTACCACGTGGGCGACCTGGTCGATGGCCTACACGACAAGCTCACGATGCAGATCGGCCGGGCCTTGCGGCACAGCCTCTCGGCCCAGCGGACCGCCGCCGAGCAGGGCGTGGAACCGCCCGCGGTTTCGGATGCCGTGCAGCATTGCACCGAAGAGGGCGATTTCGAGGCCTTGGGGCAGGCGAAAGCGGTCGAATTCCTGGAACGCATCCCCGAGCTGCGCAAGGTGCTCGCCACGGACGTGCAGGCGGCCTATGACGGCGACCCGGCCGTCCGCACGCTCGACGAGGTGATCTTCTGCTATCCCGGCCTGGAGGCGGTGACGATCCATCGCCTGGCCCACCTGCTTCACCGCCTGGAGGTGCCGCTCATTCCGCGGATGATGGCGGAGTGGGCCCATTCGCGCACCGGCATCGACATTCATCCGGGGGCCACGATCGGCGACCACTTCTTCATCGATCACGGCACGGGCGTGGTGATCGGCGAGACCTGCGAGATCGGGAGCCGCGTGAAGCTCTACCAGGGCGTGACGCTCGGGGCGCTGTCATTCCAGACCGACGCCGAAGGGCATCTGGTTCGGGGCACGAAGCGGCATCCCACGATCGAGGATGGCGTGGTGATCTACGCCAATGCCACGGTCCTCGGCGGTGCGACGCGGATCGGCCACCACTCGGTGATCGGCAGCAACGTGTGGCTCACGCGGTCGGTCGATCCGCACACGACGGTGGTGCTGGAGCGGCCCAAGTTGCGGATGCGCGGCGAGACGCCGGAGCTGGAAAACGACTATCAGATTTAGGCGCAGGGCGGGCCATCCATGGCCGCTATGCATAAGCAGGGCGGGCCATCCATGGCCCCGTCCTGCTTGTCAGCCGAAGCCGCAGCACAAGGTGCGGCTTGGCTGACGAGGCCCGGCTCAGCCGGGCCGGTCGTAAGCCGGTGCAGGCCCGAAGGGATGCGCCGGCGCGAGATGCAGCGCGGCTTGGCTGACGAGGCCCGGCTCAGCCGGGCCGGTCGTAAGCCGGTGCAGGCCCGAAGGGATGCGCCGGCGCGAGATGCCATTCGGCTTTCGCGAGGGGCTGCCCGTGCCCCAGGAGCCGGGCTCGGCGGCCAGCGCAGCCAGGATGGCGAAGCGCAGCCGGCGTGCAGAGAGCGCAGGGCAGGATGCCCGTAGCGAACGTCCGGCGACGGGGTACGGGCAGCCCCGGCCCCCGGCGAACGTCCGGTGACGGGGTACGGGCAGCCCCGGCCCGCAGCGAACGTCCGGCGACGGGGTACGGGCAGCCCCGGCCCCCGGCGAACGCCCCGGCCGGGCTCAGCGCAGGAACCGCGTGATCGCGGCCATGAAGTCGGGGCTCGACGACACCGTGTTGTGTCCCGTCCCGGCGATCGACACGAGCGAGGCGATCCCCGGACGGAAGGCGGCGAGCAGGGCGCGGGTGTGCCGCGCGGGGATCAGTTCGTCGTTTTCGGCCTCGATCACCAGCGTCGGCGCCGTGACCTGGGCCGCGACACGATCCGATTCGTAGCGGTCGGCGAGCAGCCACCCCACGGGAATCATCGGAAAGCGGTGGCGGGCCACGTTGAGAATGCTGTCGAACGGCGTCACGAGCACGAGCCGGTCCACCGGCCTCGTCGCCGCCAGCCGCACCGCGATGCCCGTGCCCAGGCTGCGGCCGACGACCGCGATCTCGGGATGGGTCTTCCGCACCTCGTCGAAGAGCGCGGCGGCGTCGGCGTGCAGGGCCGCCTCGGAAGGCCTTCCCATGCTCCCGCCGTAGCCGCGGTAGTGCATCATGAAGAGCGCCCGGTCGGGAACGCGGGCCGCGAATTCCGGCAGCGTGAGCGACACGTCCTCGGCATTGCCGCCGAAGTAGATCAGGGCCTTGGCCCCGGGGCGGGGCCGCTCGGCGATCCGGAGGGTGGCGCCGGGCACCTCGAGCCAGGCGGTGGACTCGTCCGCGGCGCGGTTCGGGGTCGGAAAGTAGATCAGCGACCGCTGGCTTGCGAACAAGATCCCGCACAGGCCGGCGTAGACGGCGACGAGGAGCCGGCCGACGCGGATGGCGAGCCGCTTCACGGTCAGCGGCCGCCGGTGGCGGTCCGCACCACGGCGCGGGCGGCTTCCTGGGCCTTGAGCTTGGCGGCGATCGCCTCGTCGCCGGTGGCCGGGGCGGCCGTGATCCGCTCGAGGTCGGCCCTGGCCTGGGCGGCGTCGATCTTCTCGGCGGGAATCGCCCGCTGGGTGATCACCGTCACCGCATGTGGCCCCACCTCGACGAAGCCCCCGTCCACAAACGTGCGCTGGACCGATTCACCGCCCCTCCCCTGCTCTCCCGTGATCCGCACCTCGCCCACGCCGAGCCGGCCGATGAACGGGGCATGGCCGCGGCCCACGCCGCGCTGGCCGTCGAACAGCGGCAGGGTCACGAACGTGCCATGGGTGTCGAGGATCGTGGTCTCGGGCGTCACGATCACGCACCGCACACCCGACTGCTTTGCATCGGCCATCTGAGGGGTTTCCTGGTGGGCTCGGTGAGGGACGTCAGACCTTGGCGGCCATCTTCTTGGCCTGCTCCTCGGCCTGCTCGATCGGGCCGACGTACATGAAGGCCTGTTCGGGCAGGTGGTCCCACTTGCCGTCGGCGATCTCCTCGAAGGAGCGGATCGTGTCGGCCAGGCTCGTGATTTCGCCCGGCTTGCCGGTGAACACCTCGGCCACGAGGAACGGCTGCGACAGGAACCGCTCCATGCGGCGGGCGCGGTGCACGACGAGCTTGTCCTCTTCCGAGAGCTCATCGACGCCCAGGATGGCGATGATGTCCTGCAGTTCGCGATACCGCTGCAGCGTCCGCTGCACGCGGCGGGCGATCTTGTAGGTCCGCTCGCCCACGTACTGCGGATCGAGGATGCGGCTCGACGAGGCGAGCGGATCGACCGCCGGGTAGATGCCCTTCTCCGAGATCGACCGCTCCAGGT
>JBEIQP010000043.1:0-22177 GCA_040376455.1 Planctomycetaceae bacterium | reverse complement strand
TACGCCGGCTCCCGGGGCATGGGCAGCCCCTCGCTGGATCGTCCTGGCAAGGAACCGGCAAGAGCCGTCGGATCGAAGATCCGCACCGACTCGGACAGCGATCCCAGCAACGTGCGGCTGACGCCCAGTCGCTTCCGCACCTTCTCACACTCAGCCATCCGCTGCAGGCCGCGAAGCGTGCGGATGGCCGGCAGGCGCGACTTCCGGCAGGATGCCGGAGCTCGCGGTCGAGTCGAACCTTGGCTTCGCCTCCGACCGCGTCAGCCTGCCGGGCCATGGATGGCCGGCAGGCGCGAATTACAGTATGCCGCCGTGCGTTCTCCACGGCGTCATGTGGGAGGGCTGGTCGAGGAACCAGATCCGCTCCCATTCGTCGGTGATGGCGCGGAGATCTTCGGAGGTGTGGATGAGTTGCTGGGCGCGGCGGACCGGATCTCCCGAATACATCGGGATCAGACAGCCGGTGTTCGTCGCCAGTAGCAGGGCCGCACAGAGCACCCACAGTGCCTTGGTCATCGCATGATCCTCCTGACCCTCTCGTGATTCATCGCCGGTGGAGTTCGCGGTGCGTCTTCAAATTCCAGAGAGTCGTCTGCCGTCGTGGCCACCGCGGATGTACCCGATCGCGTCGGGCGGTGCGAGATCGGCTGAGCCGCGGGAGAGGCCGCCGGTCGGCCCAGACTCCCCGAACATCCCAGCCGGCCCGGGTTCAGCCCTGTGCGGGATCGCCGGCCTGGCCGGCCGGTGGGGAAGCCTGCGGCGGGTTCGTGGCGGCCGCGTCGGCCAGCCGGTCGAGTTCCCGCACCCGGGCCTCCATCTCCTTGCCGGGCTTGAACGTGACCACGCTCTTGGCACGCACCGGCACCCGCTCGCCCGTGCGAGGATTGCGGGCCATGCGGGCTTCCCGACGCTTGATCTGAAACACGCCGAAATTCCGCAGTTCGATCCGGCCTTCCCGCACGAGCGCCTCGATCAGCGCGTCGAACGTTCGCTGCACCAGCACTTTCGTGCGCAACTGCGGAAGGTCGATCTGTTCCGCGATGGTCCGGACGATGTCTTTCTTGGTCACGGCTCCCGCGCTCCGACCGGCACCGCCACGACTGTTCCGAGCTGGAGCAACGCATGGCGATTGGGTGGAAATTCGTCCGAAGCCTATGGCTGGCAAGCACTAATGTCAACCAGGAGCCTCGATGGCGTCCCGGTGACAGGTGCACCGCCCAGGTGGTATCGGCGTCGCATCCGGCAAACTTGATACAACCGTGCGTTTTTCGGAGTCCCGCATCGATGGCCCCCTCCCCAAGGATATCCCCTTCACCGCAGACTGCCGGGTCGGCGTCCCCGGACCTGTCGGTCGCGCTGGGGCGGCTGACCCTGCCCAACCCGATCCTGGTCGCGTCGGGGACGTTTGGCTACGGCCGGGAGATGACCGGGTTCGTGTCGCTCGCCCGGCTGGGCGGGATCGTGCCGAAGACGATCACGCCGCTGCCGCGGCAGGGGAACGTGCCGTGGCGGACCGTGGAGACGGCGGCCGGCCTGCTCAACTCGATCGGTCTCGACAACGACGGCGTGGACGCGTTCCTGGAGAAGCAACTCCCCTGGCTGTTGCGCTGCGGGGCGCCGGTGATCGTGAGCGTCGCCGGCGCGGGCCAGGATGACTTCGTCGTCTTGGCCCGCCGCCTCGACGGCGTGCCGGGCATCGCGGCGCTCGAACTCAACATATCCTGCCCCAACGTGAGCCATGGCGTGGATCTGGGCACCGATCCGGAGATGTGCCGCCGCGTGGTGGCGGGCGTCCGCGCGGCCACGTCGCTGCCGGTGATCGCCAAGCTGACGCCGAACGTGACCGACATCGCCGGCATCGCCGCCGGCGCGCGGGACGGCGGTGCCGACGCCGTCACGGTGATCAACACCTGCCAGGGCATGGCGGTCGATTGGCGGCGGCGGCGACCGCTGCTCGGCAACGTGGTCGGGGGGCTCAGTGGACCGGCGATCAAGCCGATCGCGCTGCGGTGCGTGCACCAGGTTCGCCAGCGGGTCGGGATCCCGATCATCGGCGTGGGCGGGATCATGACGATCGACGACTGCATGGAATTCTTCGTGGCCGGTGCGTCGGCCGTGCAGGTCGGCACGGCGAACTTCGCCGAGCCGGTCGTCTCGACGCGGCTGCTCGACGAGCTGCCGGCGGCCCTCGCCGAGCTCGGCGCCGGGCGGCTGGCGGACGTCGTCGGGACGCTCGCGCTGCCCGACCGCGCCGCCTGTCCGTCGGCCACACCGCCATCATCCGGGAGCCTTCCCCATGCCACGTGACGATCAGACCGCCGCGCCCCCTCCCCGCCCGACGCGGGCGCTCTCCGGCATCCAGCCGACGGGCCGCTTCCACTGGGGCAATTACTTCGGTGCGATCCGCCAATACATCGACCTGCAGCCAGGGGCCCACCAGGCGGCGGACGAGGCCTACTACTTCATCGCCGACCTGCACGCCCTGACCACCGTCCGCGAGCCGGCGCGGCTGCGGGCGCTCGTCCACGACGCCGCGGTCGATCTCGTGTCGTTGGGGCTCGATCCCGACCGGGCGGTGCTGTTCGTCCAGTCGGACGTGCCCGAGGTGACCGAACTGACCTGGCTGCTGATGACGGTCTGCCCGATGGGCCTCCTCGAGCGGTGCCACGCCTACAAGGACAAGAAGGCCCGGGGGCTGCCCGCCGACGCCGGCCTGTTCACCTATCCGGTGCTGATGAGCGCCGACATCCTCGCCTACGACGCCACCGTGGTGCCGGTGGGCGAAGACCAGGTCCAGCACATCGAGGTCTGCCGCGACCTGGCCGGCACGTTCAATCACCTCTACGGCGACGTCTTCACGCTGCCGAAGCCGCGGCTCGTCGAGGGCGGGGCCCGCGTGCCCGGCCTCGACGGCCAGAAGATGAGCAAGAGCTACGACAACACGATCGAGGTGTTCGAGGATCCGGCGGCCCAGAAGAAGAAGATCATGCGGATCACGACCGACTCGCGGCCCATGGAGGCGCCGAAGAATCCCGACGAAGACCACCTCTTCGCGCTCTATGCGCTCGTGGCTCCGGAGGCCGACCGGCTGAAGATGGCGGAACTCTACCGGCGCGGCGGCTTCGGGTACGGCGAGGTCAAGAAGGCGCTCGTGGAGGCGGCGGGGCAGTTCTTCGCCGAGGCGCGGGCCCGCCGCGCGGCCTTGGAGGCCGATCCGGAGCGGGTCGAGGCGATCCTCGCGGCCGGAGCGGCCCGGGCCCGGGCCAAGGCCGGCGCCGTGCTGGAGCGGGCCCGACGGGCCTGCGGTCTCGGCCGCGTAAAAGCCGGGCCGACCGGCGTGGGGAGGCAGCGATGAACGTTCTCGGCGTGGGCACCGACATCACCGAATGCCTGCGGATCGCGCAGATGATCGAGCGGCACGGCGAACTCTTCGTCGAGCGGGTCTACACGCCGCTCGAGATCGAATACTGTCGCAGCCGGCGGATGGCGACGCAGCACTTCGCGGGCCGCTGGGCCGCGAAGGAGGCCGTGCTCAAGGCGCTCGGCACCGGCTGGCGGCGGGGCATCAGTTGGCGCGACATCGAGGTCCGCAACGGCCCGGGGGGCCGGCCGCAGGCGTATCTCAAGGGGGGCACGCAGGAGATCGCCGAAAAGATGGGGATCCACTGCATCCTGGTGAGCATCTCCCATTGCCGCTCGCACGCCACGGCCTACGCCGTCGCCCTCGACGAGACGCCGAGCACCTTCCTGGGCGACCTGCCTCCCTGGCTGTGAGCCGGTCGGCGCGGCGGAGCCCCGGCCTCAGCCGGTGAAGGGCTGGAGTTCGGCGATGCCGCCCTCGATCTGGAGCGTGGCCAGCGGCGTGCCTTCCGCAACCGGCGTCGTCCCGTCGCGGCGGGTGAGCGTGAGCCGCGTCTGGCCCCGGAGATGCGCCGCCAATTGCTTCTCCAGTTCGGCCCGCTTCGTGTCGGCGAGTTTGCCGAAGGCTTCGCGGCCGCGGCACTTCGGAAACGCCCGACAGCCGAGCCACGGTCCCCGCTTGCCGTCCCGCAGGTTCATCATGTCGCCGCACTTCGGGCAGGCGATGTCGGTCACGAGCGGCGGCAGGGAGGGAAACTTGACGTTCCCCTTGCGGTCAAGGTTGAGGATGAACGGAGGCGGCTCGGCGGGCGTCGCATCGGCCGCCGCCTTCCGGCCCTTCGGCTTCACCGGTCGCGGCTTGTCCTCGACCAGGAAGTCGCCGAATCGGCCGGTACGCTTCACCATCGGCACGCCGGCCGGCGAGAGCAGGTCGATCTGCTCGGGCAGCAGCGGCCGTCGCTGGCGATCGACCGGCATCGCGAAGGTGCAGGACGGAACCTCCTTGATCTTCGCGGGCTTCTTGGCCTTGGAGCCCTTCTTGGCGGGCGGCTTCGCCGCGGCCTTCGCCAGCGCCACGGGGTCGGGCACCTTCTCGTTGTAGCCGCTGCAGGAGAGAAACTCCCCCTTGCCGCCGAGCCGATACTCGAGCCGCCGCCCGCACTGCGGGCAGGCGTAGGGCGACGGATCGGCCTTGGCCTTCTCGTGCGGCTCCTGCTCGGCGCCCTGGAGCTTCGGTTTGAGTTCGGCGTGAAACTCGTGGAGCATGTCGGTCCACCGCTTGGTGCCCTGCGCCACCTGGTCGAGTTCCCGCTCGATCTCCCGCGTGTAGCCGATCTCGATGAACTGGTCGTGGAAGCCCCGCTTGAGGAATCCGGTCACCGCCTCGCCGATCGCCGTGGCGTGGAACCGGCGGTCCTGCTGCACGACGTAGCCGCGCTTCTCGATGACGTTGATGATGCTGGCGTAGGTCGAAGGGCGGCCGATGCCCTCCTCCTCCAGTTTTTTCACGAGCGTCGCCTCGGTGAACCGCGGCGGCGGCGCCTGGAACTTTTGCCGCGGCTCGATCTCGAAGGGGGCCAGCGCGGTGCCCTTCTCGAAGTCGGGGAGCACCTGTTCCCCGTCGTCTTTCGGCGTGCCGCTGATGCGGTAGAAGCCGTCGAACCGCAGCACGCGGCCGTGGGCCTTGAACACGGCGCCGGTGTCGCGGTCGGTCCGCCGCATCCGCACGTTCGTCGAGTCCCACTCGGCGTCGGTGGCCTGGCAGGCGACGAAGCACTCCCAGATCAGCCGGTAGAGCTTGTACTGCTCGTCGGTGAGCGCCGCGGCGATCCGGTCGGGCTCGCGGAACGCGTCGGTCGGACGGATCGCCTCGTGGGCCTCCTGGGCGCTCTCGTTGCTGCTCGAGTAGACGCGGGGCTTGTCGGGCACGTAGGCCGCGCCGTGCCGCTTCTGCAGGTAGCCCCGGGCCATCTCGACGGCCTCGCGGGAGAGGTTGGTCGAGTCGGTTCGCATGTAGGTGATCAGGCCCACGCGGCCCTCGTCGGGCAGGTCGATGCCCTCGTAGAGCTGCTGGGCGATCCGCATCGTCCGGTCGGTGGACATGCCGAGCCGGCTGCTGGCCGCCTGCTGCAGGGTGCTCGTGATGAAGGGGGGATAGGGACGCGAACGGGTTCGCGTGACGTCGATCGACTCGACGGTATAGCGGGCCGCCGGATCGGGCCGGCCCGTCAGCCGGACGAGGTTCTTGCCCCGGCCCCGCCCCTCGGGATCGGTGTCGCGGACGATCGCGACGTCGAGCAGACCGGCGGCCTCGGCGGCCGCCCGCGCATCGACCGAGAGGTCGGCGGCGGAGGTGTTTTCGGCCTCGATCTTCACCGGCTTGCCGGCCACCTCGACCAGGTCGCACGACAGCGACCGGTGGTCGGCCAGCCACGCCATGCGGTCGCGGACCAGCGGCGGCCTGCCGCGGTCGTCCCGTCGGGCCATGAAGGTCGTCCAGTCCCCGTGGAGCGCCGCCGACTTCGCCACGTCGAACGTCAGCGCGGCGGTGACCTCCCACGACTCGGCCGGCGTGAAGGCCCGGATCTCCTGTTCCCGCTCCACGACGATTCGCGTGGCGACGCTCTGCACCCGGCCCGCGCTCAAGCCGCCGGCCACCTTCTTCCAGAGGATCGGGGAGACCTGGTAGCCGACGATCCGATCGACGATGCGGCGGGCTTGCTGGGCCTCGACGCGGGGCATGTTGATCACGCGGGGCTCGGCAAAGGCCCGCTGCACCTCCGACTTCGTGATCGCGTCGAAGGTCACCCGCTTGGCCCGGGTCGGATCGACCCCCAGCACCTGCGTGAGGTGCCAGGCGATCGCCTCCCCTTCGCGATCCAAGTCGGTCGCGAACCAGACCTCGCTGGCCCCCTTGGCAAGCTGGCGGAGCTCGGAAACCGTCTTCGACTTGTCGCGGTCAATCTCGTAGGTGGGGGCGAAATCGTGGTCCAAGTCCACGCCCGGAACGGGCTGCTTCGACCCCTTGGGGGCCTTGCTGGGCAGATCCCGGATGTGCCCGATGGAGGCCTTCACCACGAACCCCGGCCCGAGGTATTTTTCGATCGTCTTGGCCTTCGCCGGGCTCTCGACGATGACCAGTTCGTAGTCGCCGGCGGGCCGTTTTCCGGCCGAGGAGGCCGTCGTTTGACTGCGGCGTCGCGTCGCGGAAGCTTTTTTTGCCATGGTGATGATCGCGTGGCGAGGCCGGGCGTTGGGATTGGCGCCGACAGGGCCAGCGCTACAATCTGCGGCCTGTCGCGAGTCAGACAGCGTTACCCTGCCCTCTCTTCCCTTGTCAAGTCTCGGAGGCTTGCCGACCGGGAATCGGCAGCCCTCCAGCCCACAGGCGGTGCCATGGCCGGCTCATTCGACCTTTTTCGCAGAAATCAGCGGATCGCCCTGGCCGCGCTGGCCATCATGGCCATGATCGCGTTTTTCGTCCTGCCCCCGTTTTTGCAGATGGGCGGCGGGGGCGGCGGCGGGGGCGGCGATCCGGTGGTCGTCTCCTGGAAGGGGGGCGAATTCCGGCAGAGCGGCATGGAGCGGGCGGTCGCCATGCGGTCGGTGGTGAACCGGTTTCTGGCCGAGTCGCTGGCCGCGGCGGGCGGCGATCCCTCGCGGATGAATTTCCTCCCGGACGACGAGCGTTCGGTGGTGCGATCCACGCTGCTGGCGCGGGAGGCGGCCGCCAACGGGATCGTCGTCAGCGATGCGGCGATCAACGATTTCCTGGGCCAGTTCACCAACAACCTCGTCCGTCAGGACCAGTTCGACGAGATCATCTCGCGGCTCCGGCTCGGACCGATGGGGGTGAGCCAGCACGACCTGTTCGAGGCGCTGCGGACGGCGCTCGCCGCCCAGGGCATGCAGGTGCTGTTTCAGTCGGGCTTCTCCGGCGATCCGCCGGGCTGGCGGTGGGATTATTTTCGGCGGCTCGAACAGGCGGCGACCGTCGAGGTGGTGCCGGTCGTGGCCGAGTCGCTCGCCGGCGAAGTCGCGGCGCCGTCCGAGGCGACGCTGAAGGCCTTCTTCGAACGCTACAAGGAGGACCTGCCCGCGGCCCGGAGCCCGGAGCCCGGGTTCAAGGAGCCGCATCGCGCGAAGTTCGAGTATCTCGTCGCGAAGCGGGAGGCGTTCGAGGCCGAGGCGGCCAAGAACGTCACCGACGAACAGATCGCGGCCTTCTACGAGAAGAACAAGACGTCGCTCTTCCGCGCGAAGCGGGCCGAGGAATCGAAGCCGGAGGCGAGCAAGTCCGAAGCCAAGGCCGACGGCACGTCTGAAGCCAAGGCCGACGGCGAGGCGACGCCGGCCGACGCCGGGGCGACGCCGGCGGCCGATCCCGCGCCGGAGCCGCCCGCGGCCGACGCGGACAAGAAGCCCGAGGCAGCGACACCCGCGCCGAGCGGGGCCGCGGCGGGCGGAAGCCGTTTCACGCCGGTGGCCTTCAAGCAGCCCCAGTCCGAGCCCGCGGCCTCGCCGCCGGCTGCGGCGGAGGCGAAGCCGTCTGCTGAACCGCCGGCAGAGACGCCGCCGGTCGCCACCGCCGACGCGGACAAGGCCGCCAAGGACAAGGTCGCCACGGAGCCGGCTGCCACCGCCGACTTCGAGCCGCTCGAGAAGGTGAAGGACGACATCCGCAAGCGGCTCGCCGGCGAGGCGGCCGAAGAGCGGATCGACGCGGTGTTCACCGCCGTGGCCGGCGACATGAGCCGCTACGCGCAGGACGTGGCCCTGTGGCAGGCGCGGCACAAGGATCGCGGCGTGGCCGCCCCCACCCCGCCCGACGTGGACAAGATCGCGAAGCTGCAGGGGCTCGAGGCGGGCCGTTCGGAACTCCTCACCGCGGAGGGCGCGATCGCGTCCGGGCCGATCGGCGGCAGTTTCGAGCTCGTGGCGGACCGGTCCAGCCGGTTCGGCATCAGGCAGCAGCGCTGGCTCGACATGATCTTCGCGAGCGGGGCGCCGTCGCTGCGGCCCGTGACGTCGCGCGATCCGGAGGGCAACCGATACATTTCCTGGAAGACCGAGGATCAGCCGGAGTTCGTGCCCACCTTCGACGTCGCGCGGAAGGACGTGGAGCACGCCTGGCGGATCGTCGAGGCCCGGAGCCTGGCCCGCGCGAAGGCGGAGGCGATCGCCCGCCAGGCCGACGCCTCGAAGCAGACGCTGGAGGCCGCGGCTGCGGCCGCCGGCGGCCTGAAGGCCGCGACGGTCGGTCCCTTCTCCTGGCTCACGCAGGGCACCGTGCCGTTCGGCACGGCCCCGTCGCTCTCGCAGCCGGAGGGGCTGTCGATGCCGGGCGAGGAGTTCATGCAGGCGGTGTTTGGGCTCCAGCCGGGGCAGACCACCGTCGCCTTCAACGAGCCGCGCACCGTCTGCTACGCGATCCGGTCGGTGTCGCTCGAGCCGGCGGTCGAGAAACTGCGGGAGCGGTTCGTCGAGGAGCGGAACGACCAGCGGCGGCTGGCGATGGTCGCGCAGCGCGAGACATCGAAGGCCGTCGGCGCCTGGGCCGAGAATCTCGAGAATCGCTACGACCTGGAGTGGAAGCGGGAGCCGCGCTGACAGACGGCCGCATCAGGCCGGGCGGCGGGGCTTGAGCACGACCGCGGCCAGCGGCGGGAGCGACAGCGAGAGCGAATGATCGCGGCCGTGGTGCGGAACCGCGGCGGCCTCGATGGCGCCCGCGTTGCCCTGGTTGCTGCCGCCATACCAGGCGGAGTCGCTGTTGAAGACCTCGTCGTAGATTCCCGCGTGCGGCACGCCGATCCGGTAGCCCCGCCTGGGCACCGGGGTGAAGTTGCAGCAGACGATCAGGAAGTCGTCCGGATCGGCGGCCCGGCGGACGAACGCGAGCACGCTGTCCTGCCAGTTGTGGCAGTCGATCCACTCGAAGCCCCGGCCGTCGAAGTCGAGCTCGTGCAGGGCCCGCTCCCGCCGCACGAGCCCGTTCAAGTCGGCCACCGCCTTCGCCAGGCCGCGGTGCGTGTCGAATGTGCAGAGGTGCCACTGCAGGCTCTCGTCGAAGTTCCACTCCTGCCACTGCCCGAACTCGCCTCCCATGAAGAGCAGCTTCTTGCCCGGATGGCACCACATGTAGGCGTAGAGGAGCCGGAGGTTCGCGAACTTCCGCCAGGGATCACCCGGCATCTGGTCGAGCAGCGATCCCTTGCCGTGCACCACCTCGTCGTGCGAGAGCGGGAGGACGAAATTCTCGTGAAACGCGTAGATGAGGCTGAAGGTCAGCTCGTCATGGTGATACTTGCGATGCACGGGGTCGTGCCGCATGTAGCGGAGCGTGTCGTTCATCCAGCCCATGTTCCACTTGAGGCTGAAGCCGAGGCCGCCCACGTAGGTGGGCCGCGACACGCCCGCCCAGGCGGTCGATTCCTCGGCGATCGTGAGCGTGCCGGGAAAGGTCTCGTGGACCTGCACGTTGAACGTCTTGAGGAAGTCGATCGCCTCGAGGTTCTCCCGGCCGCCGAAGCAGTTGGGCACCCATTCCCCCTCCTTGCGGCTGTAGTCGAGGTAGAGCATCGAGGCCACGGCATCGACGCGGAGGCCGTCGACGTGGTAGCGATCGAGCCAGAACAGGGCGCTCGACACGAGGTAGTTGGCCACCTCGTTGCGGCCGTAGTTGAAGATCAGCGTGCCCCAGTCGGGGTGTTCGCCCTTGCGGGCGTCGTCGTGCTCGTAGAGCGCGGTGCCGTCGAACCGGCGCAGGCCGTGGCCGTCCTTGGGAAAGTGGGCCGGCACCCAGTCCACGATCACGCCGACGCCGGCGCGGTGCAGCGCGTCGATCAACGACATCAACGCCTGCGGCGGGCCGAACCGGCTGGTGGCCGCGAACAGGCCGATCGTCTGGTAGCCCCAGCTCGCGGAGAGGGGGTGCTCGGTGGGGGGCAGGAACTCGACGTGCGTGAAGCCCATCTCCACCACGTAGGGCACCAGTTCCCGCTCCAGATCGGCGTAGGAGAGCCAGCGGTGCGGATCATCGCCGGGCCGCCGCCAGCTCCCCAGGTGCATCTCGTAGATCGACAGCGGCGCCGCGAGCGCATTGCGGGCGGCCCGGGTGGCGAGCCATTCGGCATCCTGCCAGCGATGGGCCTCCAGGTCGGTGACGACCGAGGCGGTCCGCGGCGGCACCTCCGCGCCGAACCCGTAGGGATCCGACCGGTCGCTGGCCGTGCCGTCGGCGTGGACGCGGTACTTGTAAAGCGTGCCCGGCCCGAGCCCAGGCACGAACAGTTCCCAGATGCCCGAGGGGATCCGTTTGTGCATCCGGTGGGCCCGGCCGTCCCAGCCGTTGAAATCGCCGACGACGCTGACGCCCTCGGCGTTGGGGGCCCAGACGGCGAAGTTCACGCCGGCCACGCCGTCGTGCGCGTGCAGTTGCGCGCCCAGTTTCTCGTAGCTTTTCCAGTGGCGGCCCTCGCCGAAGAGGTGGAAGTCGTAGTCGGTGAGCATGGCGAAGGACCGGGGGAGGGGGCGCCGGAGCGGGAGTCCCTACAATCGTGGCACACGGCAAGGTTCCACGCGACGCCCCGAGGCCGAAGATTCGGTCCACGCCCTGCCGGATGTGACGGCTGGGAGGGGCGGCCGCCAGATTCGGAGCGTTCATGGGATACGAGCGGTTTGCACCGGTGGAGCGGGTGATCGACGTCTGCGGCGAGCCGTTTCGGATCTGGCAGCCGCCCGACCTCGAGGCGCTGATCGACATCGCCGCCTTCGAGCGGGACGAGCGCATCCCCTACTGGGCCAACGTCTGGGAGTCGGCGATCGTGCTCGCGGAAGAGCTGTGTTCCGCCGCCGGCGAAGGCCGCACCCTGCTGGAACTCGGCTGCGGGATCGGGCTCCCGGCGATCGTCGCCGCCCGGCGCGGCTTTGCGGCGACCGCCTCGGACTACGAGGAGGATGCCCTGGAGGGGGTCCGCTTCAACGCCGACGCCAACGGCGCCCCAGGCCTGCGCACGCTGCTGCTCGACTGGCGCAACCTGCCCGCCGACCTCGGCACCTTCGATCGCGTGGTGGCGGCCGACGTGCTCTACGAAAAGCACCACGCGGAGGCGCTCGCCGCCGTCGTCGCGCGGACGCTCGCGCCGGACGGGATCGGCATCGTGGCCGATCCCGGGCGGGCGAAGGCGGCGCAGTTCGAGCCGGCCGCGCGGGCCGCGGGCCTCGGCGTGGTCAAGAAGCCGGCCCGCCGGCCGCGTGGTGCGACCGACGGGCCGGAGATCGACCTGTATCTGGTCACGCGGCCCGCGTGACCACGCCCGAGGCGCCGGGCCGCCGGGCCGTCAGGCCACGAGCCGCATTTCCGGCACCTCGCCGGTGATGCCGATCACGAACTCCTCGAAGATCTTCACATCGAGGGCCGAGGCCGTCTCCGCCTCCGGGTGGAACTGGACGCCGATGGCGGTCCAGTTCTCGACGGCGCTCTCGATCGCCTCGATCACGCCGTCCGGCGCCCGCGCCGTGACCTTGAAGCTTGCCGCGACGTCGTCGATCGCCATGTGGTGCATGCTGTTGACGCGGATTTCGCCGTCGCCGTAGACGCGCTCCATGATCGAGCCCGGCTCGACGACGAGGGAATGGCGGTGGGCCAGATCGGTCGGATCCTTGTGCGGGATCGCCTTGGGGAGATCCTCGGGGATGTGGAGGAACAGCGTGCCCCCCTCGGTGAGGTTGAGCAGCTGCATCCCGCTGCCGATCGCGAGCACCGGCATGTGCCGGGCGCAGAGGTGCTTGGCGAGCAGGCGGTCGAAGTCCTCGCGGCGGGCGTCCATCGGCCGCACGGAGGGGTGCGGCATGTAGCCGTCGCGACGGGGATCCAGGTCGGCGCCTCCCACGAGCACCACGCCGTCGAGCAGGTCGAGGAGCCGCACGACGTCATCCTCGTCGGCGAGCGGGGGGAGGATGACCGGGATGCCGCCGGAGGCGGTGATGCCGTCGAAGTAGCCGGCCGCGACGAACGAGAGGGCGGCGTGCTCCTTGCGGGTGGAGCGGTAGTCCGTATTGATGCCGATGAGGGGCTTGGCGGCCATGAGTCCTCCTGACGAGTGCCGTGTCGAATCCTGCCGGCTCCCATCCATGGGAAACCGGGTCGCGGGTCGCGACGGCGGCGAAGGTACCCACCGTCAACGGCAAAACAAGGATTTTTTCGATTTTGTGGTCGGCGTGGGCGGCGGACCACAACATCCGGTGCTAGCACGTCCGGTGCTAGCAGATTGCGGGGCGGGTGGAGCGGTGCCGGTCGATCGTGAAGCCGGCCGCGGCCGCGTTCAGGCGGCGATCCAGACGGCGTGCGGAAAGCTCCGCAGCCAGGTGAGCTGCCGCTTGGCCAACTGCCGCGTCCGCCGCTGCGTGCGGCGAATCGCCTCCGCGAGGTCGATCCGGCCGGCGAGCAGGTCGATGGCCTCGGCGTAGCCGGCCGCATGGCCCGCCGTGGGGCCGATCCCGCCGGTCCCGGCGAGCGCGGCCTCAGTCTCATCGACAAGGCCCTCGGCGAACATCCGCTCCACACGCCGGTCGATGCGGTCGTAGAGCACCGCCCGGGGCAGGTCGAGGATCATCATCTGCCGCTCGAAGATGGGGTGCGGGGCGGGGGCGAAGGCCGCGGAGCGCGGTCGGCCCGTCACCTCGATCACCTCGAGGGCGCGGATGATCCGCTTGGCGTCGTGGGCATGGATCCGGGCCGCCGACACCGGGTCGAGCGCGGCCAGTCTCGCGTGCAGGGCGGCGAGCCCCCCCGCGGCCGCCTCCGCCGCCAGCCGCCGGCGGAGATCGGGAGCCTCGCCGGGGAGCGGCGCGAGGCCGTCGCGCAGCGCCCGCAGGTAGAGGGGCGTGCCGCCCACGAAGAGCATCGGCGTGCCGCGGTTGCGGCAGTCGGCCACGATGTCGGCCGCGTCGGCAAGCCAGCGGGCGACGTTGTACGACTCGGCGGGAGCGACGACATCGACCAGATGGTGGGGAACGCGGTGCCGCTGTTCCGGCGACGGTTTGGCGGTGCCGACGTCGAGCCCGCGATAGACCGCCATCGAATCGACGCTCACGATCTCGGCGCCGAGCCTGCCGGCCAGTTCCACCGCCAGTGCCGATTTTCCGGAAGCGGTGGGGCCCGAGAGGAACCAGCAGTCGTCCCCCAGGACCGGCGGCCCGCCCGCGGCCAGGGGGGCGTTTTCCGGGGCCGGCGCGGCCCCGGCCGAGTCGCGGCTGGCGCGTGCTAGAGTTGAAGGCCCCGCAGGCGGCGGCCGGAGCGCATTCGGCCGGTCGGCGGGAGCGGCCTCCAAAGGCGGTGCGAGTCGTGTCGGATCTTCAGCCATCGGTGCGACGGGGCGGTGACGTCATCGAATCGCTCGAACGCGTGGTGGTGTCGCGCAAGGGCGGCGCCGTGGACCGATCCTACACCAGCCGACTGCTGGCGGGCGGGGTGCCGGCCATCGCGGCGAAGGTGACCGAGGAGGCCGGCGAACTCGTCCGAGCCGCCGCCGCCGAGAGCGACGAGCGGGTCGTCGCCGAGGCGGCCGACCTCGTCTACCACATGCTGGTGCTGCTCGCCTGCCGCGATGTTCCCCTGGCCCGGGTGGAGGACGAGTTGGCCCGCCGGTTCGGCGTGTCGGGCCTCGAGGAGAAGGCGGCCCGGGCGCGGGCCCCGGCACCGCGGAACGAGTGAGCGACGGAAGGAACGACGTGAGCGATCAGAAACACGAGAAACTGTTGCGGATCGGGGTGCCGAGCAAGGGGCGGCTGTCGGAGCTCTCGGCGCAGCTGCTCGCCGATGCCGGCCTCGCCTTCCGGCGGTCGGAGCGGAGCCTGTTCGCCCGCTGCAAGGACATGCCGGTCGAGGTGACCTTCCTGCGGACCGACGACATCCCCGTGCTGACGGCCGAAGGGGCGATCGACCTCGGGATCACCGGGGCCGATCTGGTGGCGGAGAGCGGGGCCGACCTGATCCACCGGCTCGACTTGGGAGTCGGCTCCTGCCGCCTGGCGATGTGCGTGGCGGACGACGCGCCGGTCACCGACCCCCGGCAACTCGCCGGGCGGCGGATCGCCACGAGCTTTCCGCGAATCACCCGGCGCTGGCTCGCGGAGCGGGGCGTGGATGCCCACTTCGTGGAGCTTTCCGGCAGCGTGGAGGTGATGATCGCGCTGGGGGTGGCCGACGCGATCGTCGATCTCGTCGAGACGGGCAGCACGCTCGCCGCCAACCGACTGCGCGTCCTGGCGGAGATCGGCCGCTACGAGACCGTGCTCGTGCAGAACCACCGGATCCCCGACCCCGCGCTCGCCGACCGGATCGTCCGCCGGCTCGAGGGAATCGTGATCGCCCGGAGCTGGTCGCTGCTCGAATACAACGTGCCGCGGGCGCGGCTCGCGGAGGCGGAGACGATCACCCCGGGCTTCAACTCGCCCACGGTCATGGCGCTCGAGGACAGCGAGTGGTGCGCCGTGCGGGCGATGGTGCGGCGGGGCGAGGCCCACGCCATCATGGAGCGGCTGGAGGCGATCGGCGCCTCGGCCGTGATCGAGACCCAGATCGCGAACTGCCGGCTCTGACCTGCCCGCCGCGGACACGCCATGCCCCGTTGGCTCGCTCACACCGTCGTCGTGGCCCTCCTCGTCGCCGGCGTCGCCCTCGCCTTCGCGCGGGTGGATTACGCCTGGAACTGGGCCGGCGTGTGGGAATACCGGTGGAAGTTCCTCCAGGGCTGGCTCACGACCGTGGGCGTGAGCCTCGCCGCGTTGCTCGCGAGCATCGCGATCGGTGCGGTCGCGGCGTTGATGCTCCGGTCGCGGTCCGCGCTCGCCGCGGCCGCCGCCCGCGTCTACGTGGAGCTGATTCGGGGCACGCCGCTGCTCGTGCAGCTCCTGATCGGGTTCTACGTCGTGGCCGCGGCGGTGCGCCTGGAGGACCGGTACGTCGTCGGGGTGCTCGTGCTGGCGCTCTTCAGCGGCGCCTACATGGCGGAAATCTTCCGCGGTGGCCTCGACGCGATCCCGCGGGCCCAGATCGACAGCGCCCGGTCGATCGGACTCACGCCCTGGCAGTCGCTGCGGCTGGTGGTCCTGCCGCAGGCGGTGCGCATCGTGCTGCCGTCGGTCGCTGGCCAGCTCGTCTCCCTGATCAAGGATTCGTCGCTCCTCTCGGTGATCGCGATTTCCGAGTTCACGCTCAACGCGCAGGAGGTGAATTCCTTCACCTACTCGACGCTCGAGAGCTACCTGCCCCTGGCCATCGGCTACCTCGCCCTCACGCTGCCGCTGTCGGCCCTGTCGCGGTGGCTGGAGCGACGCTTCAAGTACGAGGCGGCATGAAGCTCGTCATCCACGGCCTCGTGCAGCGGTTTCCGGATCCGGGACGGCCCGGCGGCACGGCCACCGTCCTCGACCACCTGGAACTCGTCACGGGGGACATTCGCGCCCTGGTGCTCGTCGGCCCGTCGGGCGGCGGGAAATCGACGCTGCTGCGGATTCTCGCCGGACTCGACGTGCCGGCGGCGGGGAGCGTCGCCTTCGACGGAGTGCCGCTGCCCCGCGACGAAGCGGGGCTGCGCGGTTACCGGCGGACCGTCGGCACGGTTTTTCAGGCATACAACCTGTTTCCGCATCTCACGGCCATGGAAAACCTGCTGCTCCCGCTCGTCCACGTGCACGGCCTCACGCCCGCTGAGGCGGCGGAGCGGGTGCGCGGGCCGTTGGCCCGGTTTCGCCTCGAGGCCCACGCCCACAAGCGGCCGGCCGAACTCTCCGGCGGGCAGAAGCAGCGGATCGCGATCCTCCGCGCCCTCGTGGTGCAGCCCCGGCGGCTGTTCCTCGACGAGCCCACCTCGGCCCTCGATCCGGAGATGTCGGCCGAGGTGCTGGACATGATCGGCGAGCTCCGCGAGGCGGGCACGCAGTTCATTCTCGTCACGCACGAAATGGGCTTCGCCCGCCGGGTGGCCGACGAGATTGCCTTCATCGCCGACGGCCGGGCAGTCGCGCACGGCCCCGCTGCGGAGCTGTTCGCGGGATGCACCGAGCCGCGGGTCCGCCGCTTCCTGGAAAGGATCCCCGCACCGTGACCACGCCGCCCGACGCCGACCCGTTCCGAGCCGACACCAGCCGCGAAGCGTGGTGCGGCGCGCTCGTCGCCGACGCGGTCGCGATGCCGGCCCACTGGTACTACGACCAGCCCGCCATCGACCGCGACTACCCCGGCCTGACCGTGGCCCCGGAGGCGCTGGGCTACTGCGCGCCGCGCAACCCCCACCCCGACAGCATCCTCTGGCGTTCGCAGTGGACGCCCCCGGCTGCGGCGTTTGACATCCTCCGCGACCAGGCGGCCTTCTGGGGCCGGCGCGGCATCCACTACCACCAGTTCCTCGCCGCCGGCGACAACACGCTCAACTCGCTGCTCGCCATCGAACTGTTCGCGCTGCTCCGCCGCGACCGCGACTACGATCCCGAGAAATGGCTCGACCGCTACGTCGCCTTCATGCTCGAGCCCGGCCGGCACCGCGACACCTACGTCGAGGAGTACCACCGCCATTTCTTCACGAACCTGGCCGCGGGCCGCAAGCCGATCAGCTGTGGCGTTCGCGACATCCACATCGGCGGGCTCGTGCCGGTGCCGGCGATCGTGGCGGGACTCGGGCCGCGGCACCCCGACCTGCGTCGGATCGTGCGGCTGCACGTGTCGCTGACCCACAAGGACGACGACGTCCTGGCCGCGGCCGACGCGCTGACACGCATCCTCGTCCGCGTGACCCGCGATGACCGTCCGGCCGCGAGCCGCGATCTCCGCGAGGCGATCCTCGACGAGGCGGCCGACTGGATCTCCGCCGCGAAGGTCCGCGGGTGGGAGGCGCGACGCGCCGCCGGCCCCGCCGTCTGTCCGGACCGCGCGGTCGTCGGCGGGGTCCTGAGCCCGGCCTGCTACATCGCCGACGCTTTCCCGGCCGCGCTCTATCTCGCGTGGCGGCATGCGGACGACTTTGCGGCGGGCGTCCGCGCCAACGCCCTCTGCGGAGGAGACAGCTGCCATCGGGCGGCGGTCGTGGGGGCCCTGCTCGGGGCGTGCGCGCCGATTCCCCGCCGGTTGCTGGAAGGGCTGCGGGCGGGTGCTACGATGGCCAACGCCTGAGTTTCGGGCCCGCCGTCGGCGGGCCGAGGGTTTTGTTCCCCCGAGATCCGTCGATGCAACCGACCGCCACCCGCGCCGCCAGTCACGCCGCACCGGACCGGTTCGCGGCGTTGGCCGCGCCCCTGGTCCCCACCCGCACGGTGCTGCTCGCCGCCGATCCGACCGCCGCCGATCCGACCGCCGCGAAGCGGGCGGAACTGCGGCGGTACTTCCACCAGACCTGCGCGCTCTACGACCGCCTCTTCGACCTGATCCGCGACGACGCCTCCTATTACGAGCGCCACGAGCCACTCCGCCATCCGCTGATCTTCTACTTCGCGCACCCGGCGGTCTTCTACGTCAACAAGCTGACCGCCGGCCGATACATCCCGGCGCGGATCGACCCCCATCTCGAGGCGATGATGGCGGTGGGCGTGGACGAGATGTCGTGGGACGACCTCAACAAGGCCCACTATGACTGGCCCTCCGTGGCGGCGGTCCGTCGCTACCGGGCGGCCGTCCGCGACCTGGTGGACGAGTTCATCCAGACGATGCCGCTGGAACTTCCCATCCGCTGGGATTCGCCGGCATGGATCATCCTCATGGGCATCGAGCACGAGCGGATTCACCTGGAAACGTCGTCGGTGATCATGCGGCAGATGCCGCTCGACGAACTGCGGCGCGGCGACGCACTGTCGGCGGAGGAACGGCGGCTCTGGGCCGCCTGTCCGCGGAGCGGCCCCGCGCCCGGGAACGAGTGGCTGCCGGTCGGGTCGCAAACGGTGCGGCTCGGCAAGTCGTCCGCCGACCGCACCTACGGCTGGGACAACGAATACGGCACCGAGGAGGTCGCGCTGCCGGCATTTCGGGCGGGCAAGCGGCTCGTCTCGAACGCCGAGTTCGCGGAGTTCGTGGCCGACGGCGGCTACCGCGAGGATGCGTGGTGGACGGAGGAAGGCCGCGGCTGGCTGCACTACACGCGGGCGGAGCACCCGAAGTTCTGGTGCGTCCGCGACGGGGTCACGCTCCAACGCAACCTCCTCGACGAGGTTCCGCTGCCGCTCGACTGGCCGGTGGAGGTGAATTGCCTGGAGGCGCAGGCCTACTGCAACTGGCTGCGGGCGCGGACCGGCGAGAACGTGCTGCTGCCGACCGAGGCCCACTGGCATGCGCTGCGGAGCCAGGTGGCCGGCGACCAGCCGACCTGGGAAACGGCCCCCGGCAACGTCAACCTGGAGCACTTCGCGTCGAGCTGTCCGGTCGATGCGTTTCCGCAGGGAGAGTTCTGCGACATCGTCGGCAACGTGTGGCAGTGGACGCGGACTCCCATCATGCCCTTCAAGGGCTTCGAGATTCATCCGCTCTACGACGACTTTTCCGTGCCGACATTCGATGGCCGGCACAACCTCATCAAGGGCGGGTCGTGGATCTCGACCGGCAACGAGGCGCTGGGCAGCGCCCGATATGCCTTCCGGCGGCACTTCTTCCAGCATGCCGGATTCCGCACGATCATCGAGGAGCCGGGCAGCGAGGCGACCACGGCAGGCTCGCGGCTCTACGAGACCGATCAGCTCGTGACGCAGTACCTGGATTTTCATTACGGCGACGTGGCCGGCGGCGGACGCACCGGCTCGCCGCTGGGCGTCCCCAATTTTCCCCGGGCCTGCGTCGAGGCGACGATGCCGCACGTGGCCGCCGACCGCCGGCGCCGGTGCCTCGACATCGGGTGCTCGGTGGGCCGCTCGGCGTTCGAGTTCGCCCGCCACTTCGCCCACGTCGACGGCATCGACTTTTCGGCCCGCTTCATCCAGTCGGGCGTGCGGCTCCAGGAGGGGGACGAGGTGCTGTACGAGATCCCGACCGAGGGGGAACTGACCGTCTCGCGGTCGATCTCGCTCGAGCGGCTCGGACTCGCCGACGTCGGCTCGCGGGTGCTGTTCATGCAGGGCGACGCCTGCAACCTCAAGCCGCTGCATGCCGACTACGACCTCGTGTTCGCCGGCAACCTCATCGACCGGCTGTATGCCCCCGCGCTGTTTCTCGACGAGATTGGCCGGCGAATCAATCCGGGTGGGCTGCTCGTCATCACGTCGCCCTACACCTGGCTCGAGGAATACACGCCAAAGGCGAAGTGGCTCGGAGGACGGCGGGAGCGCGGGGAGCCGTTCACCACGTTCGATGGCCTGACCAGGGCGTTGGCCGCGACGTTCACGCTGGTCGATCGACGGGATGTCCCGTTCGTGATCCGCGAGACGGCCCGCAAGCATCAGCACACGATCGCGGAGATGACGGTGTGGAGACGGTCTGACGTCTCCTCTGCTACACTTCGCTGAGCCGCCGTTGACGCGCGTCAATCCCCGCCGTTGCGCTCCCGCCCATGTCTCACGACAGCCGCACTGATCCCTGCCGGGAATGGCTCGGCATCGACGCCGTGGAGTTGGCCAACCCGTGGCGGGTGCTCGATATCCCTCCGGAGGAGACCAGCCCGGTCGCGATCGCGCGGGCGGCGGACAAGCGGCTGAAGATGCTGCGCGGCATCGATCCCGGTTCGTTGGAGGTGGCGCGGGATGCGATCATCCGCCGGGTCGAAGAGAGCCGCGACGAACTGCTCTCGAAGGTGTCGGCGGCGTCCGCCACCGACTGGGGCGCCGATGATTCGACCGGCACGCCGTTCGCGCCGGCGGGTCAGGCTCCGGTTTCTCCGCTCGCGGCGCCGCCGCCCACACCGGCTCCCGCCGGGGCCGCCGGCGCCGAGGGACCGGCGGAATTGATCGACTTCCAACCGCGGCTGACTGGCGGTCGGAGACGGCCGCCGGTCTCCGCGCTGCCGGCGACGCTCTCGTTGCTCTGCTTGGCTGTGGCGGGAATCGCCGCCTATGTGGTCTGGCCCCGCCGCCCCGCGAGCGATCCCGCACCGCCCCTCCCGATCGTGGCGGAGGATCGGGCGGAGGCGTTGGTCCAGGAGCGGCCCGAACCGACCACCACGCCGCCGCTCACCGGCGCGGTCGTGACGCCGCCGGCGCCGCCGGAGGGCGGCGACCGCGCCTCGGACCGCATCGCCTTACGGACCCCGGCGCCGGACGTGTTTCCGCCCGAGGCCGACCAGTTCCCGCCGGTTGCGGAGCCGGAATCGGCCGCCTCGGAGGCCTACCCGCCGATCGAAGAACCGCCTCCCACCGCTCCCGAGCAGCCGGCCGCCACCGCGGAGCCGGTGCCGTTCGACCCGCCGCGGGCGCCGGCGCCGCCGGCGGCGGGCAAGGCCGCGAACAAGATCGTCCTGCTGCTGCGGACCGCGCTCTCCGAGATTCAGCGGAACGACTTCGCCGCCGCGCGGAAGGAGTTGGATGCGGCGCGGAAGCTGGCGGCCGGCGATTCCGCCCTCGAGCGCCGGGTGGCTGGCTGGCGCCAGTTCGCCGATCTCGCCGAAGAATACGTCGGGCAGCGGAAACTGGCGCTCCAGAACTTCGGTCAGGCCCGCGACCTCGAGGTGGGCGACGTGCGCATCTCGGTGATCGAAGTGACGCCGCAGCAGTTCGTCTACCGGCACGCCGGCCGGAACAGCCGGGTGCCGCACGAGAAGATCCCCGAGCCGATCGTCCAGGCGATCGTGAACGCCCGGTTCGCGGCCGATGGCCGGCCGGTGAACCACCTCTATGTCGGCGCGCGGCAGCTCGCCAGGCCGAGGATGGATCTGCAGGCGGCGCGGTCGGCGTGGGCCAAGGCCCGCGCCGCAGGGGAAGACACCTCCCTGCTCGAGCCGCTGCTTCAGGATCCGCTGATCGTCGGCGCGGCCGAGGCGGCCAAGGCCAACTGGGGACGACGCTGACGATCGGTCGATGGCAGACTGTGGAACAGTCTGCACGGCCGCGCGGTGCGCGCCCCGGCCCGTCAGTAGGCCTCCGTCAGGATCGCGAGCAGTCGGCCCGGGTCGAGAGCCACCGGGTTGCCGCGCATGCTCGCCCCGCCCGAGTGCTCGGCGAGCCAGCCGAGCCGGTCGCGCTGCAGCCCGAGATCGCGGAGCCGGCGCGGAGCGCCGAGCCGGTCGCAGAGCGCCTCGATCCGGTGTACGAAGGCCGCGGCGGCCTCCACGTCGGAGGCCGAACCCCCGCCGCTCACGGCCCGTTCGAGCTGCGCGAAATCGGCGCGGGAGGCATCGCGGTTCACCCGCATCGCCACGGGCAGCATTGCCGCGCAGGCGACGCCGTGGGCGGTGCCGCACTCCACGCCGAGGGCGGCCGCAACGCCGTGGGCCACGCCCAGCCCCGAGTTGGCCAGCGCCATCCCGGAAACCAGGGCCGCATGGCTCAGTGCGCCGCGGGCGGCGAGGTTGGACGGATCTTCGACCGCGATCGGCAGGGCGGCGAGGGCCCGGGGCAGGGCGTCGAAGACGAGCGCCCGCGGCAGGGGCCGTGCGAATCGGCAGACGAACGACTCGATCAACTGCGTGACGCAATCGAGCCCCGAGGCGACCGTCGTCGCCCGGTCGCACGACACGGTCAGTTCGGGATCGACCACGGCGACGCGCGGCACCATCAGCGGGCTGCGCATGCTTTTCTTGAAGCCGCGCCGCGGACAGGAGATCACGGCGTTGCGGGTCGCCTCGGCGCCGGTGCCGGCCGTGGTCGGCACCGCCACGACCGGGAGCGGCGGCGCGTGGATCGCGAG
>JBEIQP010000196.1:0-3391 GCA_040376455.1 Planctomycetaceae bacterium | reverse complement strand
TCCTTGAAGCCGACCTTGAACTTGCTCGGCGGCTCGGCGAGCACGTTGGGGAACAGGAACCGAGCCAGGCCAAGCGAGAACAGGCCGCCTGTCACCGCCAGCGCGGAGAAGCCAACGGCCATCGCCGACCCGAGGGCGATCTGAAGGAAGCCACGGCGGTCTTCGGCCTCCTCTCCCTTCTTGGCGGGCTTCAACGGCTTGGAAGGCAGCGTCGCCACCGTCCGCGGTGGCGCGACCTTCTCCTCAGCCGGCTTCGCCTCACGGGGCTTGGGCGCCGGACGCGTCGGCGCGTCGGCCTTGCTCACCGGCCCAGGCTTCGCCCCTGCTCGAGCGGCGGCCAGGATGCTCGCGGTATCCCGTTGCACGCCTGTCTTTGCGGCGCCCACAGCCGCCGCAGGTTTTGCGGCGGGCTTGGCGGTAGCGGGCTTGGCGGCGGGGGCCGCTGCCGGCTTGGCGGCGGCAGGCTTGGCGGCGGCCTCACCACCGGCCTCTTTCTTGGCCCGAGCCATGGCGAGGATGTCGGCAGTGCTGGGCCGGGCACCGCCAGCCGCAGGCTTGGCGACGGGTTTTGGCTTGTCGGCGGCCAACTTCTCGGCGGCCGGCTTCTCGACAGCCGGCTGGGCCGGCTCCGATTCCACGGCGGCTTGGGGGGCTGAAGGCGGTGCTCCGCCCTTGCCGTCTGCCGACCGGGCAGCCGCGAGAATCTCGGCCACCGACATCTTCTTCTTGTCTGCCATAGGAGACCTCGGCGCGGCACCGCCCTCGGTCAGCGGGGCCAGACCACCGCCAACGGGACGCGGGACCACGTAAAAAGCATGTTTCGGCCGCGTTTGCGCGAGTTCGTGAAGTTTTTCACGAACTCCATTTAACTGTATCTGCAGCCCGGAGACTGTCAACGTCGGATTACGACCAAAACCCCCTCGGAAGAAGTGCTTTCTTGGTTCTGCGGCGGCGAAAGCCCTCTCCATTTCTCCCAGTCGTCAGCATAGTCAACGGAGCGGAGCGGGCCGAGGGTTTGCACGGCCACCAAGTTCGGTACAACCACGATCCCGCGTCGGGCGCCTGATTCCGACGCCCCAGCCCGCCGCCGAAGGAGCCCGACCGTGCCCGCATCCCGCCGCGTACTCGTCGTGGGCAGTGGCGGACGCGAACACGCACTGGCCTGGAAACTCATCCAGGACGGCGCCGAAGTGCTCGTGGCCCCCGGCAACGCAGGCACGGCTGCGATCGCCGAAAATGTGCCCGTCGCCGCCACCGATATTCCCGGGCTGCTCGACGTTGCCCGCCGCCGCGGCGTGGACCTCACCGTGGTTGGCCCCGAGGCGCCGCTCGTGGCGGGCATCGTTGATGAGTTCACCGCCGCCGGCCTGCGGATCTTCGGCCCCACGAAGCGGGCCGCCCAGATCGAGGGCAGCAAGTCGTTCTGCAAGCAGATCCTCCACCGTGGTGATGTGCCGACCGCGATGTTCCGGGAGTTTCGCTCGGCCGCACGGGCCCGGGAATACATCGAGGTCCGCGAGGACATCCCGGTCGTGGTGAAAGCCGACGGACTCGCAGCCGGCAAGGGCGTGTTCGTATGCGACGACCGCGCCGCCGCCCTCGCGGCCGTGGACGCCCTCGCGGCCGATCCGCTCCTGGCTGCAGCCTCGGGCAACATCCTCATCGAAGAGCGGCTCGACGGCATCGAGGTGAGCGTGCTGGCGATCACCGACGGCCGCACGATCGTCACGCTCCCGCCGCTTCAGGACCACAAGGCCGCCCACGACGACGACGCGGGCCCAAACACCGGCGGCATGGGAGCCTACTGCCCCACGCCGTTCGTCGACGAACCGCTCCTGGCCGAGATCGAGGCGCGGATTCTTGTACCAACCGTGCACGCCATGCGGCGGGCGAAGGTGCCCTTTCAAGGAGTCCTCTACGCGGGCTTGATGCTCACGGCGCAGGGCCCGAAGGTGCTCGAGTTCAACGCCCGCTTTGGCGACCCCGAATGCGAACCGCTGCTGCTGCGGATGGAATCGAGCCTGCTGGAACTCCTCGACGCCACGGTCGATCGCACGCTCGAAACCTGCCAGGCCCCTCGGTGGCGCGACGGAGCCGCAGTGAGCGTGGTGATGGCGAGTGAGGGCTACCCTGGCCCCGTCTCCAAGGGCCAACCGATCCGCGGGCTCGACTCGGCGGGCCGTCTTCCCGACGTGCAGGTGTTTCACGCGGCCACGCGCCTGGCAGACGGCGCGGTGGTTGCCGATGGCGGCCGCGTGCTCGCGGTGACGGCCCTTGGCTCGTCGCTCGCCCGAGCCAAACTGCAGGCCTACACCGCCGTGAAGGAGATCCGCTGGGCCGGCGCCTGGTGCCGGAAGGACATCGGCGACAAGGGCCTGCGGCGCGAACGGGAACTCCTCGCAGCCGAAGCCGCGAGCGAGGAGCCGGCGGCCTCATGAAGCTCCGCGTTGGCATCGTCGGCCTGGGTGATCAGTGGGAAGGCCGACACCTTCCCGCCCTGCGGATGCTCGCCGACCGGTTCGAGGTGCGAGGTGTCTGCGAGCAGGTGTCGCATCGCGCGGAGCGGGCCGCGAAGGAACTCGCCACCGCCGCCGTTGACGGCTTTCGGGCACTCGCCGCCCGCGACGACATCGACGCGATCCTCTACCTCGCCGACCAGTGGTTTGGCGCCACGCCAATCCTCGCCGCCTGCGAACACGGCAAGGCCGTCTACTCGGCCATCTCGTTTCCGCTCGATCCGGCTGAGGCCGACGTGTTTGGGCGGCGCGTTGAGGAGTCGGGAATCGCCTTCATGGCGGAGTTGCCGCGTCGGCATGCCGCCGCCACGGTGCGGCTCAAGGAACTGATCGCCACCCGGCTCGGCCCCCCGCGGATGCTCTTCTGCCACCGCCGCGTGCCCCTCTCCGCGGCCTCCGGCCCCGCCCCGGCGCGGGACCGCGCCAGCGAGGCCCGGGATCTGATGGAACTCGTCGACTGGTGCAACTACGTGGCCGGCGTCGCCCCCACGAGCGTGGTCGCCGTGCGGCACGCGGAGGCCGTCGGCGCCGACGCCGACGACTACCGGATGATGAGCCTCGACTTCTCGGCCACCGGCCGAACCGGCGACGGCCCTCTCGCCCAGATCAGCTGCGGCTACTACATGCCGCGGGCCTGGGAGGAGGCGGTCGGCTTCCGGCCGCCGCCGGGCCTGCAGGTGGTCTGCGAGCGCGGGATCGCCTTCGTGGATCTCCCGCAGACGCTCGTCTGGTTCGACGACGCGGGCCGCCACCAGGAGTCGCTCGAGAGCGAGCGGCCGGTGGGCGAGCGGATGCTCGGCCAGTTCCATCGGATGGTGACAAGCCTCGTCCGCCAGACGAGCGGTCTCGACGACACGCTCCTTGCGATGCGGATC
>JBEIQP010000053.1:0-18896 GCA_040376455.1 Planctomycetaceae bacterium | reverse complement strand
GCCGCCGCCCCGACGCCCGCGGCCTCGGGGCGCGGGAGCGGGGCGGCTCGCCCGCCAGCGAAGCGGCGGTGGAGCGCGGCTTGGCGTGGCTGGCGCGTCATCAGGCGGTCGATGGCTCGTGGCGTTTCGATCTCGCGGGATGCCGCTGCGATGGCGCCTGCCGCGACCCCGGCTCCATCACCAGCACGACCGCATCGACGGGCATCGCGCTGCTGCCGTTCCTCGGCGCGGGCCACACGCACCTCCAGGGGCCGTACCGCGAAACCGTCAATCGCGGACTCTACTACCTCATCAGCCGCATGCAGCCGACGCCCCGTGGCGGCGACCTCTGCGAGGGGATGATGTATGGCCACGGCACGGCCACGCTGGCGCTGGCCGAGGCCCTGGGCATGACCCGCGACGACACGCTCGAACGGACCGTCCGCGACGCGGTGCGCTTCATCGAGACGGCGCAGGACCAATACGGCGGCGGCTGGCGTTACCTGCCCCGGCAGGCGGGCGACACGACGGTGACCGCCTGGCAGCTCGCCGCGCTCAAAAGCGCCGCGCTGGCGGGCATCGCCGTTCCCTCACCCACGATCGACGGCGCCTCGCGGTTTCTCGACCGCGTGCAGTCGCGGGGGGGCGAAGCGTATGGCTACCAGGGGCCGAACGACACCCCCTGCACGTCGGCGATCGGACTGCTCTGCCGGATGTACCTCGGCTGGAAGGACGAGGAGGCGATCGATCGCGGGCTGTCGGCCCTCGCCCGCCCCGGTCCCAATCCGGAGGCGGTCTACATGAACTTCTACCTCTCGCAGGCGTTGCTCCAACGGGACCACGAACTCTGGCCGCAGTGGAACGCAAAAAACCGCGATCAACTCGTGGCGGCGCAGGGCACGGTCGGGCATGAGGCCGGCAGTTGGTTCTTCGCCGACCGCGAAACGGCCCCCGGCGGCCGCCTCGCGCACACGGCGCTGGCGGTGCTGACGCTGGAGGTCTACTACCGCTTGCTGCCGATCTACGAGCCGCGGGCGGTGGAGCATGGGTTTTGAGCGGTGCTGGCCTATAATCGGGACGCTGGAGGCTTTCCGATGCGCCCGGTCACCTACTCCTGGCTCGCAGTCGTGCTCGCGGTGGCCTGCGCGGCGATCGGCTGGCTCGGCCTGGCGGGCTGGATGGCCGCTCTGGTGCTGCTGGCCAGCGTCGCGATGCACGTCGCCGGAAACGCGATCGGCACGCAGTTGCGCGACGCCACGGACCGCGATCTCGCGCGGCTTCGGCCCGCGGTTACGCGGTCGGCCCTCCCCACGCAGGCGCCCACGCATCTGGAACAACGCTCGAGCCTGGGCCTGCTGGTGCCGGTCTCGGCGGGAATCGGTGGCCTCTGCGGCGGCCTCATCGGAGCCGGGGCCCTCTTCTTCCTCGTGTCGAGCTCGGCCGCGGGCGCGATCTTGGGCGGGGTTTCGGCAGCCGTGATCGGCGGCCTGATCGGCTTTCTCGGAGCCAGTTTCGTCGCCATCATCCGCACCAGCCTGCGCGAGGCGATCGCCGCGGAACGCCCGTCCGTGAACGCCGAGCCGCGGTCCTGAAAACGCCCGACGCCGCACCGGCGGGCCCGGCCGGTGGAACGCCTTCAGCGGCCGTGGTACAACGTGGCCCGACAACGATCGAACACTCTTTGAGGAGACCTCCCCCATGGCCAAGCCGCACCGCGGCCTCAAGAAGGCGAACCACGGCGCCCGGCCCGCCAACAGCAAGGCCCGGAAAGCCAAGCGGAAGCACATCCGCACCTGAGCCGTTCGGGCTCCCCAGACTCCATCCCACTCGTTCATCGAGGGAATGACCGCCGTGGCCCCGCGCGATTACATCATCCATCCCAGCGAATACGACCTCAACCGGGTCGTCGCCGACATCCACGAGATCCGCCGCTGGAACATGCAGCGGTTCGAGATGGAACAGCTGACGGCGATCGTCCACGAGGATCTCGAGCGGGGACTGTGCGTGGGCTACAAGGACGTCACCAAGGACGAGTTCTGGGTCCGCGGCCATTTCCCGGTGATGCCGCTGATGCCCGGCGTGATGATGTGCGAGGCGGCGGCCCAGCTTTCGAGCTACTACACGCACCGCTACAACCTTCTCGACGCCAAGGTGATCGGCTTCGGCGGCCTGGAGGACGTGCGGTTTCGCGAGCCCGTGGTGCCCGGCGACCGGCTCGTGATCGCCGTGGAACGGGTTCGCGTCCGCCCGAAGGCGATGATCGTCTGCCGGTTTCAAGGGCTGGTTCGCGACAGCATCGTGGTGGACAGGATCATCAAGGGCGTGCCACTCCCGGTTGACTATCTCCTCGAGGCCGCCGGCGAAACGACCGGCGGCGCGGGCTGACTCTCCCCACCCGTCGGCCATCCCGTCACCCGCTCATGCCACGCCGTCCGCCGAAGAAACCCGATCCGTCGCTCGATCTTTCGGCCTCCCTGCTGACGCTCGACAGCCTGCCGGTTCCCTGCCTGCCGCAGTCGCTGTTTCCGGCAATCGCACCGGTCGAACTCGAGGTGGGCAGCGGCAAGGGGCTCTTTCTGGCGGCGGCATCGGCGGCGCGGCCGGACCGCAATTTTCTCGGCGTCGAGATCAGCGGCGGCTACGCCCGCCTCTGCGCCGGTAGGCTGGCGGCGGCCGCGGCTCGCAACGCCCGCATCATCCATGGCGACGCCACCTTCTTCATGCGGTCCATGCTGCCGGACCGCTGCCTCGCCGGCGTCCACGTCTACTTCCCCGACCCGTGGTGGAAGGCCCGCCACCGGAAGCGGCGCGTGCTCTCCGAGCCCTTCCTGCTCCACGCAGGACGGGCACTCATGGTGGGCGGCCAGTTGCACGTCTGGACCGACGTCGAGGAGTATTTCCGCGAGGCGATGGCCGCGGCCCGGGCGACCGGCCTCTATGGGGAACCGGAGGAGGTGCCCGCCAAGCCCGCGGAACACGATCTCGACTATCGCACGCACTTCGAGCGTCGCACCCGCCTGGCGGGTGAACCGGTCTGGCGGGCCGTGCTCGCCCGCAACGACCGCCCCGCGGGCTGCGAGCGGATCGAGCCGCCCGCGACCGTGCCGCAGGCCGGCGAGGCCGCGGATCACCGCCCGGACGAAACGGCCTCGTAGGTGCGGCCGGCGCCGCCGCGGGATGTCTGGCTGAGGGCGATTTCGTAGAGCCGCTCGCCGGCGGGCGTGGGATAGCGGCCCGTGATGCAGGCCTCGCAGAGTTCCGACGCGTCGAGGCCGATCGACCGCGCGACCGATTCCACCGGCAGATACCGGAGCGAGTCGGCTCCCAGTCGCGCCGCCATCGCCGCCTGGGCCTCGGCCGTCAGCGGACCGCCGTGGAGAAACTCGGGGGCGAAGAGCTCGTCGATCGTGGACATGTCGATCCCGTAGAAACAGGGGGCCACGATCGGTGGACAGGCGACCCGCACGTGGATCTCCCGGGCCAGGCCGAGCGACCGCATCCTCCCGAGGAGCACCTTCATCGTCGTGCTGCGGACGATCGAATCCTCGACGAGGATCACCCGCTTCCCCTCCAGCACCTCGCGGAGCGGGGTGTATTTCGTTTCCGCCTTCTGCCGGCGGCTGGCGGCGCCGTCGATGAAGGTGCGGCCCGTGTAGCGGTTGCGGATCAGGCCCTCCACGGACGGAATCTTGAGTTGATAGGCCATCGCGTCGGCGGCCGCCTTGCTCGTGTCGGGCACCGGCACGACGACGGTGTCTTCGTCAACCGTGATCGTCTCCAGCTTGGCCAGTTCCTCGCCGAGCCGCTTCCGCGTGAGATAGACGCTCCGCTCGTCCATCGTGCTGGCCACGTTGGCGAAGTAGACCCATTCGAAAAAGCAGTGGGCCCGCCGCCGGCTTTCCGCAAACCGCTCCACGCGGACGGTCTCGCCGTCGGCGATCAGCGCCGTGCCCGGTTCGAGCGACCGGATCGACTCGGTCGGAAACCCGAGATTGAGCAGGGCGACGCTTTCGCTGGCCGCCGCCACCAGCGGACCGAGATGCGCATACTCCATCGGGCGGATGCCGAGCGGGTCGCGGGCCACGATCAGCCGCCCCCGGGCATCGAGCAGGGCGATGTTCCACGCCCCGTCGAACCGCTTGGCGATCGCCCCGAGCAGCTCGACCGGATTCGGATCGGCCTCACCGGCGAGTTCCTGGCCGATGGCGTGCATGATCACTTCGGTGTCGTTGTCGCGGGCCAGATGGTTGTCGTCGGCGGCGAGAATCTCCCCCCGCAATTCCGGGTAGTTGGCCAACTGGCCGTTGAAGCCGAAGGCAAACCACTTCCGCTTCTGGATGTGCGGCCGCTCAAGCGGCTGCGCGTAGCCGCGGTCGTCGGCGCCGCAGGTGGCATACCGCACGTGGCCGATCGCCGCCCGGCCCGCATGCTGCTCCATCAGGCTGTCGTACTTGCCGCGGTGGCTCATCCGGAAGACCTCGCTCACGCTGCCCACTTCCTTGTAGGTGGCGAGCAATTGGCTGCGGCGCGGATTCCACACGGTCATGCCGGCCGACAGCTGGCCGCGGTTCTGGATGTCGAGCAGCATCCGCGGCACCAGCCGCGAAACCTCTTCCTGCCCCTGCACGGGGCAGAGCGGGCTCGTTTCGGCCGAGCGGAGGTGGTAGACCGCCGCCAGGCCGCATTCGTGATGGAGGTCGCTCATCGGCAGGGGCCCCGGCGCCGGTCAGATCACGCAGCCGTTCCATCGGCTGCAGCCGCCGGCACGACCTGAAACGTCGCACCGCACCGGCTCCGGCCCGAATATACGATTCGCGGGCGGCGCGGCTCAACCGGCGGCCGCACCGCCGCCGATTTTCGCGAACTCGCGGGCGGTCATGGCCGCCGCGGTGGCCCCCACGACCGCCGCGAGGGTAGGATGCTCGCCTTCGATTCAGCCACGTTCCGCCCCCTCAGCGCCATGACCGATTCCCTCCGACACGATCTCGCAGCGACGGCGCGACTGATCGTGGTCAAGGTCGGGACGCGCGTGCTCACCGGCCCCGACGGGCTGCTCGACACGGCCCGGATCGACGCCCTGGGGCGGCAGTTCGACCAGGTGCTGTCGCAGGGCCGGCAGATCGTCCTCGTGAGCTCCGGTGCCGTGGGAGCCGGGATGGGCCGCATGGGGCTGTCGAGCCGGCCGGCCGAACTCGCCAGCCTGCAGGCGGTGGCCGCCATCGGCCAGAGCTGCCTGATCGAAGCCTACGAGCGGGCCCTCCGGGCCCGCGGGCGGCACGTCGGCCAGGTGCTCCTCGTCGCCGACGACTTCCAGGACCGGGCCCGCTACCTCAACATTCGCAATACGCTGCGCGCCCTGCTCGACTACGGGGCCATTCCGGTGATCAACGAGAACGACACCGTGAGCGTCGAGGAGCTCCGCACCTCGTTCGGCGACAACGACCGGCTCGCCGCCCTCGTGGCGACGCTGCTGGGAGCCCCCCTGCTCCTCCTGCTCTCCGACGTCGATGGGCTCTTCGACCGGCATCCGAGCGAGCCGGGCGCCGCGATCCTGCCGCACGTGCCGCGGATCGACGCCCACATCGAATCGCTGGCGCGGGACCGGCTGGGCGGGCTTTCGAAAGGGGGCATGGCCAGCAAGATCGCCGCGGCGCGGATCATGACGGAGGCCGGGGCGGCGTGCATCATCGGCTCGGGCCGCAACGACCACATCATCGAGCAGGTCTGCAACGGCGACACGGTGGGCACGCTCTTCACCTCGGGCCGCGAGGCCGCCATGCCGGCCTGGAAGCGGTGGCTGGGCTGGTCCGCCGACGTGAAAGGGGTCGTCTTCGTGGACGCCGGAGCCCGCGACGCGGTCGTCCATGGCGGCCGCAGCCTGCTGGCGGCGGGGGTGGTCGGGCTGGATGGCGAGTTCGCGACCGGCGACGTGGTGGCGCTGGCGACGGCGGCCGGCCGGCCGTTCGCCCGCGGTCTGGTCAACTATCCCGTCGCGGACCTGCGCCGCATCGCCGGACTGAAGACGGAGCGGATCGCGGACGTGCTCGGCTACTGCCCCTATGAGGAGGTGGTCCACCGGGACAACCTCGCGATCATCTCCCGCGAGGAGCCCGCGTGCTGACCGTGCGCCGCCGACGCGGAGCCGGTGCGGAGATGCTGCCCGATGCTACCTGAGTTGCTGATCGTTCTCGCGCTGATCCTCGCCAACGGATTCTTCTCCGGCGCCGAAATGGCGATCGTCGCCAGCCGTCGCGGGCGGCTCCGCCAGATGGCCGAGCAGGGGGATCAGCGGGCCAAGGCCGCCCTCGAACTGGCGTCGAGCCCCGACCGCTTTCTGCCGACGGTCCAGATCGGCATCACCCTCGTGGGCACGCTCGCCGCCGCCTACGGCGGCGATCGGCTGGTCAGCGAATTCGCCGCGTGGATCCGGGCCCACGCCCCGGCCGCGATCGCCGCCGCGGCGCAGCCGATCGCGCTGACGGTGTTCGTGATGCTGCTCTCGTTCGTCACGCTGCTGTTCGGCGAACTGGTGCCGAAGCGGCTCGCCCTGCGGCGGGCCGAGTCGTTCGCCTGCCTGGCGGCCCCGGTCATGCAGTTTGTCTCGCGGGCGACGCGGCCGCTCGTCTGGGGCATGAGCACCGCCACGTCGGGCGTGCTCTTCCTCCTGGGCGCCCACCAGCAGCACGAACCGAGCGTTTCGGTGGACGACATCGAGCACCTCCTGGAGGCGGGCCGGGCCGAGGGCGTGCTGGAAGCGGTGGAACAGTCGGTCGCGGCCGAGGCCCTGCGGCTCGGCGAGCGGACGGTGCGCGACATCATGCGGCCGCGAATCGACCTCGATGCGCTCGACATCGACACGCCGGCGGGGGAGATCATCGGGGCCATCGCGATGGCGGGCTATTCGCGGCTGCCGGTCTACGAGGGCTCGCTCGACCACATTCTCGGCTACGTCTCGCTCAAGGACGTGCTCCGCAACAACTGGATGGGATGGCCGATCGAGCTGCGGAAGATGATGCACCGGGCGCTGTTCGTGCCGGAGACCATGCCGCTCGACCGGCTCTTGGAACTCTTCCAGAAGGAGAAGAACCAGCTGGCGATCGTCCTCGACGAGTACGGCGGCACCGAGGGGCTCGTCACGCTGGAGGACGTGCTGGAGGAGCTGGTGGGCGAAATCCACGACGAACACCGGCGCAGCAAGGCGAACGCCTTCGTGCAGCGCGAGGACGGTTCGTGGCTCGTGGACGGCAGCGCCGGCATCGAGGATCTCGCCGACACGCTGGGCATCAAGCTCGACGCCCAGCCCCGCGATTACTCCACCGTGTCGGGGCTCGTGCTGGCTGAACTCGAGCGGATTCCCGCCGTCGGCGACACGCTGCGCTGGCGGAATCTCTCGATCGAGGTGGTCGACATGGACGGCCGCCGCATCGACAAACTGCTGGTACGCACGGGCTGACTGCGGCGGGCCGGCGGCTCCGCGGTGCGGCCCGGGAGGCAACGGGTCGTCACTGGGCGCCGGCGCGGTCGAGCACGTCCTGGAGCACGAACGGCTGCGGAAACGGCTCGTCGAGTTGTTCGAGCAGGTGCCGGTAGCGGTCGATGACGGCCTGGAAATCCTGCGCCGTGAGCTCGTCCTCCCGCAACACCGGCGAGGCGTCGAGCACCTCCCGCCAGGCCGCGAAGGCCTCCTCGTAGGCCTTCTTCGCCGTCTGGAGCCGGGCGTTCTCGAATTCCCGGTCGGCCTCCCAGATTTTTTCCCGGGCCCGCAGGGCCGGCTCGGTGCCCTCGGCTTCGCAGGCCGCCCGCCAGAAGTCGAAGTTCACGATGCTCCGATACCGGTCGATGATCTCGGCGGTTCCCTGCGCCTCCAGATATTGGCGGAGCAGTTCCTTGGCCCGCTCCCGCTTCTCATCCGGCGCCTCCCCGACCACCATCGGCCAGGTGACGTTCAGCGCCGCCTCGGCCTTCGCCGCCACCGCCTGCTGTTCCTCGGTGCGTTCGAGCGGCGGCGTGGCGAGGGCCGCCTGCTGCTCGGGCGTGAGCGACGCCCGCTGCCGGGCCTGCAGCGCCGCGAACCGGCCGGGGAGCAGTTCCTCGAGCGCGGCGGCCACCCGCGCCGTGCGAGCCAGTTCATCCTCGCGCAGCCCGAGCCGGATCGGCACGTCCCAGGACGTCGGTATCTCGCGCATGGCGAAGGCCCGCATCTCCTCGACCGCCAGCTTCCAGGCGTCGCGGGCGGCGCTCCCGAACGTGCCCTCCTCTTCCAGGGCCCGGGCGTGATTGATCGCCGTCATCATCGGTTCGGCGTGGTAGATGAGCGCGGTCGTCTTGAGCGGCGCGCCGGCGTCCGCCAGCCGCTGGCCCGCCCGATACTTCTCCCTCGCGACGAGCCAGTTGTCGCGCTCCGGAAGGGTGCGGTCCGGGTTGTCGCGATCGTGGAAGTCGTCGTCCGCCTTGAAGAGCCGCCGATACTGCTTTTTCTCGTCCGCCTTGCCGATCTTGTGGCCGATGAACCAGCCCATGCGGCCGAGCAACCGGGGATCGCGCCGATTCAGGGCGATGCCCTGCCGCAGGAACTCGATGCCCTTCATCACCCACGCATAGCGGTCGTGGTAGTCGTCGAACTCGACCGAGATGTTGTAGGAGAGGTTGTGGGCCTGAAAGTCCCACACGGAGTAGAAATTCGGCTGCAGCTTCGTCATCTGCTCCAGGGCCGCGGAGAGGCTCGTCCAGTCTTCGACCATCTTGTAGTGGTTGATGCGGTCCCAGAGCAGGGTCACGGCGATGTTCTTCAGGCCGAGGGTCGCCAGCCGCATCGTCTCGCTCGTCGGATCGACCTCGCCGAGGTTGGCCTGCGAGAGGCCGAATTCCGACCGCAGCCGCGCGAGCTTCCCGCCGGGGCTGGAGGAGTCGGCCGGCTGGCTGAGCGCCGACAGCGGCACCAGCAGCGCCGCGATCGCCACGAGCGCCAGCAGCGTGCCCGGCCGCAGGCCGAGCCAGGATTTCGTCTCGCGGGAAGACCGACCGGGGTTCGTCGTGCGGCTCATGATGACGCCACCTCGCGTGCTTTGAGACAAAACGCGCCGGCGATGAAAAACGCCAGCACGTAGCCGAGCGTTTCCGTCGCATTCGCCGCCAGGAGATCGAACGGGATGTCGAAGCCGCCGGCCACGAAATCGCCCGTGCCGAGCGCGGACAGCGACGGAAACAGGCCGGCCGCCAACCGCATCGGCGCCAGCAGGATCGTGTCGATCGTCTTCATCGCCTGCACCGCCGGGGTCGGCTCGAGTTCGAGCGTGATGGCCGCCTGGGTGACGATCCGATAGAACGACTCGATCGGGCCGCCGCCGGGCATGATCGTGGCGTCGCCCGTCACTTGGCTCTCAAAGAGTTTGGAGATGAAGTCGCGGAATTGCCCGATCAGCACGACTGCGAGCGTGGCCAGGAGCGCGACAGGACCGGCGAGGAAGGTGCTGAACATCACCCCCAACGCGGTGACGAGGAGCATCGAAAACCAGATTCCCAGGCAGCTCTTCGCGTAATTGAGCGCGAACGAGCCGTCTCCGGCCCGGAGGAAGAAGTCGGCCTGCGCGACTCCGTAGTACTGGCCGCGCTCGAGGCACTGGAGGATCACCTCGAGCCGGCCGTCCGCCACCAGGTCGGCGAACAGGTCCACCTGCCGCGTGCCGCCGTCGGCGGCGGTCGTGTTGAGCACGCGGGGGATCGGCAGCGAATCGATCGTCGTTTCCTTGGCGGTGAAGTAGAAGGGATCGCTCTGCAGGCCGGTCGCCGGATTCCGCACCCGGATGCTGCCGCTGATCCCCCTCTCGATCACGCCCTTGTGGGTGCGAAACACCCGCACGATCATCTCCAGCGGCAGCCCCTCCGGGAACTCGCGCTGGGTGAGGCCGTCGAACGTCCAGATCGCCGCCGCCAGCGTGCCTCCCTCGATGTACTGTCGATAGCCCCATTCGGCCCCCACGCTGATCCCCTTGGTGCTCGGCCGCCCCTCGCGATCGAGGAACCGCAGCCGGCCCCGCAGCGGCCGCCGGGCCTCGAGCAACCCCTCCACGGGCCCCACCTCGTAGGCGACCGCGCCGGCGCGATCGAGCCTGCGGACCGCGTGCCGATGTCCCTGCACCGTATCGGTCGCGCCCGACCCGTCGGCGGCGAGTTCAACCCGGTGCCGATGGCCCAGATCGAACGTCGTGCGGCCCTCGAACCGCTCGGTGGTGCCGTCGTCGCGCCGGATTTCGAGCAGGTCGTCGGCCGGGACGGCGTGGGAATGGGCGACGCTCCGCACCACGAAGGCCCACCCGGCGAGCCCCATGATGGCCAGGAGCGCCGTCCCGATGAGCGAGAATCCGATGATCCGCCCCAGCACGATCTCGCCGGTCCGCACCGGCTTCGTGGTCACGGTCTGGATCGCCTTCGCCTTGATGTCGGCCGGAATGCTGAAGACCGAGAGGATGAGCGTCACGAGGCAGACGAGCAGGTTCGTCGCCCCGAGCATGAATCCCAGATACAGCTTGCCCGGATTCACGCTGGTCGGATCGAGAAACCAGCCCGCGAACAGCACGATCAGGGCGAAGAGCCCAAGCACCACCAGCACGTGGCGGCGAAGCGACTCCTGAATCGCCAGCCGCGCCAGCGCCCAGATGCGCCGACCGGACATGCCGGCCAGATCCGCCAGGCCGGCGAGCACGCCCCGGTAGACGCGATCGCCCGCGGTCAGCGGCCCGCAGAGGATCGATTGCACGAGCCAGGCCGCCGCCGCCGCCAGCACGGCGACCAGGCAGGCGGCGAACGCATACCACGCCAGGGCCGGACCGAGCCACACGGCGAACTTCGGGATTTCCTCTTCCAGGACCATGGCGTCCCTTTCAACGCGATTCGGGGCGGCGGGCCGCCGGTTCGCCGGCCGGCTGCTGCCGGGCGCGACGTCCGGGCCGTGCCTGCGAATCCCGAACCACTTCGAGGAACAGGTCCTCCAACGTCGTCGTCGGATTGCCGATTTCCACGCCGGCGACGCCGTGCCGCTCCAGCAGGGCGCGAATCTCGTCCTGGGCGGCGGCCGGGACGTTCCGGGCCCGGATCTGCGTGACGTCGGTCACCCGCAGCAGGTCCTCGACGCGGCCGAGTTCCTTGAGTTCGCCTTGATGCAGCACGGCGATCCGGTCGCAGACGTCCTCCACGTCGGCCAGGAGGTGCGACGACATGATGACCGTCTTGCCACGATTCTTCAGATCGATGATCAGGTCCTTCATCTCGCGGGTGCCGATCGGATCGAGGCCGCTGGTCGGCTCGTCGAGCAGCACGAGTTCCGGATCGTTGATCAAGGCCTGCGCGACGCCGATCCGGCGGGTCATGCCCTTCGAGTATTCCTTGAGTTGCCGCTTCTTGTCGCGGCCGAGCCCCACCATCTCGATGAGGGCGTCGGCCCGCCGCGTGCGCTCCGCGGGAGGCATGTCGAAGAGCCGGCCGTAGAAGTCGAGCGTCTCCTCGGCGTCGAGAAACTTGTAGAGGTAGGACTCTTCGGGCAGGTATCCGATCCGCTCGTTCTTGCTCACGTCCGCCGCATCGCGTCCGAACACGAGCGCCTCGCCCGACGTGGGAAAGATCAGGCCGAGGAGCAGCTTCATCGTCGTCGTCTTGCCGGAGCCGTTCGGCCCGAGCAGCCCGAAGATCTCCCCGCGACGGATCTCCAGGTCGAGCGGCTTCAGGGCGACCTTTTTGCTGCGGCCCCAGAAATCGCGATAGGTCTTGGAGAGATTCCGTGTTTCAACCACCACGTCGGCCGTCGCCCCGCCGGCCATTCGGCCGGATGCACCCGGCTGCCCGTCCGATCCATTCATGGTGTCACCGCGTTCCCAAAAAGCGATCGCTCCGCGAAACGTTTCGTCTTTGCGTTGTAACGCATCGACCCCCGACCCTGCAGGGGGGCGGTGGGGGAAAAATGCGGGCGGAACGCGGCCCACCGCCGACGGCCGACACCACCACCTCGCCGCCGAAGCGTCCTCCCTCCACACCGGCTTGACGACTTCTCAAGGGAGGCCTAGAATCCGGCCGATGAGAATGATTCTCATTTTCTCGTGCGCTCACTCATTTTCGCTCTGAGGTATTTGAAAATGTGGTTTGAAGGCGGGATGACTGTGGTTAAACCGGTTGCGGCTGCCCCGCGGCAGACTGTTTTTGGCCCCGTGCGGCACGGCCTCGTCGCCGGTCGCCGGTCCGGGTTCACGTTGGTCGAATTGCTGGTCGTGATCGCGATCGTCGCCACGCTGATCGGCATGCTGTTGCCCGCGGTGCAGTCGGCCCGGGAGTCGGCCCGCCGCTCGAGTTGCCAGAACAACCTGCGGCAGCTCTGCCTCGCCGCGCAAAACCACGAGAGCGCCAAGCAGTATTTCCCCCCATCCGCGCTCGCCGTCGCCGAGGCGGGCAAAGCGCCTTGGTCAGGCCAGGCCCTGCTGCTGCCCTTCATGGAAGGCGACACAGTCTTCAAGAAGATCGACTTCACGAAGCCCTATTCCGACGACGTCAACAAGAATCTTTTCCCGCCCAACGGCGTCGCGGCGGTGCGGATCGACTCGCTCGTCTGCCCGAGCGAGCCCAACGCCCGCCCGGTGATCGACACCGCCAACCAGAGCCCCAAGCACTATCCGCTGAACTACGGCCTCAACACCGGCCACTACCTGATCTATGACCCCGTGACGCGGGCCGAAGGGGGCAACGCCTTCGCCCCCTTCACGCGGCTCAAGGCCGGCCGCTACACCGATGGCATGAGCAAGACGCTCGCCATGGCCGAGGTCAAGGCCTGGAACCCCCGCTCCCAGGATGTGACCGGCATGCCCACGGACCCGCCTGCGTCGCCGTCCGCCATCGCCGCGCTGATGGGCCCCGGCTGGTCCGCCGACGGCGGCCACACCGAGTGGGTCTGCGGCCGCACGCTCCACATCGGCTTCACGACGACGTTCCCCCCGAACACGGCCGTCCGCTACGAAAAGGACGGCGTCGCCTACGACGTCGACATCTCCAGCACCCGCGAAGGCGTCACGCCCGCCGGCACCACCTACGCCGCGGTCACGTCGCGCAGCCATCACCAAGGCATCGTCAACGCGGTGTTCATGGACGCGTCGGTGCGTTCGATCGCCTCCGACATCGATGCCGTGGCCTGGAAGGCGCTGGGCAGCCGGGCCGGCGGCGAGGTAGCGACCGCGGCCGAGTGATGCCGCCGCGCGTTCGGCCGGAGGCTCAGCGGCTGCCCGACATGCTCTGGCTCGTTGCCTTGCCGGCCGATGCCGCCTGGGCGGTCGCGATCTCGACCACGCGGTGGGCGGCCTGCAGTTCGGCCGGCGTGAAAAACGGCTCGTCCGGCACGCCGCCGGCATGGTCGATCATCTCGGCCGACAACCGCTCCCACGAGAGGCCGCTCGCCATGTGCCACGCGGCCGCCTGCGCGACCTTCTGCGGCAGTTCACCGCGGCCCAACGCCTCGAGCACGACGGCGAGCTTCGGATCCTGGGAATACGAGTCGAGTTTCACGAGCTTGTAGGGACGACGCTGCGACGGCTCCGCCTTGCCGTGCTCGAGGCAGACGGTCGTCACCCGGATGGTGCGGGTCTTGCCCGGCATCACGCGCAGCCCGCCCTCGTCGGCGACGACCTGGAACTGGCCGCCGATGTCGGCATCGGGCGGCGTTCCTTCGACTACGCTGTCCATGAGTTGACGGACCGCCCACTTCGCGGCGGGCTTGTCGTGGATCCAGGCGGCGAAGTCCTCGCCGTAGGTGCCGTAGATGTCGCGCAACCACGCCGGCGCCTCGAACCTCATCCAGCCACGAAACCGCACCCACCGCGGGTCATGCGGCCCGTAGACCTCGCGGGCCACCCAGCAGAAACCGCCGTTGCCGGCGCCCTGCCCCACCTGCATGCCGCCCTGCGCCACGCCGCCGCCGGTCGTCTGGGGCTGATTGGACGCGCCGAAGCCGGCCATGTTGCCGCCGCCGTTCATGCCGCCCGGCATGCCGCCCATCTGGGCCAGCACGGGCACGCCCGCGAACGCTTCGGGCATCCGCAGCGAGAGGGGCCGGTCGCCGTTGTTGGTGACGACGATCTGGGCCGACCGCGAATCGTTCGGGATGTATTTCACCGTCACGGCGCCGCTCGCTTCGGCCTCGAACAGTTCCCGCTGCTCCGCGGGAACGGCGGCCGGCTTTGCCTTCCCCTCGCGGGCCAGGGCGGATTGGGCGACAAGCACCAGGCTCACGCCAAGAATCGCAACGACGAGGCGGGGCATTTCACGAACTCCTGCAACGACGGAGGGAAGGCGTTCGCGAGCATCGCGACGCCGCTCCAGTATGCCTTCGGCTCGTTGCCGGGGAAAACCGCACCATCTGGTGCGGGAATGCGGTCCGTAGCGACTGTGCCGATCGCTCCGGCGGCGGTTCGACCAGGCCTTCCCTCACCCTCAGGCCGCGATGCGGCCGGACACCACGGATCGACCGGGCCGGGTGGCCGCGCGGGCGTGGCACGCACGCCCGACCGACACCACGATCCCGCTCAGCGCTTGCTGAACTGCGTCCCGCGACGGGCCCCACGGAGCCCGTACTTCTTCCGCTCCTTCATGCGGCCGTCGCGAGTCAGGAGGCCGCCCTGACGCAGCGGCTCGGCCAACTCGGCCTCGAAGGTCTTCAACGCGCGGGCGATGCCCAGGCGGCAGGCGCCGGCCTGGCCGGTGGGGCCGCCACCATCGACGGTGATGTCAACGTTGACCGCCGACTGCTTGCCCACGTGCTCCAGCGCGCCGGCGACGAGCACGCGATCCTTGATCGCCGGAAAGTAGGCGTCGAGATCACGGCCGTTCACCTTGATGGCGCCGGAGCCGGCACGAAGCCTCACCCGGGCCACGGCGGTCTTCCGCCGGCCCGTCGCGATGATGTCATTTCCCCTGCGGTGGGATTTCACGCCTTGTTCAACGGCCATGATCAACCTCGATTCAGTCGTTTGCCGGATGGATTCCGATGGTCGAATTACTTGACGCCCACTTCCAGCGTCTCGGGGCTCTGGGCCTGGTGCGGATGCTCGTTACCCGCGTATACCTTCAGTTTGTCGAGCATCACCCGGCCCAAGCGCGACTTCGGCAGCATGCGCCGGACGGCCTCCTCGACGATGAGTTCCGGACGCCGATCGCGGCGGTGCTCGGCCGTCTCGGACTTCAGGCCGTTGTAGCCGGTGTACCAGCGGTAGGTCTTCTGCTGCCACTTCTTGCCGCTGAACTGGACCTTTTCCGCGTTGATCACGACGACGTAGTCGCCGGTATCGACGTGCGGGGTGTACGTCGGGCGGTGCTTGCCCATCAGCACCATGGCGATGTCACTGGCCAGCCGGCCGACCACCTTGTCGCTGGCATCGACCACCCACCACCGCTGTTCCACTTCGCCCGGCTTCGCCATGTACGTTTTCATAGGCCACGCTGTCTCGCACTCGTCCCGGAATCGATGGCTGCCGGCGATCCGCTGTCCGGCTGAAGCCTGTCTCGCTCCACGGCCTCGCGGCCGCGGTTTTGGAGCCCCGAAGCGTACCAATGCCCGCCCGGTCCCACAAGCGACCGTTGCCCAGACCGGGGAAGTCGCCGATCCCGGGCAATCAGGCACCTCTTTGGGGCAGTGGCCCCAATGGGGCCAGACTGTCCTTTTCGGCCATCCGGCCCTGGTTGCGTGAACGCCGGCCGGCAAGCACACTTTTCCGCACCGCCGCCGCGGCGGCACGGTTTCCCACGTCACCCGATCCAGGCGTTCGCACGATGAAGGTTGCCGTCGTCAAAGAAACGTTTCCGGGCGAGCGCCGCGTGGCGGTGGTGCCTGCGGCGGTCCCGGCGCTCAAGAAATTGGGCCTCGACGTCCTGGTGGAGGCCGGCGCGGGCACCCAGGCGGGCTTTTCCGACGACGACTACCGCGCCGTCGGGGCCGCGATCGTCTCGCGGGACGAGGCGTTCGGCGCCGACTGCGTGCTCGCGATTCGGGTCTGCGGCGCCTCGGGCGACATCTGGCGGTCCGACCGCGACCGGCTCCGGCAGGGGTTGGTGCTGATCGGCATGTGCGATCCGCTCTCGTCGGCCGAGGCCTGCCGCGAGGCGGGCGAGCGGGGCGCAACGCTCTTTTCGCTCGAACTCGTGCCGCGGATCACGCGGGCCCAGAGCATGGACGTGCTCTCCAGCCAGGCCAACATCGCCGGCTACCGTGCCGTGCTGCTGGCCGCCAACGCGCTCCCCCGCATCCTGCCGATGATGACCACGGCGGCCGGCACGCTCACGCCGGCCAAGGTGCTGGTGCTGGGCGCGGGCGTCGCCGGCCTGCAGGCGATCGCCACCGCCAAGCGGCTCGGGGCGCAGGTGAGCGGCTACGACGTGCGTCCGGCCGTGAAGGAACAGGTGCAGAGCCTCGGCGCGAAATTCGTGGAACTGCCGCTGGAGACCGGCGCGAGCGAGGCGGCCGGGGGCTACGCGAAGGCGATGGGCGACGAGTTTTATGCGAAGCAGCGGGAGCTCCTCGGCAAGGTCGTGGCCGAAAGCGACGTCGTGGTCTGCACGGCGCTGATCCCGGGGCAGAAGGCCCCGGTGCTCGTGACCCGCGACATGGTGTCGCGGATGAAGCCGGGCAGCGTGATCGTCGACATGGCGGCGGAACGCGGCGGCAACTGCGAGGGATCGCGGCCCGACGAGTCGGTCGTGATCGACGGCGTCACGATCCTGGGCCCCACGAACCTCCCGGCCGAGGTGCCGTTCCACACCAGCCAGCTCTACGCCAAGAACATCACCACCTTCCTCGCCCATCTCGTGAAGGCCGGCCTGCCGGATGTCGCATCCGACGACGAGATCTGCCGCGACACGCTGGTGGCCCGCGGCGGCCAACTCGTCCATCCGAAGGTCCGTGAACGGGCCGGCCTGCCCCCGCTCGAAGCCCCCGCGCCGGCCCCGGCCGGCTGACCCGTTGCCCCCGCTGGAAACCGCCGTCATGCACGCCACGCTCCTCCCCGCCCTGTTCGCCGACGCCGTCGCGGCCGAGGATCCGGCCTCGCGGTTCATCCGCCTGCTCACCGTCTTCCTGCTGGCGATGTGGGTGGGCTTCGAGGTGATCATGAAGGTGCCCCAGCGGCTGCACACGCCGCTGACGAGCGGCTCCAACGCCATCTCCGGCATCACGGCCGTGGGCGCCATCGTCGTCGCCGGCGCCATGGCCACGCGGTTCGGCACGCTCCTCGGATTCCTCGCGGTGATCCTCGCCATGATCAACGTGGCCGGCGGCTTCGTCGTCACCAATCGCATGCTCGAAATGTTCAACCCGAAGAAGAAGTGACGCACATGTCGAGCCAAGCCTGGATCAATCTCGCGTACCTCGTCGCCTCGATGCTCTTCATCGTGGCCTTCAAGCTCATGACCGGCCCGCGGACGGCCGTGAAGGGCAACTACCTCGGCGCCGCCGGGATGGCGATCGCGCTGCTCGCCGCCTGCTTCGAGAAGCCCGTCATCGATCGGCTGACCAGCGTCGGCCCGGGAGGGCTGGTGGCCGTCGGGATCGCCGCGGCGATCGGCGCGGTCATCGGCACGCTCATGGCGCTGAAGTACCCGATGACGGGCATGCCGCAGATGGTGGCGCTCCTGAACGGCTTCGGCGGCGCCGCCTCCACGCTCGTGGCCGGCTCCGAACTCTGGAACATGACCGCCGCGGCCGGCTCCGGCATCCCGGAACAGGCCGCCCACGCGGTCACGAATCTCGCCCCCGGCACCCAGTTCGCGATCGCCACGGCGCTCACCGGCCTGATCGGGGCCGTGACCTTCTGGGGCAGCCTCGTGGCCTTCGGCAAACTGGAGGAACTGCCGCAGTTCAAGAAGGCCTGGACCGACCCCAATCGCCACTGGATCAACCTCGGCCTGGCGATCGCCACGCTCCTGCTCATCGTCGGCGTGTGCGCCTACCCGAAGTCGATCCTTCTCTTCTGGCTGCTCGTGGTGGTGGGCAGCGTGCTCGGCTGCACGCTGACGATGCCGATCGGCGGGGCCGACATGCCGGTCGTGATCTGCCTCTTGAACAGCTACTCGGGACTCGCCGCCGCCGCCGCCGGCTTCGTGATCGACAATTCGGTGCTGGTGATCGCCGGCTCGCTCGTCGGCGCCTCGGGGCTCATCCTCACGGCGATCATGTGCCAGGCGATGAACCGCTCGCTCGTGGGCGTGCTCTTTGGCGGCCTCGGCACGACCACCACGGCCAACGCCGACGACATCTACGCCGGAAAGGTGAAGAGCGCGTCCGCGGAGGAGATCGCGATGGTGCTCGAGGGGGCGAACCGCGTGGTGATCGTGCCGGGCTACGGCCTGGCCGTCGCCCAGGCCCAGCACGCCGTCCGCGAATTGGCCGACGTCCTCGAGAAGCGGGGCACGACCGTCGAGTACGCGATCCATCCCGTGGCCGGCCGGATGCCGGGCCACATGAACGTGCTCCTCGCCGAAGCCGACATCCCCTACGAAAAGCTCCGCGAGATGGACGACATCAATCCGACGTTCCCGGAGACCGACGTGGCGATCGTGATCGGGGCCAACGACGTCGTGAATCCGGCGGCGCGAACCGATCCCAAGAGCCCGATCGCGGGCATGCCGATCCTCGACGTGGACAAGGCCCGGACGGTCGTCGTGGTGAAGCGGTCCCTCTCGCCGGGCTTCGCGGGCATTCCCAACCCGCTGTTCGCCGCCGACAACACGCTCATGTATTTCGCCGACGGGAAGAAGGCGATACTTGACCTCACAGCGGCGATTCAGCGTGGCTGAACCGCCGCTGTCGTCGCGGCGCCGGCCATCCATGGCCCGGCTTCGCTCCGCCCGGCGATGACAAAGCCGAAGGTTTGCCATGCCGGGCATGCCGCCATCCT
>JBEIQP010000186.1:0-3765 GCA_040376455.1 Planctomycetaceae bacterium | reverse complement strand
GGGCGCCACGCCCGCGCAGGCCGTGGGCGTGGCGGTGACGGCCAGCCTGCGGACGCGGCAGCCGAAGCGGGGAGCCCACCGCGTGTTCGTGGCCGTGCAGACGCTCGCCGCCACGCGGACCGCCGCCGTCGAACTGGAGAAGGACGCGCGGTCGCGCGGCGCCGAGGAGCGGGTGGCGGCGGGGCTGCTCCTCGACCAACTGCTGGCGGGCTGCGGCGCGCGAGTGGCCGCGCCGGTGCTGCGGGCGGGCGAGTCGCTGCACTGCGACGGCGTGGAGCCGCCGGAGGCGTGGCGGGATCTGTTCGCCGGCGTGCGGTCGGTCGTCCGAAGCGACGATGCGGAGGCGGTCCCCGGCCGGGGACGCCTGATCTTTCCCGGTTCGTTCGATCCGCTCCACGAAGGGCATCTGCGGATGGCGCGGATCGCCGAGGAGATCGCCGAGCGGCCGGTCGAGTACGAGCTCTCGATCGCCAACGTGGACAAGCCGGGCCTCGACTACGTCGAGCTTCGCGACCGCGTGGCGCGGTTCGCCGGCCGGCCCGTGTGGCTGACGCGGGCGGCGACCTTCCTCGAAAAGATCGACCTCTTCCCGGAGAGCACGTTCGTGATGGGCGCCGACACCTACGTGCGGCTGGCCGATCCGCGGTATTACGGCGGCTCCGCGGCGGCGGCGGCCGAGGCCGTGCGCCGGATCGCCCGCCGGGCGCGCGGGCTGATCGTCTTCGGCCGCGTGCAGGACAACCGCTTTCAGGATGCGTCGCAACTCGACCTGCCGCAGCCGCTGCGCGACGTGACGTACTTCGTGTCGGAGCGGGAGTTTCGCCTCGACATCTCGAGCACCGAACTGCGGCGCCGGGCGACGGCGGGCGGGGAGGCGGCATGCGAAGCCTGATCGGCACCGCCCGCGTCTGGTGCCTCGCGGCGATCGCCTGGGCGGCGCTCGCGGGCGGGGCCGCCGCCGACGAACTGGCCGACAAGCTCGCGGCCTACGTGGGCAAGCCGCTCGACCTGGTCGAACTCGGCTCCGGCAAGCGGTTCGTCCGTCCGACGCTCGACCGGCTCGTCGAGCGCGACGGCACGGTGACCGGATTGCGGCTGAAGCCGGAAGGGGAGAAGGGCGTGACGCGGTTGGCGCTGGCGGGGATCGTGAAGATCGTCGCCGGCCGGGAGACGGTCCACGAGGCCGACGCGACCGGCATCGGCCAGCAGCGGGGCAAGCGGGCCCGGGAGACCTTCGAGAAGCAGCAGGCCGAGTCGCAGGCCCGGATGCAGGAGCGGGGGCTACAGCCGTGGCCCGCGCTCACGGCGGAGCAGCACGCGGCCGAGGTGGACGCGCTGCGGCGGTTCGTCGAGGAGGTGCGGGAGCCGTTTCCGGCCCTGCGGGTGACCGAGACCCACGAGTTCATCGTCGCCACCGACATCCCCGCCGACCAGATGGCCCCCTACGTGGCGAGCCTCGACGCGATGCACGACTTTCTCTGCGACATCTACGGCATCCCGCGCGGGGAGCCGCTCTGGAAGGGCAAGTGCCTCGTGGTGGCGTTTCTCGACGAAAACCACTACCTCGCCTTCGAGGAACGCTTCATGAAGGTGCGGGCCGGCGGCACGCACGGGATGTGCCACCAGAGCAGCACCGGCCGCGTGGTCATGGCCTGCCACCGCGGCCCCGACGCCGCCGCCTTCGCCCACATGCTCGTCCACGAGACGAGCCACGGCTTCAACTTCCGCTGGATGTCGCCCCAGATGCTCCCCAACTGGCTCAACGAGGGGATCGCCGAATGGGTGGGCACGAAGGTCGTGCCGCACTCCAACCAGGTGCCGCTCAAGGAGGCCCGGGCCCGCGACTCCATGCGGTCGCGCGGCGACCTGGGGGAGGATTTCTTCGGCCGGCGGAATCTCGCGCCGATCCAATACGGTATGGCGTCGAGCCTCGTCACGTTTCTGGCGAACCGCGACGTGAAGAAGTTCGCCGCTTTCGTGAAGGCGGTCAAGGAGGGGGCGTCGGTCGAGGAAAGCCTGCAGCAGTCGTTCAAGGCCGGCCTCGACGACCTCGTCAAGGCCTACGGCGCCGCCGTCGGCGTGCCGAACCTCCGCCGGTAGCCGCGGCGCGGACCGCCGGCGGCCGCTACTTCACCCGCTTGGCCAGGCCGGCGGCGAGGCGGTCGAGCGTGACGCTGCGATCGTCGATGCCGATGTGGGCGCGGATGATGCTCATGCCCGAGGTGTCGGCCAGCGACGCGGCGAGGGCGGCGTCGAATTCCCCCTCGGTGCGGACCTCGTAGCCGGTGCCGCCGCCGAGCACCTGCGGCAGCAGTTGATACTGCCAGGGATTGATGTCGTTGAACGTGCCCTCGTGGAGGAGCCGCTCGGTGCCGTAGCCCTTGTTGTCGAGCACGATCACCGTGACGGCCAGGCCCCGCTTCACGATCGTGGAGAGCTCCATGCCGGTCATCTGGAAGGCGCCGTCGCCCACCAAGGCGATCACCTTCAACTCGGGTCGGGCCACCTTCGCGCCCAGCGCCGCCGGCACCGCGAAGCCCATCGAGGTGTAATAGGCCGGCGAGATGAACTGCGTCTGACCGCGGACGACCAACTCGCTCGACGCGAAGAGCGCGTCGCCCACGTCGGCGATCACGATCGTGCGGTCGTCCAGCGACTCGTCGAGCCGGCGGACCAGCCGGGTGGTGGTGATCGGGGCGTCGGCCGCCTGGACGAACGGCCCCGCGGCCGCGGCGGGGCCGGGCGGGAGCGGTCGCGGAGCCCCCTTCGGCTTCGCCGCCGCGAGGGCGCGGATGAAGTCTTCGAGGAGGACGTCGTGGAAGTGGTGGTGGCTGATGCGGAGGTCCTCGCTGTTGGCGAAGATGCTCCGCGTGGCGTCGAGCTTGGCGGTGAAGATGCCGAGATCGATGTCGGTGAGGATCGTGCCGAGAAGGATCACGCAGTCGCTCTCCTCGACGAAGTCGGTCACCTCCTTGCGGCCCATCGCCCCCTCGTAGAGGCCGATGTAGAGCGGATGCACCTCGCTGACCACGCTCTTGGCGAGCATGGTGGCGGCAATCGGAATGCCGGAGGCCTCGGCCAGCGCCACGGCGTCGGCCTGCAGTCCGAAGCGGTGGAGCTCGATGCCGGCGACGATCACCGGCCGCTTCGCGGCGTTGATCCGCGAGACCGCCTCCTTGACCGACTCGGCCAGGGCCTCGGGATCGCTGCGGCGGGCCGGCGCGGCGTAGGGGCGGATCTGGTCGGGCGCGACGGAGACCATGTCGCGCGGGAGTTCGATATAGACCGGCCGCTTGAGCCGGTGGGCGGTGTCGAGCAGGAAGTCGATGTCGCGGAACGCCGTGGCCGGATCGACGATCTCCCGGCTGGCCGCGCAGATCTTCTCAAACACCTCCAGCTGCGTCCGCCACTCGCGGACACGATGGTGGAGCAGCGGGTCGCTGGCCCGCTCAGCGATGCCGGGCGCGCCGGAGATCATCACCACCGGGCTTTTCTCGGCGTAGGCCCCGGCGACCGAGTTGGCCACGCTGAGGCCCCCCACGCCGTAGGTGACGCACAGGGCCCCCATGCCGTTGACGCGGGCGTAGGCGTCGGCCGCGAAGCCGGCGCAGTCCTCGCGGGTGCAGTTGACCAAGTCGAGCGGGCTGTGCTCGAGCATGCTGTAGAAGGTGAGCACATAGTCGCCTGGCAGGCCGAAGACGTGGCGGATCCCGTAATCGGAGAGCCGGCGGATCAGGTATTGGCCGATCGAGAGGCTCGTCACGC
>JBEIQP010000005.1:0-55258 GCA_040376455.1 Planctomycetaceae bacterium | reverse complement strand
GTGGCGTGGAAGAACAGCCCGCAGGACGCCGCGTCGCTCATCGAGTGGCGGCGCCGGATCGCGGACTGCTTCTCGTCCAACGGCACGCTGGCCGGCATGAAGCTTTCGACCGCGGCGCTCGGGGCGGAGCGGATGCGGCTGGTGTCCGAGCGGTATGGGGCGGATCATGTGATCGTGCCGCTGGGCGTGCCCGAGATCGACGACCTGCCCTTCGAACGGCTGCACGCCAACGCGGCCTACGCGGTCTACCGGTTGCGTCCGCCCACATCGACTCCACGAGCCACCCCGTGACATCCGCCCCCCGCCCCAATCCAGCCATGCCCGCTCCGCAGCCGATCCGCGCCGTCGTGTTCGATCTCGACGGACTGCTCGTCAACACCGAGGACTTGTATCAGTGCGTCGGGACGGAGTTGCTGCGGCGGCGGGGCAGGTCGTTCGGGCCAGACCTGCTCGACGCGATGATGGGCCGCCCGCAGCGGGTGGCGCTGGCGGTCATGATCGAGTGGCACGGCCTGTCGGACACCGTCGAGACGCTCGCGTCCGAGACGCGCGAGATCTTCGTCGGCCTGCTCGACACGCGGTTGGAGGCGATGCCCGGCGCGGTGCCGCTGGTGCGGTCGCTGGCCGAGCGGGGAGTGCCGCGGGCGGTGGCCACCAGCAGCGGGCCCGACTTCGCCCATGACGTGCTGGCCCGGGTCGGCCTGCGCGAACTGTTCGGGTTCGTGCTCACGAGCGCCGATGTGGTGCACGGAAAGCCGGATCCCGAGATCTACCTGACGGCGGCGCGGCGTCTGGCGGTCGAACCGGCCGCCATGCTCGTGCTGGAAGACTCGCAGGCGGGCTGCCGTGCGGCGGTGACGGCGGGCGCGGTGACGGTCGCGGTTCCGGGCGGGCACAGCCGCCGCCATGATTTTTCCGGGGCGCGATTCGTCGCGGAGTCGCTCGCCGACCCGCGGATCGCGGCGCTGCTCGCCCAGCCGCTCCGATAGCCTGCGCCGGCGGTGCGGCTTACAGCCGAACGCCGAGCTTCGCGGCCTTGGCCTGCAGGGCGAACTTGAACGCCGGGAACGGATACTGCTTGCCGCGGCGCACGGCCCAGAGGTAGGTAGAATCGACGACCTGGGCCGGCAGATCGCCGTCGCGGACGAGCCGGACGACGCGGTCGCAGAAGTCGGCGTCCTGCGGGGCCTGCACGCGGAGTCCGCTCTTCAGCCGATCCTCGAGCGAGGCGACGGCCGAACGCGGTGAGGAATCGTCGGCGCGGGTGGCCGCGAGCGCGGCGACGGCGACGGAGAGCACGAGGGCGAGGGCGAAAGACGATCCGATCCGAGCCACGGCAGGTTCTCCGCGAGGGGCCCGAAGGGTCGCAGGCGACCGCGGAGGGGTCAATCCCAGGGACGCCGCCGCCGGGCCGACCGGAAGGCGCCGGCCTCCCGGCCGCCGCTCAGCCGAAACGCGCCAACGCGTAGGACTTCTTGCCGGAGCGGAGCACGAGCGTGGCGGCGCCCGCGAGATCCCGCGGCGTGAGCCGGTGGGCCGCGTCGGCGATCCGCCGATTGTTGACGTAGGCGCCTCCCTGCTCGATCGTCCGCCGGGCCGCGCCGCGGCTGGCGGCGAGTCCGGTCGCCTCCAACGCCTCGACCAACGCCAGCCCGTCACCCTCGAGCGCCGAACGCGGAAACTCCCGGCTGGGCACGTCGGCGAAGATCTCGGCGAGCGTGGCGTCGTCGAGGCTCGCGATCTCGGCGCCAAAGAAGATATCGGTCGCCTGCCGCGCCGCGGCGAGGCCCGCCTCGCCGTGGACGAGCTTCGTCAACTCCTCCGCGATCCGCTTCTGCGTGTCGCGCGCGCCGGGATTGGCGGCCCGCTTGGCGGCGAGGTCGCCGATGGCAGCGAGCGGCAGTTCGGTGAGCCGCAGCAGACAGCGGCCGGCGTCTTCGTCGTCGAGGTTGATCCAATACTGATAGAAGCGGTAGGGGCTCGTGCGGCGCGGGTCGAGCCAGATGGCGCCGGAGGCGGTCTTGCCCATCTTCGTGCCGTCGGCCTTGGTGAGCAGCGGGCAGGTGATGCCGTGGAGGTCGCGGGCGCGAAGCCGGCGGCCGAGTTCGATGCCGGCGGTGATGTTGCCCCACTGGTCGCTGCCGCCGATCTGCACGCGGCAGTCGAGCGCGTCGGAGAGCTGCACGAAGTCCCACGCCTGGAGCAGCATGTAGCTGAACTCGGTGTAGGAGAGGCCGCCGTCGCGTTCGAGGCGGCTTTTCACCGAGTCCTTGCCGAGCATCTGCGCGAGCGGAACATGCTTGCCGACGTCGCGCAGAAATTCGAGGTAGCCGACGCCCCGCATCCAGTCGGCGTTGTTGACCACGTGCACCCGGCCGGCGAAGCCGCTGCCGTCGGCCCCCGGTGCGGCGAGCACGGCGCGGATCTGCCGTTCGACGCCGGCGATGTTGGCCGCCAGTTCCTCGGGCGAGAGCAGGTTGCGCTCCTCGCTCCGGCCGCTGGGATCGCCGATCATGCCGGTGGCGCCGCCCACGAGGGCGACCGGTTCGTGGCCCGCCGCGGCCACCCGGCGCAGGAGGACGAGCGCGACGAGATGGCCCACGTGCAGGCTGTCGGCCGTGGGGTCGAAGCCGGCGTAGACGCGGCGACGGGGCGTGTCGAGCCAGTTTCGCAGGGCGGCGGCATCGGTCGATTGGTGGACCAGGCCGCGGGCCTCGAAGTCGGCAAGCAGGTCGGAGGTCATGACTTCCGGTCTCTCCACGTGTCGTCAGTGGCGAAGGGGTGGGCCGGGCCTCCGAGCTTCGGCGCGGGGAGCGCCTTGAGGGAGTGCTCGGCGAGCCGCAGATCCTCGCGGGAGGTGATCTTCAGGTTGATCGGTGAACCGGGCACCACGGTCACCCGTTGACCGATCGCCTCCACCAACTGGGCCTCGTCGGTGGGCTGGTTGCCATGATTCGCGGCGAAGGCGCGGGTCAGCACGTCGCGGGAGAAGACCTGCGGCGTCTGCGCCTCCCAGAGGCCCGTGCGATCGACCGTCTCGGTGATCGTGCCATCGGCTCCGACCCGCTTGAGCGTGCCCACGACGGGGATCGCGAGGATCGCGGCGCCGGTCTGTGCCCCCGCGGCGAAGACCCGGTCGATCCAGGCCTGGGCAAGGCAGGGGCGGGCGGCGTCGTGGATCGCCACCATGTCGATGTCGGGTGCGAGCTTTTCCATGCCGCGACGGACCGATTCGGCCCGATGGGCGCCCCCTTCGGCGAGCGTGATGCCCATGAAGGCGAGGCTCGCACCGAACGTCTCCGCGAACGACGCGCGGTCCTCCGGCGCGACCACCACCACCACCTGCTTCACGTCGTCGCGGTCGAGGAACTTTTCGGCCGAGTGCAGCCAGACCGCCCGGCCGGCGAGCGGCGCGAACGGCTTCTTGTACGCGGCATCCTGGAAGCGACTGCTCTGGCCGGCAGCCGCGAGGATCACTCCGAATCTGGGCATGGCACCGCCGTCGCCTGCGCGATGGCCCGGTCCATGAGGAACCGCACGGCCGCCTTGAGCGCGGGCTTGTCGTGAATCCAGGCGGCGAAGTCCTCGCCGTGGGCAACGTACGTGTCGCGGAGCCAGGCCGGCGCCTCGGTGACGAGCCAGCGGCGGAACAGCCGCCACCGCGGGTCGTCTTCGCCGTAGACCTCGCGGGCCACCCAGCAAATACCCCCCACTGCGGCGCCCCCTGCGCCTCCGCCCGCCACGGCACCCGCCGCGCCTGCTCCCGCAGCCGCTCCGGCGCCGCCGCCCACAGCGGCACCACCGACCGCACCGCCGGCAACCGCACCACCGCCGGCTGCGGCACCGCCCGCCGTGGCCGTGGCGGCGCCACCGGCCGTTGCGGATGCAATCGCACCACCGCCGCCCGAGTTGAACGTGGTGACCTGGCCGACGCCCAAAAACAGCGGCGTGCAGGTGACGCGGACGTAGCGACGATCCGCCGAGACCACGGCCCGGGCGAACAGATTCACGCCTTCAGGCAAGGTGGAGACCACCGGCTGGTAGCCCACCGCACCGTTGGCGCCGAAGAAGGGAAAGCCCTGCCCGGGGCGACCCGTCGGGCCGCTCGCCCGGCTCTGCGACAGGGAGGACAGCACCGCGGGATCAGTCAGCGCCGACAACTGCTGGGCGAGCACCGTCTTGCCGATCTGCTGTTGGGTGGCGACGTCCTGCGCGATCTGGGCGTCGAGCAGCGGCTCGCGGCGCCGGCCGTCGGGCACGTTCACCGTGAGGATCTGTTCGTCTCCGTCCATTCGCACCGAACGGGTCACCGATTCCTCGTCCTTGGTGCCGCGTCGCACGGTGATCTTCGCGTTGACCGTGTCAGCCGCCAGTTTGCCCCAGGCCTTCCGGACCAGGATCCGGTAGCGGCCGGGGAAACCCTCGGCGGCGACGTATCGCTCGCGGTGCGACTCCACCGCCTGCTCCGCCGGGATCGACTCGTCCTCGATCAGCGTGCCGCCGGAGTTCGAACGGGGCGCGGCGAGGGAACAGACCGTTCCGGGCGGTTCCTCCACGAACACGTCGATGTCGGCGTCGCCGGTCCAGGAAAGTTCCACCACGACGTCGCGGACGAGCGCCTGGTCGGCGGCCGCCTTGAATGCCGCCGCTTCTTCCGCTTTGCCCGCCTCGACGAGTCCGTCGATCGTCACCTTGGCCAGCCGTGCGGCCCGCAGGCCGATTTCCCGTTGCGCGGGAGGCCACTCGTGGGCCAGCACGCCCGGGCAGGCCCACGCGAGCGTCGCCACGTCTTCGTTGCGGGCGGCAAGCGTCATGGCCAAGGCATAGGCTTCGCGGTTGGCGGGCTCGGTCCGCGTGATCCGGCGGCAGATCCGGATCGCCTGGGCGTCGGAGCCGAACCGGGCCAGGTAGTTGGCCAGCGCGAGCAGATCGGTCGTCGTGGCGGCGAAGTCGGCGCTCGACAGCAGCACCCGCTCCACGTCCGCACGCGGCCGACCGGCAGCCTCCATGGCGATGGCGAGCGACTCGTACATCCACGGCTCGACGTGGCCGCAGGCAATGGCCGCGGAGATCAGATCCGCGGCCCGATCGAACTTCCCTTCGTTGCCCAGCGTGGCCGCCGACACCCGCAACCGCGACAGGCGGCGCTGCATCTCGCGTTCGTCGAGCGGCTTGCCGGCAGAGCCGACGGCACCGGAGGGGAGGTAGTCGCGGAGCGCGGCGGCGAGGTCGGCCGCTTCGAGCACGGGGGCCGGCAGCCCTTCCGACATTTCCACGAGCGCTTCGGCGGTGGGGCTGGCGGCCCGCTTGCCATCGGGAGACGGAATCGTGTCCGGCTTCTCGTTGCGGGCCAGCCGGGCCTTGGCCTCGGAAACCTGGAACTGGCCGCCGGGGGCGGCGCCCAAGCGGCGTGCGATCGCCGCGTCCATCCCGCGGCGGATCACCGCCTTGACGAGCGGCTTGTCGTGAATCCAGCCGGCAAAGGCTTCGCCGTGAGCGGCGTAGAGATCGCGCAGCCAGCGGGGCGCCTCCGACGTCAGCCAGTCGCGGAACGCGAGCCAACGCGGATCGTGCGGGCCATAGACCTCCCGAGCGACCCAGCAGAAGCCACCGCCCATGCCACCGCCCATGCCCATGCCACCACCCATGCCGCCCATGCCACCGCCCATACCACCACCCATGCCACCGCCCATGCCGCCGCCACCGCCGAGCCCGCCGCCCATCTGGAACGGATTGACGCCACTCTGGGGATTGACCGGCAGCACCAGGTCGGCCACGGGATAGACCTTGATGACGAGATTCTCAGCCGCCTTTTCCTTGGTGGTGATCAGCAGCACCTCGTTCTTGACGAGGTAGGTGAGGTCGATGTCGCCGAGCAGCAACCGCAGGGCCGACCGCATCGAGATGCCGCTGAGCTCCTTGGTGATCGGGGTGTCGAGATCGACCCCCGCCTCTTCGAGGGCCTTCATGTCGAGCTGGATCTCGAGGTCCTGCGAGTCCTTGATCTGCGCGATCACGTCCCGCAGCGGCGTCTCCGTGAAGCTGAGGCTGTCGATGGGCTTCTCGAGCGCATCGTAGATCTTCTGCTCGTTGCTTCCCGGCTTCGCGTTGTCGATCGACTTGTACCGCTTCCGCTTTTCCGTGATCTCCTTCCACCGCGCCGCGCTCGGATAGATGATCGGCGGCTCATCCGGAAAGGGGATCGCGGCCACGTCCACGAGGTGGAGGGCATCCATGAAACCGCGTTGCTGATCGCGGCGGACGCGGGTGTTCTCGGCGTCGTAGTCGAGCATCCGCGCGACCATCGGGGCCGTGACGCCGATCTCCCGGGCCGTCATCGGGATCGGATGGTTGGCGTAGATGTTGCCCGTCTCCTCGGCGATCTGTTCCGCGACGTCCCGTTCGGCCTGCGTGAACGCGGTCGTGGGCCGTTGGTAGCCGACGCGGATCCCCTCCTCGACGAGCGCGTTGTAGCGTTCGGTGAGTTGCTTGATCCGCGCCTCGCGGCGGTCCAGGTCGCGGATGATGTCCTCGCGGGCCCGGCCGATCGCCGCCCGACGTTCCGCGGCGAGTTCGCAGTCCACCTTTTCGCGCGACCGCACGATCGACTCGCGAATCCGCATCTCGAGTTCGCGGAGCAGGCGGTCCCGGGTCGCGGAGTCGAGGTCCTCGTCGCGGCGAACCCGTTCCTGGGCGTCCTTGAGTTCGAGCCGGGCCCGGTCCGGGTCGGTGGTGAGCAGTTGCCGGGACTCGCGAATCCGGATCGCCGTCTCGCGCTCGAGTTGCTGCGCGCGAACCTTCCGCATCGATTCGAGTTCGGCCAATTCGCCGTCGGTGACGTCGGGGTCGGCGATGACGCCCACTCCCGGTTCAGGCGGCGGGGGAACCTCGTTCGGAGCGAGGCGGGTTTGCGCCACCTCGCGCACGATCGCGGCGTCGGCGTTGTCGGGATCGCGACGCAGCGAAGCCTCCGCGAGCCGCACGGCGGAATCGTGAGACCCCGACGCCTCCGCCTGACGCGACAGGGCGGCGAGGGTCGCCGCCTCGCCGAGAATCACCGACCGCGCGAGCTGCAGACCCTCGCGGCCGACCAGGGGCAGGAAAACGCCGTCGGTCTCGCGGGCGTTGCGGGCCAGTTGGTCCAGGTAGGCGTTTTCCGCCTTCGGTTGCGCGGCGGGCAGTGCGAGCGTCACGGCCTCCTGGCGGCCGTTCGCATCGAGCGACATCTCCAGGCGGCCGGCCTCCAGCGGACCCTCGATCAGGACGATCGAGTCGCGGTCGCCGCGCAGCGGCGGCAGGCGACCGGGGAGCATGCGGAGTCGCGCGTCGGGCAGATCGCTGGAAAGAACGACGTCGTCCGGCCACGCGACGGCCTGGATCGCAAAGCCGCCGATCCGCGTGCCGGCATCCTTGGCGGAATGTGTTTCCTCCGGGATCACGAGCATGCCGCCGGTCGTGCTGGCGAGGGCTGCCAGGCTCGGCCAGTTGATCTGGGGGCCGATGCCGAGGCTCGACACCGCGATCCGCTTCGACCGCAGCGTGTCGATCACCTCGGCGAATTCCGCGGGGTCGAAGCCGCCGAGGCCGGGGCCGTCTCCGATGTAGACGACCGCACGCGGGCCCGGTGCGGTTTCCAACAGCTTGGCCGCCGCGTCGAGGGCGGTGACGAGGTCGGTCGAGCCCAGCGGCGTGCGGGCGTCGAGGCCGCGGACCGCCTTCTTGATGCCGCCGTCAGCCGCGGCCAAAAACCCGTCCGTCAAAGGAGTGCACGCGACGTCCACGGCGGCGACGGCGAAGCGGTCTTCCGGGCGGGCGTTTTCCATCAGGCCGGCCAGGGCGTCGAGGCCGCGGCGCCGGTAGTCCCCGGTCTGACTCGCCGACGTGTCGAAGAGCACCACGATGCGGGAGGCGGGGGCCGCCGCTGCAACGCCGGACTTCAGCCCGACCGCCGTGACCGCGGCGTTGGCATCGGTCTGAGGGCTGCCGGCAGAACGTTCGACGAACGACACCGTCGCCACGGGGGCGGCCTGTGCGGGCGAGGCCGGGAACGTCAGCAAGGCAACCGGGATCGCGGCACAAGGCAGCAGTGCCATGAGCAGCGTCGAGGGGCGGGCGGGCATGGTGGGCGCTCCGGAAACGGTGAATCGGCCGACAGCCAGCCTCAAGCATATTTTGCTGGCCACAACCCGCCAACGTCGATTCTACGGGGAATTCGCAGGCCTCCCGGATTGTGCGATCAGCCCGAAGCGACGGTTTCGCGGCCTCTTTCGGTCTTGGGAAACTCGCCTGGAGCCGGGGATACTGCGGCGTCGTTCTCCCGCCCCTCCACCGTCAGACAGGCACCATGTCCCTTTTCCGATACGCCTGGGCGCCGCTGCTCATGCACGCGGTGCTGAGCTCCCGTGTCATTTCCGCACAGCCCACGGCCGTCGTGCAGCAACCCGCGGCCGTCCCTGCCTCCGACCCGGGCCGGGACTTCACGCCGGAAGAGCGGACGAACATCGCCGTCTACGAGGCGGTCAATCGCAGCGTGGTGAACATCAACACCAAGGCCACCGTCGCCACCGGCCTGCTGTTGATCGAGGTGCCGTCGGAAGGGGCCGGATCGGGCATCGTGCTCGACAAGCAGGGGCACGTCCTCACTAATTTTCACGTCGTCGAAGGAGCGAAGGAAATCCAGGTCATGCTCTACGACGGCTCGTCGCAACGGGCCACGGTCGTGGGCTTCGATCCCGCCACCGACGTGGCGGTGCTCAAGGTGGAGGCGCCCGCGGACCTGCTGCACCCAGTGGCGTTCGGCACGTCGAGCGACCTCCGCGTCGGGCAGCGCGTGTTCGCGATCGGCAACCCGTTCGGCCTCGAACGCACGCTCACAACGGGGATCATTTCGAGCCTGAACCGGTCGCTTCCCACCCGTTCGGGGCGGACGATCAAATCGATCATCCAGACCGATGCGGCCATCAATCCGGGCAATTCCGGCGGGCCGCTCCTCGACAGCGGCAGCCGCCTGATCGGGGTGAACACCGCGATCGCCAGCCGGACCGGACAGAGTTCGGGCGTGGGCTTCGCAATCCCGGTCGGCACGCTGGCCCGGATCGTGCCGCAGTTGATTCAACGAGGCAAAGTGGTCAGGCCCGACGTGGGAATTTCCCGGGTTTATCAGGCGGATGCGGGGCTCTTGGTCGCCACGCTGACGGCCGGGGGGCCCGCAGAGCGAGCCGGGCTGCGGGGGTTTCGTGTCGTCCGGGAACGCCGGCGGCAGGGGCCGTTCATGATGGAATTCGAGCGGGTTGATCGGGCGGGCGCGGATGTAATCGTGGCCGTGGCTGGGCAAAACGTGCGGACTGCGGACGATTTCCTGTCGGCCGTGGAGTCCAAAAACCCGGGCGATCAGGTGCTCGTCACGGTGCAGCGGGAGGGGCATAAGCTCGACATTCCGGTCGTTTTGGACGCGGAAAAATAAGGGCTCCGAACCGGCGGCGGCCGCGCTGCGTATTTCTGGAATCCGCTGGTTTCGGCTGCCGATGATGGGTGGCCGAAAAAAATCGGCGACTCGCTTGCAGACCTGTTGACGGCGACTGCAGTGCTGCTATGCTTGGGGGCTCGCCACTACGAGCTTTCGAGTTCGCAGTGGCGACGTGATCTTTGACAATTCGGCAGTTGATCTCTTTTGGTTTCGGCCGGCACGCGATCGTGACCGGCAAGCGATCAGGAGATGAGAAGGGTGGCCTCACGGCCGCGCTTCCCGTCGATGGATCGCGAACCATTTTTTATTCACAGACAGATCGAATCTCTTCTGAGATTCCGGAAATTCACCGCCGGTGCCGCAAGGCCCCGGCATGACGATCCAAATCAATTGAAGGGTTTGATTCTGGCTCAGAGTGAACGTTGGCGGCGTGGATTAGGCATGCAAGTCGAGCGAGAACCGTAGCAATACGGGGACAGCGGCGAAAGGGACAGTAATGTGTAGGTACCTACCCCGAGGTCTGGGATAGCTGCGGGAAACTGCAGGTAATACCGGATAATGTCTTCGGACCAAAGGTGTGATTCCACCTTGGGAGGGGCCTGCATCCTATTAGCTAGTTGGGGAGGTAACGGCTCACCAAGGCAACGATGGGTAGCGGGTGTGAGAGCACGACCCGCGTCATTGGGACTGAGACACTGCCCAGACACCTACGGGTGGCTGCAGTCGAGGATCTTCGGCAATGGGCGCAAGCCTGACCGAGCGACGCCGCGTGCGGGATGAAGGCCTTCGGGTTGTAAACCGCTGTCGTAGAGGAGGAAATGCAGGGGGGTTCTCCCTTCTGTTTGACCTAGCCTAGGAGGAAGTACGGGCTAAGTTCGTGCCAGCAGCCGCGGTAAGACGAACCGTACAAACGTTACTCGGAATTACTGGGCTTAAAGGGTGCGTAGGCTGCGCGGAAAGTTGGGTGTGAAAGCCCTCAGCTCAACTGGGGAATTGCATTCAAAACTACCGTGCTCGAGGGAGACAGAGGTAAGCGGAACTCAAGGTGGAGCGGTGAAATGCGTTGATATCTTGAGGAACACCGGTGGCGAAAGCGGCTTACTGGGTCTCTTCTGACGCTGAGGCACGAAAGCTAAGGTAGCAAACGGGATTAGATACCCCGGTAGTCTTAGCTGTAAACGATGAGCACTTGATTGAAGGGTCCTCCATAGCCTTTCAGTCGTAGCGAAAGTGTTAAGTGCTCCGCCTGGGGAGTATGGTCGCAAGGCTGAAACTCAAAGAAATTGACGGGGGCTCACACAAGCGGTGGAGGATGTGGCTTAATTCGAGGCTACGCGAAGAACCTTATCCTAGTCTTGACATGCACGGATTAACTCGGTGAAAGCCGAGCCAGGCCTTCGGGTACAACGTGCACAGGTGCTGCATGGCTGTCGTCAGCTCGTGTCGTGAGATGTCGCGTTAAGTCGCTTAACGAGCGAAACCCTTGTCTCTAGTTGCCATCGAGTAAAGTCGGGGACTCTAGAGAGACCGCCGGCGTTAAGCCGGAGGAAGGTGGGGATGACGTCAAGTCCTCATGGCCCTTATGACTAGGGCTGCACACGTCCTACAATGGAGCGCACAAAGGGAAGCAAAACCGCGAGGTCGAGCAAATCCCAAAAAACGCTCCCTAGTTCGGATTGTAGGCTGCAACTCGCCTACATGAAGCTGGAATCGCTAGTAATCGCGGGTCAGCATACCGCGGTGAATGTGTTCCTGAGCCTTGTACACACCGCCCGTCAAGCCACGAAAGTGGGGGGCATCCGAAGTCGCTGAGGTAACCGCAAGGAGCCAGGCGCCTAAGATGAACTCTGCGATTGGGACTAAGTCGTAACAAGGTAGCCGTAGGGGAACCTGCGGCTGGATCACCTCCTTTCTAAAGGAAACCGCCGAACCGAGTCTTCGGACTCGCGGAGGCCATCAGTGAGAGCGCTGCCTCTCGTTGCCGCAAGGCAGCGAAGGCTTCGCAATCGACACTGAATGTGGAGGCGATCGTGTTGCCAGCCAAAAGAGATCGGCCGAAGCGATGAGCAATCGTCGCGACGGCAAGGCTGCCGGATCGATAGATCATGTGACCCGGTGGGGCTCAGCCGAGCCCCACCGGGTTTTTTTATGCGCGGTTCGTATCGTTCGGCGCGGCCTAGCAGACTGTGGAACAAGTCTGTCCGAGCAGGATGCAGAAGGCTATCGACCCAGGAAACCCTCGGCGTTTCCTGCGGTCGATCAGGTGGAAAAAGGGCAGGGATGACTTTTTCCACGGACAGCGAGTGGCCGCGAACGAAATGCATCCCGGGCGCGTAGAATGGGAGTTGCCCGGCCGGCCTCGGTAATGAGGAAGTTCGCTCCATGAAGGTGATCGTCGCAGCGGTGCTCGCGTGCTGCTCCTGTGCGTGGGTGGCCGGGGTGCGGGCGGAGGAACGGGCATGGGAGGTCCGCGGGGCGTTCGTGTCGCTGAAACCGGGGCACGACGACGTGGCGATCATCGAGCTTCCCGACGGGTCGCTGATCGAGGTGCCGCTGTCGGCCCTGTCGGACGAGGGCCGCACGTTCGTTCTGGCGCAGATGGAATCAACGCGGGGCCAAGATCCCGCCGGCGCCGTCACGGCAAAGGGCCCTCAGGGTAGGAGCGTGGCGCTGGCCGTGCCCGAGATTCTAAAGGGGGTGGAAACCGATGCCATCTGGTGTCGGACCGCCGAGGATGCGGTGCTCGTCTACCGGCTCTATCTCGCCGGCGAGGAGCCGACGGCCGAGCAGCGGGCCGCGGCGGAGAAGCGGTTGGCCGAATGGCGGACGTTGGCGGAAGCGAAGAAGGTGCGGATGGGCCAGGATTGGGTCGCGCCCGAGCAGCTCGCCGAAGCCCGCAGCAAGGCGGACGAGATGGTGCGGCACTCGATCGAGCTGACCCGGTTGGGAAACTGGGAGCTTGCTGAAGAGCAATTGCGAGACGCCAGCCGCGTGAATCCCGAGGCCGGCATCGCCGATCTGGTGCTGGGGCTGGGCTATGCGCTGTTGCGGCCCTCGCCGTCGGCCAGCGTCAGGATCAACCTGCAGAAGGCGATCGGCTTTTTCGAGGAGGCCGGCCGGCGGGAGCCGGACAACCCGGACGTGCTCAATAACCTCGGGGTCTGTGAGATGCTCACGGGCCGCTACGCGTCGGGCGTCGCCCACCTGAAGCGGGCCTGGCAGTTGCTCGATGACGACCAGACGATCGCCGACAACCTTGGCCTGACGATGAAAAACGCGACCGCGATCCGGCCGCGGGTGCCCGAGAAATTGATCGCTGAATTGAACGCGTGCTACCGGGCGGCGCTGCAGAATCCGCGGCTCAAGCCCCTGGACATGGCGGTCAAGACGCCCCTCAAGCTGCGGTCGTTGTACGGTGCGCCGATTCCGTTCAAGCAGGCGGAACTGACTGTCACCGAACTCGTTTCGCGGTTGAAGGTGCCCGACCAATGGCAGACCAACTTCCGCGCCGGGGAGGGGTTTGCGGTGGCCGAAGGCTACGTGCTCGCCAGCAGCAGCATCGTCAGGGATGCGACCGAACTGGCGATCGAGGATCCGACCACCGCGGGGCGGTGGCTGCCGGCCAAGGAGGTAGCCTCGCTCGAGAGCCCTGCCGTCTCCCTCCTGCGGTGCGACGGTCTTCTCGCTTCCACGCTGCCGCTGGCGGAGAAAGTGGCTGCGGCCGGCGTTGAGGTGGCGATGCCACTGGAGGGGGCCACGCCGCTCGTCCGGACGCCGGAGATGGTCCGCGGCACCGTCAGCGGCCCGGTCCAGCCCGACCTCGGCGGCGGCAGTTTCATCCATACGGCCGCGATTGCCAGGGGCGTGGGGGGCGGGCCGATCGTGGACCAGAACGGGTCCGTCGTGGGGATGGTCGCGTCGGTGCCCGAGACCGCCAACAGCGGCAACGAACGCGGCGTGGGCATCCCGATCGAACGCATCTGGCCCCTGTTGAAGGAGCAGTTGCCCGATCTGAAGCCGTCGTCCGCGCCGTCGTCCGCAGGTTGGGCGGATGTCGAGGCCAAGGCGGCGGGCGGCGTCGTGCGGGTGAACACGCGGGTGAAATACGTGAAAAAGCCGAAGTGATCCGCGCGGCGGCGGCGGCTCTTCCGATTTGCCGCCGAGCGGCTAGGATTTGCGGAGAAGCCCGTTGATTTTTCGATGTCCCTGGCCCCCGATTCGAACCGGCAAAGATCCACATGGCGACCCAGCAAACGATTTCCGGTGTGGTGCCGCCCTCCATCGCCGAGGCGACGGTGATGACGGTCTGGCCATCGGTCGCCTCGACGGGCTTTGGGCAGACGCTGGGCCGTCTCTATCGCATCAAGGGCGGGTTCGGGCCGATTTCGATCGGTCGGCTCGCGCTGCTGGCGACGATTCCGATCGGTCTCATGCTCTACCTGTCGATGCGGCTCCCTTGGGCCATCCGGCGGTATCGGCTCACGAACCGCCGCGTCCTCGTGGAGCGGGGCATCAATCCGAAGGTGGAGCAGTACGTCGATCTCGACCGCTTCGACGCGATCGACCTCGTCGTGAAGCCCGGTCAGGAGTGGTACGCGGCGGGTGATCTCGTGTTTCGCCGCGGCCCGATCGAAACGCTCCGCCTGTCGGGGGTAAGCCGTCCGGAGTCGTTCCGCCGCGTCTGCTTGGAAACGCGCCAGGCCTACGTGAGCGTGGCTGCCGCCCAGCCCGAGGCCGTCGGAGCGGCCTGAACCGTCAGACCGCGCGGCGGCCGGGAACCGGGCCGCGGGCACGGATCGCGGCGGCGATCGTCAGGCGGGCCGGTTCGTCGAGGTCGCACCGCAGGGCGGCCGCGTTTTCCCGCGCCTGTTCCGCCGAGGTCGCGCCGAAGAGCACGCTCGTGATGCCCGGTTGCTCCGCCGTCCACGCGAGCACCAGGTCGGGCAGCGTGCATCCGAGCCGCGCTGCGACCGGCCGCAGGGCGTCGACGAAGTCGAGATTCCGCTCGAACTCCGTCCCCTGGAAGAGCGCATACTTGCTGCGACTGTCGGACGGAGGAAACACCTGGCCGCGGGCCATCCTGCCCGCCAGCAGGCCCTTCATCAGAGGCCAGTAAACCACCATCGCCACCCCGCGGCCGCGGCACCAAGGAAGGACTTCCGCCTCGATCTCCCGCTGGAGCATGTTGAAATGCATCTGGCAGGCGGAGAGCGGGCAGGCGGTCGAGAACCGCTCCAACTGAGCGACCGTGGCGTTGGAAAGGCCGATCGCCCGGGCCTTGCCCGCCGCGAGCAGGCGGGCGAGTTCGCCCGCCGAATCCTCGATCGGCACGGCGGGATCGGGGGCGTGGAGGTAGAGCAGGTCGAGCCGGTCGGTGCCGAGTCGCACGAGGCTCTCCTCGACTTCCGCGCGGAGGCGTTCCGGCCGGCCATCCACGACCTGCCGCCGGGGCGGCGTCTTCGTCGCGTCCGGCTCCCAGTGAATCCCGCACTTGCCGGCGATCACGACGGCATCGCGCCGGCCGCGGATCGCCTCGTGGATGGCGCGTTCGCTCTCGCCCCGCTCGCCGTAACAGTAGGCGGTGTCGAGGTGCGCCACACCCGCGTCGAGCGCGGCCCGAACCGTCGCCACGGCGGCCTCGTGGGTGACGCCCTCCCTGGTCATGCCCGCCAGCGGCCAGCACCCGAGGCCGAGCGGGCCGACGGAAACGGCGGAGGAACCGAGCGGTCGAGTCGTGAGGTTCATGCCGGGTCGGCCTTCCGGCCGCGAGCGGCGGCTCGCGCGCGGCCGCTCGCCGGCGGCGCCGAGTCGGGCGGAAAGGCGCCCGTGGTGAGGAAGTCGGCCACGAGGTCGGCGGTCTCGCGGCTGAAGAGCAGCCCCGTGTGCCATGTGGGCAGCATCACGTGGGCATGCGGCACATCCGGGTGCGTGCTCTCCTCGGAGACCAGCGCGTCGTACTCCGCGCCGATCACGCCGATCTCGACGCCCTCGGGCATCGGCAACGAGTTGACGAGGCTGTCTTCGGCGGTCGAGAGCTCCGCGACCGGCTTGAGGATCCGGCCGAAGGTCCGGGCCGTAGCCGTCGCCACGAACGAGCCGCGGTTCGGGGGCGCGAGCATCACCAGGCGGCCGAGCTTTCGCGGCCGGTAGCGGTCGAGCGCCGCCCGGGCCACGATCCCGCCCATGCTGTGGGTCACGACGTGCAGCGTGCCGACCGTCGGGTTGGCGTCGAGGGTCGCCAGTTCGCGGGCGAACCGTTCGGCGTGCACGAGGAGCGAACACTGGATGTTCCAGTAGCCCCAGGGCCGAGGGCGAAAGCCGCGGCGGCGGAGTCGTCGGGCGAGCGTGCCCAGCAGGAGCGTGTTGGCCAGGTAGCCGTGGACGAGGGAGACGCAGGCGCCAGGGGCGTTTTCCATGGCAGGTCTACGCCGGCGGCGTCGGACGGCCGGCCGCCGGCGGCCGCTGGGGCGCGGGGCAGCAGTCGAGCGGGCAGACATCGTGGTTGGCGGGCAGGTTGCCGATGGCGACCCGGCCGGGCAGGCTCCAGGCCCGTTCGGCGATCAGGTCGCGGACCATCGACACGAATGCGGGCGCGGTGCCCACCGTCGCCGCCCGCACCATGTCGACGCCCAGTTCCTTGCAGAGATCGGCGGCTTCGGTGTCGAGGTCGTAGAGCACTTCCATGTGGTCCGAGATGAACCCGATCGGCGCCACGACGACGCGCCGTCCACCGCCGGCGTGCAGGGCGCGGATCGCGTCGCAGATGTCGGGTTCCAGCCAGGGCTGGGTCGGGGGGCCGCTGCGGCTCTGGTAGACGAGCTTCCAGTCGGTCGCGCCCGCCTCGGCGGCGACCAGCCGGCACGATTCCTCGAGTTGCGGCATGTAGCGGCAGCCGTCGGACATCGACGTGGGGATGCTGTGGGCCGTGAACAGGATCGGCACCCGCGGCCGGTCGGCGACCGGAAACCGCTCGAGCGCCGTCCGCACGTTGGCCGCCATCGGGCCGACGAAGCCGGGATGGTTGAAGAACACGCGGATCTTGTCCACCTGCGGAGCCCGATCACCGAGCGGGCCGCAGGCCGCGGCGATGTTTTCCCGATACTGGCGACAGCCCGAGTAGCTGCTGAAGGCGCTGGTCACGAACGCGATCGCCCGCTTCACGCCGGCGTCGGCCATCTCGCGGAGCGTGTCGGTGAGCAGCGGATGCCAGTTGCGGTTGCCCCAGTAGACGGGCAGGTGGGGGCCGCGGCGGTCGAGTTCGGCACGGAGCGCCGCCAGCAGGGCGAGATTCTGCTCGTTGATCGGGCTCTTGCCGCCGAAGTGGTAGTAGTGCTCCGCGACCTCGAGCATCCTCTCCCGCGGCACGTTCCTGCCGCGCAGCACGTTCTCGAGAAAGGGGATGACGTCATCGGGGCCGTCGGGGCCGCCGAAGGAGACGAGCAGCACCGCGTCGTAGGCCGACGGGCGATCGGCCTCGACCGCCGACGCAGCTGCAACGAGTTGGGAGGGTTCAGCCATCAGAACCTGTCGAAACGCCGCCGGCCCGCCGGAAAGTGACCCCACGGGGATTCGAACCCCGGTTACCGCCGTGAAAGGGCGATGTCCTAGGCCTCTAGACGATGGGGCCGTGCACAGTGCCGGCGGGCTTCGGCTTCAATGTGCCACTGCACCGAAAGCGTACCCGGCTGGCGATGCGGACGGAAGAGGAAGCGGCAAGAACGTGGACGGGCCGTTCGGGAGGGCCGCCTGCACGGCCCGCCTCACGGAGCCTGTTCGGGCGCCTTGGCATTGGAAGGCGTGGCCGGATGATCGGGGGCGGATGCCGCCGGGATGTCCACCGGTTCACCGCGGGCGATCGCCTCGTAGACCTCGCGCCGGTGCACGGGCACTTCCTTCGGCGCCTCCACGCCCAGTCGAACCTTGTCGCCACGGATCTCCACCACAACGATCGTGATATCGTTGTTGATGACGATGCTCTCGTCCTTTTTTCGCGACAGAACAAGCATGGGCCATTCCTTGGCGCTGAGGGCACCCGCTCGAGCCGGCCGAAGTTGCCTCAAACTCCTTAAAGGGTAAGGTTTTCCCGGCATTCGTCAAGCAAATCCCGGGCCGGTCGAGTGCAGAATCGGCCAAAAAGCGGCCGGAATGGGAAGCAGCAGGTTCGGGGCAGCCGGGGGGGTAGGCCGCGGACACTCTGGCGGATCGCGTGGCGTGCGTTCCTGCCGACGCAGGCTTGTTGGCCTGACGGGCATTCCTATACTGGCCCCGACACGTCCTCCGAGCGGGTGTCGTCCCGTTCGTTTCGCCCCCCCAGGCCAGCCATGACCGCCCTGAACGACTGGTTCCGCAACCTGTTCACCGCCGTCTGGACCGTGCTCGAGGGCATGCTCGTGACGCTCCGGGTTTTCGGCAGCACCTACGACCAGAAGCGGCGGACGTTCACCGAGCATTTCGAGTACCCGGAGCTGCCTGCGCCCGTGGCGGCCCGCTACCGCGGCTTTCACCGCTACGATCTCACCACCTGCATCGCCTGCGACCAGTGCTCCAAGGCCTGCCCGGTGGACTGCATCTACATCGGGAAGGAGCGGGTCGAGAACGGCAAGGGATTCCGTGTCAGCGGCTTCACGATCGACTACTCGAAGTGCATGTTCTGCGCGCTCTGCGTGGAGCCGTGCCCGGTGGACTGCATCTTCATGGGTTCCACGCTCGACCTCTCCTGCTACAGCCGCGATGGAACGATCGTGGACTTCGCCCGGCTGCCGGTCGAGGTGGCCTGGGGCCGCGACACGCTCAACCCCACGGCCGTCGCGGCCTCCAAGGTGATCGTCGATCCGGTTCACGGCGGCCCGAACCAGTAGCCCCTTCCCCCGCACGCCCTCCAGCGCCGGAATCGTCAGCCATGCACCCCGTTCTCATCGCCGGTTACGTCGCCCTCTTCGTCGCGGTCGGGGGCGCGTTTCTGGCCGTCAACCTGCTGGTCGGCTGGCTCGTTCGGCCGCGGGTGCCGAACACGGAGAAGCTCGAGGTGTACGAGTGCGGCGAGCCGACGATCGGCTCGAGTTTCGTGCAGTTCGATCTGCGGTTCTACGTGGTCGCGCTGCTGTTCATCATCTTCGACGTGGAAGTGGCCCTGTTCTTCCCCTGGGCCACCGTCTTCGGCAAGGCCACGCAACTGACCGACCCGGCGCTGGCAACCGTGCAGGCCGATGGGGCGCTGACGCCGGCCGCCGCCGGCCTGATCCGCGAACTCGGGGTGGAGAAGCCCGCGGTGCCGGAAGCGATTGGACCGTTCTTTCAGCCGACCCTGGCCCAGGCCCGGGCGATCGAGGCGGCCCGCGGCGACAAGACGCCGAAGCAGGCGCAAGGCGAGTGGGCCGTGGCGCGGGCGGGGTCGCTGCTGGCGCGGACGGCCGTCGTGGACATGGCCGCGTTCTTCGCGGTGCTACTCGTCGGGTTCGCCTATGTTTGGCACCGCGGCGACCTTGACTGGGTGCGGGCGGTGTCAGCGGAGCGGGCGGCTCCCGCCGCAAAGTAGCGGGCGGCGTTTTCATTCCCTTTTTCATCTGTGACGGGTGCGGTCATGCGAGGTCCCGGATTCCTGGAGCAACTGGAAGCGGCGCTGCCCGGCGCGGTGGTCGGAAACAACCTGGAGGCGATCGATCCCTGGATCGAGATCGCGCCGGAACGGATCGCCGATGCCTGTCGCTGGCTCCATTCCAGCAGTCCGGTGCGGTTCGACGCGCTCGAGTGCATCACGGCGGTCGATTGGTTCGAGCCCGACCCGAAGAAGGCGGCGAAAGTCTCGTGGCAGCCGCGGACGGAACTCGTCTACCACCTCTGGAGCACCGCTTCGCGGGTGAGCCTCGTGCTCAAGTGCACGTTGCCGCGGTGGAAGGGCGACGTGCCGGGCCAACTTCCGGAAATTCCCAGCGTCTGCGGCGTGTGGCGCGGTGCGAATTGGCACGAGCGGGAGGTCTACGATCTCTCTGGTGTCTGGTTCACCGGCCACCCGGATCTCCGCAGGATCCTCTGTCCTGAGGATTGGGAGGGGCATCCGTTGCGCAAGGACTACGAGCAGCCGCTCGAATATCACGGCATCAGAGGGAGGTAGTCCATGGCACAGCTCCTCGACGACGACCCGCGGATCATCGAGTTCGACGTCCGCACCGATGAAATGCTGGTCAACATGGGGCCGCAGCACCCGAGCACCCACGGCGTGCTTCGGCTCGTGCTTCGCACCGACGGCGAGGTCGTCTCCGAAGTGGAGCCGCACATCGGCTACCTGCACCGCTGCGCCGAGAAGATCGGGGAGAACCTGACGGCGCGGCAGTGGATTCCCTACACCGACCGGATGGACTATCTGGCGGCGATGAACATGAATCTCGGCTGGGCATTGGCCGTCGAGAAGCTGATGAAATACCAGGTCAGCGAGAAGGCCAGGCATCTCCGGGTCTTGATCGCCGAGTTGGGCCGGATCGCCAGCCATCTCGTCGGCATGGGTGCCTACGGGCTCGACCTGGGCACCTTCAGCCCCTTCCTCTACGCCTTCCGCGAGCGGGAGAAGATCCTCGATCTCTTCGAGGAGGCCTGCGGCGCCCGGCTCACCTACAGCTATATCACCGTGGGCGGCCTGACGGCCGATCTGCCCGCGGGCTGGCTGGCTCGGTGCGAGGCCTTCCTCGAACAGTTCGAGCCGATCATCAAGGAATACCACGCCCTGCTCACGACCAACGCGATCTTCGTGAAGCGGACGGCCAACATCGGCGTCATGTCGCGCGAGTTGGCGATCGAATACGGCTGCTCCGGGCCGGTGCTCCGCGGCAGCGGCGTCGATCAGGACATGCGGCGGGACGGCGAGGCGATCTACACCAGCATGTACGACGGCTACGCCTTCGAGGTGGCCGTGATGAAGGACGGCCACTACCCCCGCGACCACGAGTATCCGCCCGTGCCGGCCGACGCGGTGCTGGGCGACTGCTGGCACCGCTTCTTCGTGCGGATGCTGGAGGTGGTGCAGTCGATGGACCTCGTGCGGCAGGCGATCGACCGCTACTCCGCCTGCAAGGGCACGATCGGCGAACCGCTCAAGCTCACCGAGAAGATCCCGGCTGGCGACGCCTACCTGGAGACGGAGGCGCCCAAGGGCCAGATGGGCTTCTATCTCGTTAGCGACGGTTCACCCATTCCGTGGCGGGTGCGGGCCCGGTCGAGTTCGTTCTCGAACCTGGCGGTGGCCCCGGAGCTGTGCCGCGGTTGCCTGATCGCCGACGTGCCGGCGATCGTGGGCAGCCTCGACATCGTGATGGGCGAGATCGATCGCTAGCTGTGCGTGGAAAAAGGCGTCCGGGGGTTTTCCCCGCCTTTCGGCTCGGACCACTTGTGGATTGACCGCCCATCGGGCAAACTTCGTGCGAAATTTCACGAAGTCGGTTCCCGTCCGGGAATTCCGGCGTTTGGCCCGCTTTTCAGGTGGCTGGCGACCCTGACCGATGGCTGATTTTCTCGTCAATTCGATCGGGCTGCCCGAGTGGCTGGCGTGGACGCTCACGGCCGGCGTGGCCGCGGTGCTGATCCTCAACGTCATCGCCGGCGGGGCCCTCGTCTTCATCTGGGCAGAGCGAAAGATCGCCGCACGGATTCAGGACCGGCTCGGCCCGACCCGGACCGGCGGCCGCTTCGGCTGGCTCCAGTCGTTGGCCGACGGCATCAAACTCCTGGCCAAGGAGGACCTCATGCCGGCGGGGGCCGACGGGATGCTGTTCCGGCTTGCCCCCTACGTGAGCTTTTGCGCGTCGTTCTGCGCCTTCATCGCCCTGCCGTTCGCTTTCGATTTCGTCGGCCAGCGACTGAACGTCGGCGTGTTCTTCGTCGTCGCCGTGCTCGGGTTGGAAGTCTTCGGCGTGATCCTCGCCGGCTATGCGTCGGCCTCGAAGTGGTCGCTGTTCGGTGCGATGCGGGAGGCGGCGCAGGTGGTGAGCTACGAGGTGCCGCTCGGCATGTGCGTCGTCGTGCCGGTGATGCTCGCCGGGAGCATGGATCTCGTCACGATCGGCGAGAAGCAGGCCGGCTGGCTGACGAACTGGTACCTGTTTCATGACCCGTTCACCTTCGTGATCTTCTGGGTCTACGTCACCTGCGCAGTCGCGAGCGTGAACCGGGCCCCGTTCGATCTGGCCGAGGCGGAGAGCGAACTCGTCGCCGGCTTTCACACCGAGTATTCCGGCCTGCGGTGGAGCTACTTCTTCATGGCCGAATACGGCTCCATGTTTCTGGTCAGCGCCCTGGCGGCCATTCTCTTCATGGGTGGCTGGAACGGCCCGATTCCGGTGGCGAAGCTGCTGGGGCTCTCGGCCGGATCGGGCGACACGGCGAACTATTTCGTGCGGCTGCTGGGCATGCTCAACCTGCTCGGCAAGGCCACGCTCGGCGTGCTCCTGATGATGTGGGTGCGGTGGACGCTGCCCCGCCTGCGGATCGACCAGGTGATGACCACGTGCCTGAAGTACTGCACCCCGATCGCCGCCGCGATGTTCGCCGGCGCGATGCTCTGGCAGTTGGCGCTCCCTGGCGGCCTGGTTCGCGGCCTGTCGCGGGCGGCCGGCGAGATTCGGGAGGGCTGGTTGGAGGGGCCGGGCGGTCGTGCCGCGGCCGGCGAGGTCACTGAGAAAGTCGCGCAGGTGAGCCCATGACCGGTCTGGCGCCGATGGTGGCTTCGATCAACTGGCATTCGTTCTTCTTTCTCCTCTTCGCGGCGGTGGCCTGCGGCTGCGCGATCGCGGTCGTGCTGGCCGACAACGTGGTGCGGATGGCGTTCTATCTCGTGCTCTCCCTGGGGGCCGCGGCCGGCTTGTTCTTTCTGGCGGGCGCCGAGTTCGTGGGGGCGATGCAGTTGATGATCTACGTGGGCGGCACGCTCGTGCTCCTCGTGTTCGGCGTGATGCTGACGGCGCAGGCGCCGTTCATCTCGATCAAGACCACGACCGGCGACCGCGTCCTTGCGGGCGTGGTTGGCGCCGCGCTCCTGGGAGTGTTGCTGCAGTCGGCGTTTTCGATCCCTGACTGGCAGAAGCCGGCGTCGGGAAAGGTGGCCGCGCCGTCGGCCACCCCGATCGGCATGGCCCTGCTGGGAACGCGGGTCGATGCGCCGGCGGCGGGGCAGCCGGCCGACGGCGTTCGCAGCGGCTACCTGCTCCCCTTCGAAATCGTGTCGGTACACCTGCTCGTCGTGCTCGTCGGCGCCGCCTATCTGGCCCGTGCGAAGCGCCGCAAGACGCCCCGGGCCATCGACGTGGCCGCTTCGGCCGAGCCGCCGGCGTCGGTCGCCGCGCACGAGGCGGTCGGCAGGGCGGTCGGCCACGGAGCGTCGGTGCTTGCGGGGGGGCGGTCATGAGCGATCCGATCGTGGTGACGGCCGGCGTGCTCGCGCCGCTGTTCGGCAACCTGCTGACCGAGCCGGTGAGCGTGGCGCACTATCTCGTCGTGGGCGCGGTGCTCTTCACGACGGGCATCGTCTGCATGGCGGTGAAGCGCAACGCCTTGGGCGTGCTGATGGGGATCGAGCTCGTGCTCAACGGCGCCAACGTGAATTTCGTGGCCTTCTCGTCCCCCTACCTGCAGGCGGAAGGGGCGAGGTCGCTCGGTCTCGACGGCCAAGTGATCGCCCTGTTCGTGATCCTGCTGGCCGCGGCGGAGGCGGCGGTGGCCCTCGCGATCACCCTCAACTTCTACAACAACCACGCCACCGTGGACGTCGATCGCGCCGACGATCTCAAGGGCTAGGGGCATTCAGAGAGCCATGCATCTCGACGCACAACTTCCGATGCTGCTGGGCCTCGCGTGGCTGGCGCCGCTGGTGTCGTTCGTCGCCATTCTCTTCTTCGGCCCGCGGATGGGGCGCCACGGCCGAAACGCCGCCTGGGTGGCTACCGCCGCGATCGTGACGTCGCTCGTGCTCTCGTTGGCCGCGTTCGTCACCTGGCTGGGCGCGCACCCGGTGCGGGCGGTGGCGCATGGTGCGCATGGTGCGCATGGTGCGCATGGTGCGCATGGTGCGCATGGTGATCACGGTGATCACGGTGATCACGGCGCAGTCCACGCGGGCGAGCATGCCGACGCGCATCCCGAGCCGCACGCCGCCACCGACGGCGGTGCCGGCCATGACGGCCATGCCGCGACGGTGCCGGCCGCGTATGCGGGCGACTGGTACACGCTCTACCAGGGGGGCGATCTCCGGCTCTCGATCGGCTGGTACATCGACGCCCTGACGGTGCTGATGTTCGTCGTGGTCACGTTCATCGCCACCTGCATCCACGTCTACGCGTCGGGCTACATGCACGACGAGCTCCACGACGTCACCGATCACGAGGTGCATCTCGCCGGCGGCGAGCATCTCCATCGGCCCGGCCGGTTTCCGCGGTTCTTTCAGGCGCTCTCGCTCTTCTGCTTCTCGATGCTCGGGATCCTGATCGCCGGCAACCTGGCGATGGTGTTCATCTTCTGGGAGCTCGTCGGCATCTGTTCCTGGTTCCTGATCGGCTTCTACTACGAGCGAAAGAGCGCCTCGACCGCGGCCAACAAGGCGTTCATCGTCAACCGCGTCGGCGACTTCGGCATGCTGATCGGGCTGATGGCCCTCTGGGGGGCCCTCGGCACGCTGCACTTCGCCGACACGACCGCCGTGGGAGCCGACGGCACCACGGTGGCGAAGCCGGGGCTGTTCAGTCTCGTGCGGCCCGCGGCCCGCGGCCACGCCCTCCAGGTGCCGGACGGCATGGTCAAGTTTGCGGCGGCCGACGAGGTGGCGAGGATCGCGGCCGACCATGCAAGCGATCCTGCCGACGGCGCCAGCGAGATCGCCGCGCGGGTGGATGACTGGCGGGCGATGGGCATGGGCAACTGGCTCCTGTTCATCGCCGGACTCGGCATCTTCTGCGGCTGCGTGGGCAAGAGCGCCCAGTTTCCGCTCTTCGTCTGGCTCCCCGACGCGATGGAAGGGCCCACGCCCGTTTCCGCGCTCGTTCATTCCGCGACGATGGTGGCGGCGGGCGTCTACCTTGTGGGCCGCTTCTTTCCCGTGCTCACGCCCGACGCGTTGCTCGTGATCGCGTATGTCGGGGCGATCACGCTCTTCATCGCCGCCACGATCGCGCTGGTGGCCAACGACATCAAGCGGGTGCTCGCCTACTCCACCGTCAGCCAGCTCGGCTACATGATGCTGGCGCTCGGCGTGGGCGGGTGGGTCGCCGGCCTCTTCCATCTCGTGACGCACGCGTTCTTCAAGAGCCTGCTCTTCCTCTGCTCGGGGTCGGTCATCCACGCCTGTCACACCAACGACATGCGGAAGATGGGCGGGCTCGCCAGGAAGATGCCCTCCACGGCGCTCACGATGCTGGTGGGCTGCCTGGCGATCATCGGCGCCGGCATCCCGTTCGTGATCGGGCTGTCGGGCTACTACTCGAAGGACGCGATCCTCGCCCAGGCCTTGTCGTTCTCCCAGGCGAACCCGAAGCACGCCGTGCTGTTCTATGCGGTGGCCGGGGGCGCGTTCCTGACCGCGTTCTACATGTTCCGCCTCTGGTTCATGACGTTCGCGGGCACGCCTCGCGACCATCACATCGCCGACCACGCCCACGAGTCGCCGAGCGTGATGGTGACGCCGCTGGTGGTGCTGGCCGTGCTCGCCGTGGTCGCCGGCTGGACCCTTCCCGGCGGCTTCGGGATCGCGAACCTCCTCGAGCAGGCGCGGCCCGCCGGCACGGCCGAGGGATTCGCCCTGGGGAACGTGACCATTCCCGCCGAGCACCTCAGTCACGAGGGCGCCATTCACGTCACCGCCACGATGACCGCGTTCGGCACGGCGCTCGCCGGCGTGCTGCTGGCCGCGGCGATGTATCTCTGGCGGGTGATCTCGCCCGACGTGATCGCCACGATGTTCCGCCCCGTGTACACGTTCCTGGCCGGCCGCTGGTACTTCGACGAGATCTACCACGCCCTGTTCGTGCTGCCGGCGCTCGGCGTGGCGCACCTCGCGAGCTGGTTCGACCGCGTGGTCATCGACGGCTTCATCAACGCGGTGGCCTGGGCTGCCCGGCAACTGGCCGGCATCGATGCGTGGATCGACCGCACGCTCGTGGACGGCGTCGTCAACGCCACGGCCAACGCCACCTGGAACGCCGGCATCGAGCTGAAGCGGCTGCAGACCGGCCAACTGCGGCAGTACGTGATGTTCATCGCCGTCGGCACCGTGGCGCTGTTCGTGCTGGCGAGCCTGCTCTTCAAGTCGTCGCTCGCCGGGTGACGTCCCGGCCATCCGAACCGAATCACCACCACCTTCCCACAGTCACACGGAATACCAACGGATCCCGCCATGCCCTTCGCTGAAACGCTTTCGCAGCCCGCCCTCTGGCCGCTCTCGGCGATCGTCTTCCTGCCGGCGCTGGTCGCGGCCGTGCTGTCGCTGCCGATCATCCCCAAGGCCCGCGAGGAGGCGATCCGCTGGATCACGCTGCTGACCACCGCGGTCGTCTTCGTGCTCTCGCTCTGGATGGCCTGGCCGACCCTGTTCGGAGCGGTCGGCCCCGCGCAGTTCACCGTGGGCGAGGCCGGCATGCAGGCGGTCGTGAAGCAGCCCTGGATCAAGGCCTTCAACATCGAGTACCTCCTCGGTGTCGATGGCATCAGCATGCCGCTGGTCGTGCTGACCACCTTTCTCTCGATGCTCGCCGCGGCGGCAAGCTGGCCGATCACCAAGCACGTCAAGGCATACCACGTCCTCTTTTTGCTGCTCGAGACGGGCATGCTCGGCGTGTTCGTGTCGCTCGACTTCTTCCTGTTCTACGTCTTCTGGGAGGTGATGCTCCTGCCGATGTATTTCCTGATCGGCATCTGGGGCGGGCCGCGGCGTGAATATGCGGCCATCAAGTTCTTCCTCTACACGCTGTTCGGCAGCGTGTTGATGCTGCTGGCGATCCTGATGCTCTATTTCACGAGCGACCTGCGGGACCTCTCGGCCGAGCAGCTCGTCGCGGCCCGGGTCGTCAGCCCGGCGCTCGACGCGATCGGTCAGGCCGACGCGGTGGCGGCGATCAAGACGGCCAAGGAGCCGATCCATACGTTCAACCTGCTCGCGCTCGCCCAGCTCGGCCAGTTGCCGCAGTCGCCGTTCGCCGCGGTCACGCTCTGGGGCATGAGTCTCGAAACGTGGGCCTTTCTGCTCCTGCTGATCGGCTTCGTGATCAAGGTGCCGGTCGTGCCGGTGCACACGTGGCTTCCCGACGCGCACGTCGAGGCGCCCACGCCGATTTCGATGATTCTGGCCGGCGTGCTCCTCAAGCTGGGCGGCTACGGCATCCTCCGGATCTGCTATCCGATCTGCCCCGGCGCCGGCCTCACGCTGGCCTGGCTCGTCTGCGGGCTGGGTGTCGTGTCGATGGTGTACGGGGCCTTCGCGGCCCTCGCCCAGAAGGACTTCAAGCGCATGGTGGCCTACAGCTCTGTGAGCCACATGGGCTACGTAATGCTGGGACTGGGCGTCTGGAGCGCCGTGGCGGGCAACGAGTTCCGGTGGGATGCCTGGGCCCAGGGCGTCAACGGCGCGATGTTTCAGATGCTCGCCCACGGCATCTCCTCCGCGGGAATGTTCTTCATGGTGGGCGTGCTCTACGACCGGGTGCACCACCGCAACCTCGAGGAGTTCGGCGGCATCTTCAATCGGATGCCGGTCTACAGCGGCCTGGCCGTCGCGATCTTCTTCGCGGGCCTCGGCCTCCCGGGCCTGTGCGGCTTCATCGGCGAGGTGCTCGTCACGCTCTCCAGCTGGAACTACAGCCGCGTGCTCGCGGTGATCTCCGCCTTCACGGTCATCCTGACGGCGGCCTACATCCTCTGGGCGATCCAGCGGGTGTACCTCGGCGCCGAGTCCAAGGGGCCCCACGGCGATCACCTCACGCCGATCACCGGCCGCGAGCTGGCGATCGCGACGCCGCTGGTGTTTCTGGCGATCCTGTTCGGCGTCGCGCCGCAGACAATCTTCAATTACGTCACCCCGACGGTGAACCGGCAGGTCGAGACGCTGGCCGACTGGACGCGACGCGTGCGTCCGGATGCGCCGGCCGCCCAGCCCGCACTGACCGTCGATGCCGCGGCCAAGGCCACGGCAATGCGCTGATTCGGCACCCCAGCCCGCGGAAACCACCTCGTGAACCTCGGATCGCTCCTCTCCGGCACGCTCACCGACACGCTCGACGTGTCGCTGCCGCTGTTTCGCGTCGAACTGGCCCTCGCGGCGACGGTCGTGCTCCTGCTGCTCTGCCGGATGCTGCCCGTCCTGCGGCGGTTCGACTCGGCCCTCGTGGCGCTCGGCGGCGTGGGCTTCGCCCTCTGGTATGCGTGGTGCGATCTGCGCGGTCTGCCGGGCTCCCCGTGGGCGCTGGCCGCGGACGCCGTCGCGACCGTGCCCGGCCGTCGCGAACTCTTCGGCGGGCTGGTCGTGTTCGACTCGCTCACGGCCTACATCCGGCTGCTGCTCGCCGGGTTTCTCGCCCTCTACATCCTGTTCACGAAGGTGTCGGGCATTCCCGATCGCGAGGACGGCGCCGACTTCTACGCCCTCGTGCTCGGTGCGGCGCTCGGCATGTGCCTGATGGCCTCCGCCAACCACCTGCTGATGGTGTTCATGGCGGTGGAGATGGCGAGCGTGCCGTCGTACGCCCTGGCCGGCCTCCTCAAGGGCCGGAAGGCGAGCTCCGAGGCGGCGCTCAAATACGCCGTCTACGGTGCAGGGGCCGCGGGGATCATGCTCTACGGCATCAGCCTGCTGGCCGGCCTGCTCGGCACCTGTCACCTGCCGGGCATGGCGGTGGAGTTGGCCCGCATGGTCGGTGAAGGCGGCAGCGGGCAGGTGATGGTGCTCACGCTGGGTGGGCTGATGGTGGCGGTTGGCCTCGCCTTCAAGCTCTCCGCCGTCCCCTTCCACTTCTGGTGCCCCGACGTGTTCGAAGGCGCGGCCGCTGAGGTGGGCGCGTTTCTTTCGGTGGCGAGCAAGGCGGCGGCGGTTGCCCTGCTGCTGCGGCTGGCGTTCGGGCTGGGCGATCCCGCCGCCGCGACCGCTCCGGGCGCGGGCGCTGCGGCCCTTGTGGGCAGCGCCGACACCCGGCACTTCATGGTGGCCGTCATCGCCCTGATGGCGGCGGTCACCTGCACGCTCGGCAACCTCGCCGCCTACGGTCAGACGAACATGAAGCGGCTGCTCGCCTACTCCACGATCGCCCACGCCGGCTACCTGATGATGGGTGCCGCGGCGGCGGTGGCGATGATGGGCGTGAGTCCGGAGGGAGCCCGAAAGGCAGTCACGGCGCTGGCGTTCTACCTCGGCACCTACCTCTTCATGAACCTCGCCGCCTTCGCGATCGTCGCCCTGCTGCGGAACAGGCTGCGGAGCGAGGAGATCGCCTCCTACGCGGGGCTCGTCCGCACGAGCCCGGGCATCGTCGTGGTCACGGCCGCGGTGCTCGTGAGCCTGATCGGGCTGCCGCCGCTGGCCGGCTTCATCTCGAAATTCCTCGTCTTCGCGTCGCTCGCCGAGGCGATCCAGGCGGGAGCCGAGAAGCCGCTGATGCTCGTGCTGCTGGTCGCCGGCGGCATCAACACCGTCATCAGCCTCTTCTACTATCTCCGCGTGCTCAAGGTGATGACGTTCGATCCGCCGCCGGAAAGCCGCGTGGGCGAGTCGTTTCCGCTCGTCTCGCTCCCCGGCGCGATCGTCACGGCGCTGGCGGTTCCGGTGGTCGTGCTGGGCATCTTCTGGTCGGGCCTCTATGCGGCCGCCCAGTTGGCCGGCAGGTTCGCGTCGTAGCAAACAGGGATTCGCCCCATGGCCTCAGATCACCTCCGCCGGCTCGTGGACACGCTGGGATCGTCGCTGGCGATGTACCTGTCCGACTCGGGCATCTGGTCGTACCCGGGCGCCGAGCCGATCAAACTCGCCCTGGCCGACCTCGTCGGTGACCAGAAGAGCATCATCGAGCGGGCGGGCGTGGTGCTCGAGGAACGGGAAGTGGCGGTGCCCCGCGTGGCCTTCCCGATCGCATTCACCGGCTGCCACGACGTCGATCTGCGGTTTCTTCTGCCGCGGCTGATCGACGTCCTCCGGAAGCAGCGGGCGGAATTCGAATCGATCGCCGCGGCGGCTGCCGACGACGCGACGGCGGCTGAACTGGCCGGCGAGGCGCGGAGGACGACGGAGCGGCACATCGGCGTGCTCGAGGATCTGGCCGTCCGGCTGCGGGCGGGCCTCTCAGGCCGTCCGGCCGAGTCGCAGACCGCCGAGCCGGCGCGCTCCTGACGGCATGGAACTCTACGACAGCCACTGCCACCTCGACCCGATGCGGTATGGGGCGGACCTGCCCGACGTGATCGCACGGGCGCGGGCGGCCGGCGTGGTCGCGATGACGGTGATCGGCACGCGGGCCGCCGACAGCGAGGCTGCAGCCGACCTGGCCTCCCGCGAGCCGGGGATCGTGGCCGCGGCCGGCATCCATCCCAACGACGTCGCCGAGATCGATGCCGACGAGTGGGACCGGATCGAGCAGCTCGCCGCGTCGGGCCGGGTGGCGGCGATCGGCGAGACCGGGCTCGATTGGTATCGAACGACGGCGCCGCCCGACCTGCAGCGCGAGTATTTCGATCGTCACCTGCGGCTGGCCCAGCGTCTGGCGCTGCCGGTCGTGATCCACACGCGGGAGAGCATCCGCGACACGCTCGACATGCTCCGCGAAGCGATCGCCCGCGGGCCGCTCCGCCCGATCCTCCACTCGTTCACCGGCACCGCGGCCGAGGCGGCCGAGGCGATCGACCTGGGCTGCCACCTCGGCTTCGCGGGGATGGTGACGTTCCGCTCGTCGGCCGCGCTCCGCGACGTGGCGACGGGGGTGCCGCTCGACCGGTTGCTCGTCGAGACCGACAGCCCGTTCCTTTCGCCCGAGCCGCTTCGCGGCAAGCGCAACGAGCCGGCCAACGTGGTCCACACCGCCCGCTGCCTGGCGCTGGCGCGGGGCGAGCCGTTGGCCGCCTTCGCCGCCGCGACCACGGCCAACGCCCGCCGCGTGTTCGGCGTGGCGTGACGGGCGGGCGGCGCCGGCCGGCCCCGGTTCAGGGCAACGCGTTCTGCGCCGTGGAGCTCAGCCGCGGTGGAGGCGGAGGCGGCCGATTTGGAATTCCGCGATCGCCGCGACGCAGAGCGTGAGCAGGGCGACGATCACGGCCACGTGCCACTGCATGCCGGCGGGATCTGCGGCGAGCAAGGCCGCGTAGCCGGCGAGCGCCGCCGCGGCCGCGGTTCGCACGAGCCGGCGATCGAGCCAGAGCCCCGCCGCTGCGACGAGCGTGGGGTAGACGGCGACCAGCGAGCCCTCCACGCCGCCGACACGGCCGATGAGTGCCGACACGAACGCGGCATCGGTGAGCGTGAACGCGTAGCCCGTCCACGACGCCTCACGGTGCCCGCCGCCCAGCCGCTCCCAGAGAACGCAGCAGGCTCCCCAGAGCGCCAGGCCCGCGAGCACCGGCTGGTAGTAGGCGAACGTGCTCGGAACGAGCAGACATCGGGCCGCGATGATCGCCACGGTGCCGACGATGCCGATGAGCCGGAAGCCCGCGGCCGGGTAACGGCGGATGGCCCGGGACAGCCGGTGCAGGGGCCCGCCGGCGCCGGTCCGGATCGGCTCGCCCCGCAACCAGGCTTCGAGGTCGTCGGCGACTGCGGCCGCCGACTGCGGCCTTCGGACCGGATCCTTTTCGAGACAGCGCAGGCAGAGCCGCTGCAGATCGCGCGGAACCCGCGGATCGAGCCGCCGCGGGGGCACCGGCTCACGTTCCAGCACGTTCAGCAGCGTCACCAGCCGCGTCTCACCGGCGAAGGGCGGCACTCCGGCGAGGAGTTCGTAGAGGATCGCGCCCAAGCCGTAGACATCGGTCCGGGCGTCGAGTGAGTGGACGCGGCCGGAGGCCTGTTCGGGGGCCATGTAGTTGGGCGTGCCGAGCACCGTGCCCGTGGCCGTGGCCGCATGGTCGTCGGAATCGTCCCGGGCGAGGCCGAAGTCGGCGAGGTGGGCCGTGCCCGCGCGGTCAAGCAGGACGTTCGACGGCTTCAGGTCGCGGTGGAGAATTCCGGCGGCATGCAGGTGGTCCACCGCCCGCGCGATCCCGGCGATCAATCCGGCCACCTCTCGTGGGGCGAGCCGGCCCTGTCGCAGTCGGGCTGCGAGATCGTCGCCGTCGATCAGGTCCATGACGAAATAGAGTTGGCCGTCGCGTTCGCCCGCGTCGTGGATGGAGACGATCTGCGGATGCCGAATGCGGGCGGCCAGCCGCGCTTCCGCCAGAAACCGTCGCCGCTGTTCGGTGGTGGCGTAGGCACCCGCCGTGAGGAGTTTCAGGGCCACATCGCGGTGCAGGTCGGCATGATGGGCCCGGTAGACGACGCCCATCCCGCCGCGGCCCAGTTCGGCACCGATCCGCAGGGAGCCGAACTGCCGGCCCGACAGCGGCGCCGCCAGTGCGGGGGCCGCGTCGGCCCCGACGATCGCGGAGGCGAGGCCGTCGAGGTCGCGCAGGCAGCGGGTCCATCGGGCCAGCGCCGGACAGGCGGCGACCAGCCGTCGCTCATCGTCTCGATCGCCGCCCTGCAAGGCCGTGAGGTAGCGGTCGAGCATCTCCGGCTCGATCGAGGCGGGGTCGGCGTCAGGAGCGGGCGCTGTCATGCCGGATCACGTTCCTCGGCCCCGATCTCCGCCGGCAGTTGTTCCCTGAGCCCCGCGATCGCCCGCATCCACAGCATGCGGCAGGCGCCCGCTGACCGGCCCATCCGCTGCGCGACCTCCTCGAACGGCAGTCGCTCGATGTTGCGCAGGAAGAGGACGTCGCGGTGGTCTTCGGTGAGCGATTCCATGGCCGCTGCAAGCAGCAGTTCCTGTTCCCAGCGGACGACCCGTTGGCTTGGCGAGGAGGCCGGGTCGATCGGCGGTTCATGCCAGCCGGCCGAAGCGTCGTCGTGCGGGGCCAGCGGCACCTCGCGGCCGGCGTTCCGCTTGGCGGTGCCGTGATACCGCTTGGCTGCGTCGTAGGCGTTGTGGGCGACGATCCGCTTGAGCCAAGCCAGCCATTCGGCAGGCGTCTCGCCTGCGAAACCCTCGAATCCGCGGTGCGCCTCGAGGAGCGATTGCTGGACCACGTCGGAGGCATCGACCTTGGCCTGCAGCCGCCGCTGGAGATGGAACCGGGCCGCCGTGGCCACGAAACTCCGGCAGGCCCCGAAGAGCAGGTTGCGGGCCTCGGCGTCGCCCCGCCGGGCGCGGTCCAGCCAGCCGGCGAGTTGGGTCGCGTCGCTGCGGCATGAATCGATGTGCGACTGGCCACCGGGGGCGTTTGGGGCGTGGTCTTCAGGCATGGCTGGGGGACCGTCCCTGCGGCCGGGCGGTACACTGGTGCGGCGGCGGCGGGTACCAGCGTGACAAACCGGCACGAATGTCGCCTTGGCCTCCCACCAGCATACCCAGGCCCCCCCCGACGCAAGGATGAGGCATGACCGCAGGAGTCCGCAGGCAGGCGCCCTACGTGTTTCACGGCCAGACCACGTCGCTGTGCGGCGAGTGCCTGGCCCTTGTGCCGGCCAAGATCCAGATCGAGGACGGTCGGGTCTTCTACCTGAAGCGGTGCAAAGCCCACGGCACGCAGAAGGTGCTCGTCTCCGACGACGCCGCCTACTACCGGCTTTGCCATGAATTCCTCAAGCCCGGCGACCGGCCGCTCGCCTTCCAGTCCCGCACCCATCTCGGCTGCCCGTACGACTGCGGCCTCTGCCCCGACCACGAGCAGCACTCGTGCCTGGCGCTCATCGACGTCAACGAGGCCTGCAACCTCACCTGCCCGGTCTGTTTCTCCGATTCGTCGCCCCAGCACACGCTGCACCGCCCGCTCGCCGAGATCGAGCGGATGATGGACGCGCTGGTGGCGAGCGAGGGGGAGCCCGACCTGCTGCAACTCTCGGGCGGCGAGCCGACGATTCATCCGCAGATCCTGGAGATCATCGCCGCCGCTAAGCGGCGGCCGATCCGCCACGTGATGCTCAACACCAACGGGATTCGGATCGCCCAGGATCCCGAGTTCGTGAAATCGCTGGCGGCCTTCCGTCCGGGATTCGAGGTCTATCTCCAGTTCGACTCGCTCCGCGCCGAGGCTCACCTGAACCTCCGCGGCGCCGACCTCACACGGATTCGCCGGGAAGCCCTCGAGGCCCTGGAGCGGGCGGGCATCTCCACCACGCTCGTCGTGGTGGTGAAGCGGGGCGTGAACGACGACGAGATTCCGGCGATCATCGACCACGCCCTCCAGTGGGAGTGCGTTCGCGGCGTCGTCTTCCAACCCATCCAGGACGCCGGTCGCAACGAGGGCTTCGATGCCTCCGTGGATCGCTTTCCCCTCTCGGCGATTCGGCGCCGGATCATCGACTCCGGCGGCCCGTTCGGCGCGGCCGACATCATCCCGCTCCCCTGCAATCCCGAGAGCATCGCGATCGGCTACGCCATGCGGAAGGGTGCGAAGATCGCCCCGGTGACCTCGTTCTTCCCGCGGGAACTGCTCGTCGAGGCGCTGCCCAATGCGATCACGTTCGAAAAATACCCCGCACTCCACCGGCAGGTGCTCGAGTTCTTCTCGCTCTCGACGGCAGAGTGCAACCATGAGAAGAAGCTCGCCGAGCTCCTCTGCTGCCTCCCCGAGGTGCCGCTCCCGGCGGGGCTCGGCTACGAGGACACGTTCCGCGTGGTGATCGTGGAGTTCATGGACGCCCACAACTTCTGCATCGGCCGCGTGAAGCGGTCGTGCATCCACTTCGTCACGCCCGAGGAGAAGATCATCCCGTTCGAGACCTACAACCTCTTCTACCGCGACGCGGCCGCCCAGGCCCGTATGCGGCGGTCGCTGGAGGGACGATGAGAGCGGTGTCGGGAGGGAACGGCTCGCCTGATCCGAGGGGAGTCATGGCACCATGAAAGGCCTGTTGATCGTGTTGTGTTCGCTGGTGTCCACCGTGGCGTTGCTCGCGGGGGGCTGTGCCTTTCTGGTTACGGGGGTGGCGGCACTGGCGTCTCGCGCGGGGGTCGATGGGGCGGAACCCAATCGCATGCTGGCCGTGACCGTGCCGGTGCTCGTCGCGGCGGCGGCGGTCATGGCCATCAACGCCGCCTTGATCGCTGCCGTCAGCCGGGGCAGGGCGCCGCACCGCAGCGTCTGGTTCGTGTTGCTGGCCGTCGTGGACCTCGTCGCTGCCGGCTGCCTGGTGGCGGCCTGGCTGTCCCAACGAGTCCAGACCCACCAAGCCTTGCTGCTGCCGGCCGCGCTGGCGGTGAAGGGCGTGCTCACGCTGTGGCTGCCGGCCGAACCGCGGCCGAGCTCGCGATTGCCTCCGCTCCCGCCATCCCGCAACCAGGAGGAACGATGAGGGGACTGCTGACCGTGTTGACGGCGATCGCCGTGTTCAGTCTGCTCGGCGGTCTCGTCGCCAAGGGGCTGCTCACGTTGTCGTGGGCTGCCTCGCAGCCGCCCGTGGCTCCTTCCGGGCCGCCTCCCGCTTCATGAACGTGCACGCCGCGTTCGACATCGCCGCGGCCACGGCCGCGGCGGCGATGACCGTCGGCTGCTTCTTCTGGCGGCTGCGGGACGCGGCGGCGCGGATCGAGCACGCCGGGGCGGGATACGCCGTCGCGCTCGTGGCCGGTGCGGCGTGTGGCGGCTACGCGGCGGGCACCGCGAACCTCTGGCTCTCGGGGCAACCGGGCGTGGCCCGCAGCATCGTCGGAGCGCTCGCCGGCGCGATCGCCGCGATCGAACTCTACAAGCGAGCCCGCGGTCTCCGGGGTTCCACCGGGATCATCTTCGTGCCGGCCTTCTGCACGAGCGTGGCCATCGGCCGATGGGGCTGCTTTTATTCGGGGACGACGGACCACACGCACGGCTGCTCCACGACCGTCTTCTGGGCCCACGACTTTGGCGACGGTGTTCCGCGGCACCCCGTGCAGCTCTACGAGTCGGCCGCGATGGCGGCGTTGCTCGTCTACGCCCTCGTCATGCTCGCCCGCCGCGACGCCTTCTTCCTGAAGAACGGCTTCTACCTGATGGTGCTCTGGTACGCGGCGCAGCGGTTCGCCTGGGAGTTTCTCAAGCCCTACGCCCCCGTGCTCGGCCCCCTGAACCTGTTTCACCTCATCTGCCTCGGCCTGATCGGCTACGCGATGGTCATGCTGGCGGGGTCAGACGGCCCTGCCAGCAGCCGCCCCAGGACGCCGGGATCGTCGTGAGATGTCCGTGGGAAAAGGCTTCCATGCCCTTCTTCCACATGATCGACCGCGGGAAACGCCGAGGGTTTCCCGGGTCAAGCCATCGCATCCTGTTCGGGCAGAGTGGTGCGCAGTGGCACCGCGTGACATTCGGCTCGGCCCGTCGCCTTGTCCTTCCGATACGGAAACTCCCCGGAGGACGATGCGATGGACGCAGATCGCTGTGCGGGTGGTGCACGGGCCGAAACGCCCGTCGGGCACCCTCGGGAACCGGCCGCGGCGGCCTGGCTGCAACTGCTGCTCGACCCGCGGTCGATCCAGCGGCTGCTGATGGTCGGCGGCGGACTGGCGCTGGCCGGGCTGCTGGCCAGCCTCGTGAGCCTGGGCGTGTTCGACGACCCGCGGGTCGTGGCCGTGGCCCTGGGCATCGGCACCGCCGCGATGCTCGCCGCCGGCTGGACCGTAACCCTGAAGACTCGGCACCGCATGGCCGGGCAGGCGCTGACGTTTCTCGGCTGCGTGGCCGCGCCGCTCAATCTCTGGTTCTACGAGTGGCAGGGGCTCGTCACCGTGGATGGCCATCTCTGGGTGGGGGGCGTCGCCTGCTGCCTCGTGTATCTCGCCACGGTTCGCGTGCTCAAGGACCCGCTCTTCCTCTACGCCTTCGAGGCGGGTGTCACCCTGACGGTGCTCCTGATCCTCGGCGACGTTCAGCGAGCCGCGGACAGTTCGTGGGTCTGCGTCGCGCTGGTGGCGCTGGGCCTCGGGTCGGTCCTCGCGGAGCGGGCCTTCGCGGCCGATCATGCCATCTTTGACCGTCGTCGATTCGGGATGCCGCTGTTCCTGTCGGGACAGGCCCAGGTGGCCGCTGCGGCCTTCAGCCTCCTCCTGCTCCAGGCGTTGGCGGCCATCGGCGCGCCGCTGCAGGCGTGGGGGTGGAACCTGGCCCACACCACGGTGGCAACGACGCCCGCTCTGGCGGCCGGCCTCTGGCTCGCCGTGGCCGGGGCCTGGATCTACTCCGATGTCGTGGTGCTCCGGACCGGCCGGTTGGCGACGCCCGCCGCGGTCGCAATCGTGGTGGCGATGGCGACCTTCCTGCAAGGCTCTCTCGACGCCCGTGAGATGATCCTCCTTCTGGCCACGGCCGGGCTCGCCTGCACGACCGCCGGCCGCGGCATGTCTCGAGCAACCGGGGCTGTCGCCACTGCGATCGGGCCCGCGTGGGTGACCGCCGGCGGCATGATCCTCACGGTGGCCGAATCCGCCGCGATCATGGAGGGCGGATTCCGGCTGCTTGGCCCCGACCGCGGCCTGGCATCGTTCGGCCCCGCTGCCGTGTCGCTCGCTACGGCGGTGGTCGTGGCGGCCGGCGGGCTGGCAGCACGTTCGGCGTCGGCACGCCGCTGGCACCTGCTCGCGGCCGGGGCGATCGTCCTCGTGACGGCCGGCGGCTGGATCCGGCTGCTCCACCTCGCTCCGTACCAGAAACTGGAACTGACCGCGACGATCGCCGGTCTCATGCTGCTCGTCACAGGCTGCGGCGGTCGCATCCACGAGCGCGAGGGGAGCCGTGACGACGGTGTGACGGCGCTGCTCTGGGCGGGCAGCATCGCCGCCATCCTGCCCGCGCTCTGGGCCGTCCTGCGGAACCGCTGGTTCGGCGCCGGCCCAGAGCGGTTCGACGAACTGTTGCTCGTGACGGCCGTCCTGCCGGCGCTCGTGCTGGGCTGCGTGCTCCAGATCCGGTCCGCCACGCTGGTGGCCGGCGGAGCCCTGGGCCTCTACCTGCTGACGCTGTTTGCGAACCTCGTCTACCGCCCCGATCTCGCGGTGGGCGTCTACCTGGGTGTCGGCGGTGCCGTCATTTTCCTGGCCGGCATCCTGCTCTCGGTTTTCCGCGACCGCCTCCTGGCGCTGCCCCGAACGATCGCGGCGCGGGAGGGAGTGTTTCAGGTGATGGGCTGGCGGTGAGTCGGTAGGATGGGGATTCCACACGAGCCACCCCAGGAGAAAGTCCATGGTCCGCACCCCCAGCACGATGCTGCCGCTCGGCACGACGGCGCCGGAATTCGAGCTGCCGAACGTCGATGGCAGGGTCGTCACGTTCGCCGATACCGCCGGTCCGCAGGGCACCGTCGTGATGTTCATCTGCAACCACTGCCCGTTCGTGAAGCACGTCGCCGACCACCTGGCGGTGCTCGGCCGCGAGTACCAGCCGCGGGGGATCGGCTTCGTGGCGATCAGTTCCAATGACGTCGCCACGCATCCGGCCGACTCGCCCGAGCAGATGGTGCACGAGGCCGAGGCCCGCGGTTACACGTTCCCCTACCTCTATGACGAGACGCAGGAGGTGGCGAAGGCGTTTCATGCGGCCTGCACGCCCGATTTTTTCCTCTTCGACGCGCACGGGAAACTCGTCTACCGGGGGCAACTGGATCCCAGCCGTCCGGGCAGCGGTGTGCCGGTGACCGGCCAGGATCTGCGGGCCGCGATCGACGCGGCTCTCTCCGGGAATGCGCCGGCCCGGGAGCAGGTGCCGAGCCTCGGCTGCAACATCAAGTGGAAGGCGGGAAATGAACCCGCCTACTTCCACCCCTGAGAGACGCCGAAACCGGCCTCTTTCGCGGTCGGCTAGCCGCAAAACTCGGGCGTGATCTTCTTCGGGATCAGGCCGGCGGCGAAGGCCTCGTCGAGGACCAGTTGCACGGAGCGGCGGCCGGCCGCGCCGAAGTCACGGGTCCACTCGTTGACATACATGCCGACGAACGTGTCGGTCCGCGCCGCGTCGAGGTTGCGGCCCCACTTGCCCGCATAGGCGAGCGACTCCGCGCGGTGGTCGAGCCCCCAGTTGATGCTCTCGGAAAGGAGGCGGTTGACCTCCCGAATCGTCTCGGGGCCGAGGTCGCGGCGGATGCCGTTCGCCCCCAGCGGCAACGGCAGCCCGTGCCGCTCCTTCCACCAGACGCCGAGATCCACCACGAGCGCGAGGCCCTGTTCCTGGTAGGTGAGTTGGCCCTCGTGAATCACGAGGCCGGCGTCGATCTTCCGCCCCTCGAACTCCCCCGCCTCGACCACGTCCAGAATCCGGTCGAACGGGACGACCACGTGCTCGAACGGCCTGCCCAGCCACAGCGACAGCGACAGGAAGGCGCTCGTCAGCGTTCCGGGGACGGCGATCACCGCCCGACCGGTCTCCTCCTTCGTCAGCGGCTTCTTGGCGACCACGATCGGCCCGTAGCCGTCCCCCATGCTCGCCCCGCACGGGCAGAGCACGTAGGTGTCGGCGAGGTGGGCGTAGGCGTGGATGCTCAGCGCCGTCAGTTCCAACTCGCCGGCAAAGGCCCGCCGGTTGAGCGTTTCGATGTCCACCAGTTCGTGGACGAAGCGGTAGGGGCCGGTGTCGATCTTGTCCGCGGCGAGCGCGTAAAACATGAACGCGTCGTCGGGATCGGGGCTGTGACCGACGCGGATGACCTGGGACGCCGGGGCAGTGGTGGGTGTGTTCATGCCCACACTATAGCGGGGCCGCCGACACCGGCCACGCGGCCCCACACGATCACCGACGCGGGGCCTCGGGCGGGCGATCCTGGCCCCCCGTGCGGCCGGCGAAGCGGCCGATGTCACGGGTGTCGCCCGGCTCCAGCCGCACGGCCCGGAGGTTTTCCCGCTGGATGGCCTCGTAGACCTCCTGGCGGTGCACCGGCACCTCCGAAGGAGCGTTGATGCCCAGGCGGACCTTGTCTCCCCTGATGTCCACGATCGTCACGACGATGTTGTCGCCGATCATGATGCTTTCGTCGCGTTGCCTGGAGAGTACGAGCATCGTTGGCTCCTTCCTGATCCGTGCGTGGCGTCGGCGGCTCCCCGCCGACGGTCACTAAGATTATGCACTCTTTTTGAGTGGCGGTCGTTCTTGGGTGAGTTCGTATTGCAAGGGAAGCTCGCCGCTGGCAACGACCTGACGGCCAGTGCGGGCTTCAAGGTTGATGACGATCGGAGCTTTCAAATTGAGCGTGAGGGTCTTGCCGTTTCTCGCGACCACGACGACCACCTGTGCCTGGCGGATGTCGGTGATCGAGAGGGGCGTCAGTTCGCTGCGCGGAATCCGCACCTGGTAGTCGGGCACGAAGCGGCGCGGGCTGACGACGGCCAGGGCGATGTCGCCGCGGGTCGTGCTCTGCAGCCAGCCGAGCGCGTCGTTGGTCGAGTCGGCGAGCAGGGCCCAGTCCCGACAGTCCTCCAATCCGGGGAGACCGCTCGGAAAATGAAGCACGTCGCCTGACTCGACGTCGATCCGTCCGAACCTGGTGGTGTTGATTCGCATGGTTTCGGCACTCCTTTGCCTCCTGGAAACCGACGGGCGACGGCCCGCGGTGACGAACTCCCGTTCGCCTGATGATTGATCGGCAGGCGGGGCTGTTGGGGTGGAGAAAAAAGGTTTGGCGAAAAGGGAGGGGTGCGGAAAGCGTTGCGGCTCCGGGGTTTGGGGCCGAGTGCGGGCTTTTTCCGGGACCGTTGACCGGACGCCAAATTCCGCACAATCGTCAGGATGAGCCCCCGGGGCGGCCCGGTTGGGCCTCGGTGCGAGGGGCCGCCCGGAGGATGTGCGGATGCGAAGCGTGCTCGCGGTGTGGGTGGCGGTGGGATGCTGCTGCGGCTGTTCATCGTCGGCCTACGATGCGGACTATGCGAAGCGGATCGCGGCCCATCGCACGGCGAGTGAATTTGCGCCGCTGCGGCCCCAGGGCCAGCAGGTGGCTGACGGTCTGGCGGAACTGCGGATTCCGACCCAGTTCGTCAACCAGCTCGACGGCACCGAGACGCCGAACTGCGCCACGCCGCCGTTCCTGCGGGAGTTTCCCGGTTTCAGTGCCGCCTACGAGGCGCTCGTCGTCGTGTCGGGCACGGAGCATCGTGCCATTCTGACGGTCGGTGCCGTGCCTGCGGCGGAGCGGCGTCGCGACGAGGTCGAGGCGTCGATCCTCGACCAGGTGAAGGCCGAAGAGGGCTTCGCCAAGTCGGCCTGGAAGAAGGGGCGGGAGGTCGTCGATGAGGATGGCGCGACCCGCACCTGGGACGTGCTCGAACTCGCGGGAAAGCAGCCCTTCGTCACCAGGGACCCGTCAAATGAGGATCGCGTCGAAAAGAAGTTGCTCGGCGTGACGGAGATCTGGGTTTCGGCAGACCCCAAGCAAACCGCGTGCGTGATCCTGGCCTGGCGGATGCCGGACGACATCGCCGGCAACGTGCCGCTGTCCACACTCGCCACGCTCACGGCCCGCACCGCCCGCGTCCCGCCAGCCAAGCCGTAGCCGGCCTCACTGCCACATCGGCTGCGACCGCCAGGCGGCCAGCGGGGCCAGGAGCAGGAGCGGCGCCCACGCGGCCATCGACGGGCTGAGGACGTCCGTGGCCGCCATCGCATGGCAGCCAAGAATGACGACAAAAAACAGCACCGTCATCAGCACGCACAAGCCCACCGCCAGAAACACGCCCCGCCGGCTGGGGCCGGCCACGAGCGGAATGCCGAGCATCACCAGGGCCATGTCGAGCAGTGGCGCGAGGAATCGGGCGTGGACCCGCAAGGGGATTTCGGCGCCGACGCCGAGGCTCGGGTTGGCGATCGCCCGGACGAGTTCCGGGGTCGAGGAGTATTGGCTCCAGTTCGTCGAACCGATCAGTTGCTCGAACGTGACGTCGCTGACCACGAAGCACTGTCGCGGTTGCAGCCACTCGGACTCCGACCGCGTGAACACGAGGGGCCGATCGCCTGAATGGAGGGGGGGCAGGCGGTCGATGTCGGCCGGTTCGGTGACGCCGTTGAGCATGTAGCCCGCGGGATGGGCCGCGTCGGCCGGCAGCCAGATGGCCTCCGCCGCGTCGATCTGCGGGCCGTAGTCGGCGAGTTGCGGCGGCATCAGCAGGCTGGGCGCCTCGATGCGGCAGATCGCGGCTTGGGCGGAGCGGCCGCGAAACAGAATCTCGGAGCGGTGGTCGTAGCGGGCCTCGAAGGGTTGTGGTTGATCGCCGCCGAGATCCTGCGCGTTGCGGGCAAACGCCTGACGGATGCGCGGGATCACCACTTCGCGGCTCGTCGCCGCGACGAGGGCGACCACGGCGGCGAACACGATCGCCGGTCGGGCGATCCGCCAGCGCGTGGTGCCGGCGGCCAGCAGGGCCGTGAGTTCGTTGTGCCGTTCGAGCCAGGAGAGGGCGAACATCGCCGAGGCGAGCGAGATCACCGGGCTGGTGGCGTCGAAGAACCAGATCAGACGGTAGCCGTAGTACGCCGCCAGCACCTTGGCCAGCCCGCCCGACTTGGCGGCATGGGCGCTGAATTCGTCCATGTTCGTGAACGCGTCGAACACGAAATAGAGGCCGGCGAGGCTGACGAACACGATCAGGAACGCGTTCAACTGGGCCCGCGCGATGTAGCGGTCGATCAGCATGGGCGCTTGACGGGGCGGGACGCCCGCGGACGATTGAAGGGCCGGGTGGACAGCCGCCGCGGCCGTCTGTCGGCCGCGGGGTCGGCGGCCCAGCGGGCGGCGGATCGTAGGCCGCCCGCCGGGGAGCGTCAATCCGGAGTTCGGTGGTCGCGAGGGCCCGGAGTCGCCGGGAAAACACGGATCATGGTCTGGGTCGACATGCTGCGGCGCGAGGCGGTCCGCTGGGCCGGCAGGGGGCTCGACCTCCTCTGCCCCCCGCGGTGCGCGTTCTGTGCCGCCGACATCCCCGAGGCCGATCGGACCGCCACGGAGACGGTATGCCCGCCTTGCCGCCGGCAGCTTCTGGCCGACCCGCCTCGGTGCGGCCGGTGCGGCCGCAGTCGGCCCGTCGGGACCGACTGTGACCGCTGTCGGGGCGGTCGCGACTGGGACGGCATCGCGGTGCTCGGCGGCTACGCGGATGAATGGCGGGCGGCGGTGCTGCGGGCCAAGCGGCCGTCGGGGGAACCGGTGGCCGCGGCCCTCGGGCACCTGCTCGCCTCCAAGCATGCCGACACCTTCGCGGCATGGCGGATCGACGTCGTCGCGCCCGTGCCGATGCACTGGATGCGCCGGTCGGTGCGCGGCACGAGCGCCGCGGACGAGATCGCCCGCAGCCTCGCGGCGCGGCTGCGGCTGCCCTGCCGGCCGCTGTTGCAGCGGTGGCGGGCGACGGCCATGCAAAACGAACTCCCCTTCGAGGAACGCCGCGGGAATGTGCGGGCCGCGTTTCGCGCCGGCCGCGGCGTCCGCGGCGCCCGGGTGCTGCTCGTGGACGACGTGGTGACGACCGGAGGCACGCTGGCGGAATGTCGCCGGGTGCTCGGGGCGGCCGGCGCGACGGCCATCTTCGCGACCGCGGTGGCGCGGGCCGAGCGGAGCGAAGACGGCGGAGCGGACGACGCATGAGCGGCCGCGGCCGCACCGCGTGGTCGCTCGGCCGAAAGACCAGTCGGTGAGAACCGGAACCAGAAACGGAAGCGAGCGTTGACCATGGCCGCCTCGACGACCCTGCGGATCGGCACGCGCGGCAGCGCGCTGGCGAGCACCCAGACGCACTGGGTCGTGGAGCGGCTGCGGGCCTTGGGGCTGCAGGTCGAGGTGGAGACGATTTCCACCGTCGGCGACGTCCGAACCGACCAGCCGATCTCGGGAATCGTGGCCGGAGCCTCCGGCGACGGCGTGTTCGTGCGGGAGTTGGAGCGGGCGCTGCTCGAGGGGCGGATCGACGCGGCCGTGCACAGCCTCAAGGACATGCCCACGGCGGTCGCCGCCGGCTTGGAGATAGCCTGCGTGCCCCAGCGCGAGACGCCGTTCGACGTGCTGGTGGGCCGGTCGGCCCCGACGCTCGCATCGCTGCCCGCGGGGGCGGTGGTGGGCACGTCGAGCGTCCGCCGCGTGGTGCAGGTGCGCGCGGCCCGGCCCGACCTCGTCGTGCGGCCCGTGAGGGGCAACGTCGATACCCGGCTGCGGAAACTCGATGCCGGTGAGTACGACTGCCTGATCCTCGCCGGCGCGGGGCTGCACCGCTTGGGCCTCGCGGCGCGGATCACGGAGGAGCTTCGGCCTCCCGCGTTCTGGCCGGCGATCGCCCAGGGGGCGCTGGCGATTGAAGTCCGCGCGGGAGACGACCGCGTGCGGCGTGCCGTCGAGCCGATCGACGACCCTGACGCGCATGCCGCCGTGCGGGCGGAGCGCGGTTGCCTGGCGGCGCTCGCCGGCGGATGCCTGGCCCCGATCGGCGGCTGGGCCCGCTGGGAATCGGGGCGACTGCGCCTCGGGGCCTGCGTCCTCGAGGCGGGGGAGGGCGGAGTCGTGACGGTCGCCGCGGAGGATGTCCTCGGGGGGGGAACTGATCCGGCCGGCGCGGCCGGTTCCGATGTCGATGCACCCGAAGCGCTCGGACGACGCGTCGCGGAGAAACTGCAGGCCTTGGGCGCCGACCGGATGCTCGCCCGGATGCGGGCGGCGGCGTCCGCCAAGGGCGACTGAGCGAAAGAGTCGGTCGGCCGCCCGGGAATCCTCTATAACGGGAGGCCCGTCGGCCTCGCGGGGCCGAAGGCGGGGTTTTCGCGTTCCGCCGTGGGGGGTGCTCCCTTGTCGGTGTTGAACCGGCTACGACGGGGCCGATTCTAGGTTGAATCAAAAAAGTTGATTTTGTAGATTTGGGGGGTGGGCGGTTCGGCCTGGCGAGTCCGGGCGGGGCCTGCCGGGACCGTTGGCGACCAGGCATCGATGGGACATTTGTGCCCGCGGAGCGGGCGGATAGGAAATTGAGAGCACATGTCGATCAAAGTGGTGATTGCGGATGATCATGAAGTCGTGCGTCGCGGGCTCGCGAGCCTGCTGTCCGGCTCCGAGGTCAAGATCGTCGGCGAGGCTGCGAGCGGCGACGAAGCGGTGAAGATGACGAAGAAGATGAAGCCGGACGTCGTCCTGCTCGACATCCGGATGCCCGGCAAGGACGGCCTCGCGGCGCTCGAAAAGATCAGGGCCGACATGCCCGCCGTGCGGTGCGTGATGCTCTCCACCTTCGACAATCCGACCTACGTGGCCCGGGCCGTGGCGGCCGGCGCCCACGACTACATGCTCAAGGGATGCAGCCGGGGCGAGTTGATCAACTCGATCGCCGGCGCTGCCTCCGGCCAACTGCCGATGCGGGCGGGCGAATTGCGGCGCGTGGCCACCACCATGGCCAACCGGCTGGCCACCCCCGATCCGGACATTCCGCTCACGCAGCGGGAGACGCAGGTGCTCCGTCACATGGCGCTCGGCCTCTCCAACAAGGAGATCGCCCAGTCGCTGACGATCAGCGTGGAGACGGTGAAGGAGCACGTGCAGAACATCCTGCGGAAGATCGCCGTCACCGATCGGACGCAGGCCGCCGTCTGGGCCGTGCGACGCGGGCTGGTCTGACGGCCCCCGGCCGATCCTCGCGGCACGGGGCATTGCCCCGACGCGGGCCGCGGCGGCCGGTCAGCGGGCCCTGGGGTGTGCCTTGTCGAAGGCGTCGAGCAGCCGGCTCGTCGTCACGTGGGTGTAGATCTGCGTGGTGACCAGGCTCTTGTGCCCGAGGAGTTCCTGCACGCTGCGAATGTCGGCCCCCGCGTCGAGCAGGTGCGTGGCGAAGCTGTGCCTGAGCGTGTGCGGGCTGGCGCGGCGGGTGAGCCCAGCCGCGGCCAGATGCTTGTCGAGCAGCCGGGCCACGCCGCGGACCGAGAGCCTGCCGCCGAAGCGGTTGGTGAACAGCGGCCGCGCCGCGGCCCGGGCCGCAGGGCCCGTCACGGGCGGACCGGGCCGTTTGGCCAGCCAGTCGCGGAGCGCCGCCTGCGCGTGCGAGCCGACGATCCCCAGCCGCTCGCGGCGACCCTTGCCGCGGACGCGGATCGTGGCGTTGCGCAGGTCGAGGTCGGCGTCGTCGAGGCTGACGAGTTCCCGAACGCGCACGCCCGACGAATACATCAGTTCGAGGATGGCCCGATCCCGCACGCCCCCGGCAGCCTGCGGCTGCGGCGCGGCGAGGAGGCGGGAGATCTCCTCGCCGGTGAGAAACTTCGGCAGTTTGCGGGCGCGCTTCGGGCTCCGCAGCGGCTTCGCCGGGTTGGTCCGCACCCAGCCCTCGCGTTGCCCAAACGCGTAGAAACTCCGCATGCTTGCCAGCTTGCGGGCCACGGTGGAGGCGGCGTAGCCCGCGGCGTGGAGGCCGGATGCGAACCGCCGCAGGATCACGCTCGTGGCATCGGCCGGACCGCGGCAGCCGGCCGACCGCAGAAACTCCTCGAGTTGCAGGAGGTCTTCGCGGTAGCTCTTGAGCGTCAGCGGCGAGGCTCCGCGTTCCGACGCCATGTAGCGGAGGAACCGCGCGATCGCGGCGGTGATGTCCTGGCCGGGCCGCGGGTCGTTCATCTGGAGCCCGCTCCAGGGACTGCTCGTCGGGTGCCGCGATCCTCGCGGATGGTCACGCGGGCCGGTCCGCGCCCGGCACGAAGCGGATCCGCCGCGGCCGCGGCGTGTTCGCCCGCACCTTCTGCCCGAGCACCGAGGCGTCGTACCAGGAGAAACTCAGGTCTGGATTCGACGCATGGCGGGCGAGCGCCTGCAGTGCCTCGTCGCGACTGTCGTCGTCGTAGAGAAACACGTAGCGTTCGCCCCCCTTGACGAGCGCGATGACGTTGATGTCGCGAGAGGTCATGGGAATCCCCGGACGAGAATGGCGGCCGCGCACGCTGGCCCCATGGACAGGTATCGGCCGGTTCCGGGGGCCTGCCGCAGCCTTTGCGGGCCCGCCCGCCGGGTCTTTGCGATCGGGCCAACCGTTCGGGAAAGCAGCGGAAATGGGCCGACTGGGCCACATTCTAGGGAGACTGTGCGGACGGGGCAGGCTCACGCGAGGTCGGTGAAGCCGCGGAGTGCGATCGGCTCGCGGCTCCAGAATGGCTCGCCGTGCGTCGTGCCGATCATCGAGCCCCACCAGGCGTCCGCCGCCGCGACGCGGTCGAGCACGGTCGGCTTCGCGGAGGACCGCGGAAATTGGCTCGCGTAGCAGGTCAGGCTGGCCCGCTTGATCTCCCACGTGGTCGAGATGTCCACGACGAACGCCGGGCGGCGGACCGATTTGAGGTGGACGCAGGCATAGTGATAGATCCGCTCCGGGTGCCAGGGCTCGCCCGGCAGGTCGCACTTCGTCAGCTTTGCCCAGAACCGCGATGCCGTCGTGAGCCGCGTGGCCGCGATGTGGTCGGGATGGGCGTCCACCCAGTGCGGCGCGAAGAGCCACCGCGGCCGCGCCCGCCGGATCACGCCCGCCAGCGCGGCCCGGGCCTCGAGCGTCGCCCGGAGCCGCCGGTTGGGAAGCCCGAGGTTTTCCCGCCACGACACCCCGAGCGCGGCCGACGCGGCCGCCGTCTCGCGGGCCCGCGTTTCCACCGACCCCAGCGGCGTCGGCTCGCCGTCGGTCAGGTCGAGGATGCCCACCGCCATGCCCCGCGCGAGCATCAGCGCGATCGTGCCCCCCATGCCCAGTTCGGCGTCGTCGGGATGCGGGGCGATCACGAGCGCGTCGAGCATGGCGGAGTTCCGGTGCGGAGGCGTGCCACGGCGATTTGCCCGCCGCCGGCCCCGCTCAGCATACTCTCCGGGCCAACCGGCGGATGGCGGCCGGCTCCAACCACGACGGAACCACGGCGATGGATCAACGCGGCGGCATGACGGCGGACGAGGAACGATTCGAGGCGGCCTGCGGGCAGGCACGCAGGGCGGCCGTGCTGGCGTCGGTCGAATCGCTGCTCGGCTGGGACGAGCAGACGAAGATGCCCCCCGCCGCCGCGGCCTACCGGGCGGACCAGTCGGCCGCCGTCGCCATGCTGGCCCACCGGGAACGGACCGATCCGGCGCAGGGGGAGCGGCTGGCCGCCCTGGCGGAAAGCCCGCTCGCGCGAGAGGGATCGGAGCGGCAGCAGGCCACCATCCGACTCCTGAACAACGACTTCGACAAGCAGGCGAGGCTCCCCGCCCGGCTCGTCGAGGAATTGGCGCGTACGCGGGTGGAGGCGCAGCAAGCCTGGGCCCAGGCCCGCGCCGAGTCGTCGTGGCAGCGGCTCGAGCCGTGGCTGCGGCGGATGTTCGCATTGAAGCGCGAGCAGGCCTCCTGCCAGCGGCCCGATCTCGATCCCTACGACGCGCTGATGGACGAGTATGAACCGGGCGCCCGCTGGCGGGAGATCGCGGCCCGGTTCGCCCGGCTGCGGGAGGGCATCGTGCCTCTCCTGCGGGCCTGCGTCGAGTCGCCCGTGCGTCCCGACGATTCCCTGCTCCGGCGCACCTTTCCGGTCGCCGCACAGCAACGGTTCGTCCGCGACGTCGCCGCCCGCATCGGCTTTGACTTCGACCGCGGTCGCCTCGACACGACCGAGCATCCGTTCTGCACGACGATGGGGCCCGACGACTGCCGGATCACCACCCGATGGGCCGAGCACTTCCTGCCGACGGCGCTGTTTGGCGTGCTCCACGAGGCGGGCCACGGGCTCTACGAACAGGGATTGCCCCGCGACTGGTACGGGCTGCCTCCGGGCGAGGCGGCCTCGCTCGGCATCCATGAATCGCAGTCGCGGCTTTGGGAAAACTTGGTGGGCCGCTCGCGGCCGTTCTGGGAGTGGTGCTTCCCGCTCGCCCGGGCCGCGTTTCCCGAGGCGCTCGGCGACGCCGATGCCGCGCGGGTGCACGAGGCGCTCCTGGTCGTGCAGCCCTCGTTCATCCGCGTGGAGGCGGACGAGGTTACCTACAACCTGCACGTGATGCTCCGCTTCGACCTGGAGCGGGCGGTGATCCACGGCGACCTGCCCGTGGAGGACTTGCCGGCGGCGTGGAACGAGCGGTTCGAGAGCGACTTCGGCCTGCGGCCCGCCCGCGACGCCGACGGCGTGCTGCAGGACATCCACTGGAGCGCGGGGCTCGTGGGCTACTTCCCCACCTATGCGCTGGGCAACCTGTTCGCGGCCCAGTTGATGGCGGAGGCCGAGCGGCGGTTTCCGGACCTCGATGCCCGGCTCGCCGCGGGCGATTTTCGCGACCTGCTGGGCTGGCTCCGCCGCGAGGTGCATGCCGCCGGCCGGACCCTTGAATCCGAGCCGCTCGTGGAGCGGGCGACGGGCGAACCGGTCTCGGAACGGTGGCTGCTCGAGAGCCTCCGCCGCCGGTACGGGCCGGCCCACGGGTTGTGACTCAGAGGCCGCGCCGGGCCGGTGGCGGACGCGGAAATCCCGGTGGTAGACTCCCCCGGACCTGCGGGCGGCGACTCTGCCCGCGTCCCCGCCAGTTCGGAGCACCTTGCCATGACAGACGACCGCGAGAACGAAGAAACCACACCCGATCCCTGGGCGGCGCTCGAGTCGGGGGGCGAACCCGATCTGGCCGGCGGATTCTCATTCGCGTTCGACGAATCACCCGCGCTCGAGGATCCCGAGACCCGTTCTCCCGACGCACCCATCGAAGCAGGTGACGAGGGGGATCCGATCGAGGCGTTCACGCCGGCACCGGCGGGCGACGACCCGCAACTCGACGACGATCTCGCCGGTTCGTGGCTGGCCGACGACGAAGACGACGGGCCGGCCACGCCGCTGACCGTGTTTCGGCCGGACGAACCGGGATCGTCTGCCATCGATATCGGCACCGGAAATTCGGGCATCGCGTCGGCGAGCAGCCTCGACGTGTGGAGCGAGTCCGAGCCGGAAGCCGACGACCAACGCGGCCCGGAAGCGATCGCCGAGCCGCTGGCCGATACCGCCATCGACGCGATCCGCGACGGTGACCCCGAGGACGCCGTGGCCGAGCCTGCCGACCCGGCGTTCCCCGACGTGGGCACGGAGTTGGTGACGGAGTTCGTAGAGGAGGAGGAGACCGCGGCGCCGGAGGTGGCCTTCGGCGCGGGCCTGACGGGAGCCGCCGTCGGCGTGGGGGCCGCGACGCCGCCGACGCCGAAGAAAAAGAAAAGCGGCATGGGCCAGATGATCGGCACGGTACTGGGAGGCGCCCTGGCGATTCCCCTCACGCTCGCCATCCTGATCTGGGGCTTCCAGAAGGATCCCTTCAAGATCACCAAGAGCGTTCCCTCCCAACTCGCGTTTCTCCTGCCCCAGAAGTTTCAGCCCGCGGCACGGAAGGCAGCCGGCATCGCGGTGCCCATGCCCGCGCCGCCGCAGCCCGAAACGAGCGCCGCCCCGGTTGATGCAAGCGTGGCCGCCGTGGACGCGGTGCCGGAGCCGGTCGGCAGCGAGCCCGAGCCCAGTGCCGAACCATCCGGTGCCACCGAGGCCGCGACGGCCGTGGCGGCGGTCGAACCGCCGGCCCTCACTCCGGAGCCCGATCCGGCGCTCGAGCCGCCTGCGGCCGAGCACGGTGAGCCGGAGCCGTTCGGTGCGGAAGTCGCGCTCGCGACATCGACCCGCGTGGAGCCGATCGAGGAGGCGAGCGTGACGCCCCCGGCGCCGGAACCGCTCGACCTCTCGGGCCTGGAGCGAGCCGTGGACGAAGCCCGGGCCGCCCACGATGCGGTCGCCGCCGCGGACGAGCGCGACGCTCCGGCCCGCACGCCGCTGCTCGTCGACTGGTACAAGAGCCTGGCCCACGTCGCCGAGGAACTGGTGATGCTGGAGCACGCCGCGGCGGACAGCGGCCGCCCGCTCGCGGAACCGCCGGCCCCGCTCGCGGCCTTGCACGACGCCCTCGCGGCGAAGCCCGAGAGTGCCGCCGAACTGGCCCGGCTCGGACGCAACTGGCTCGGGTACTCGCGCCGAACCAGCGACGGCATCGTGCTGACGGTGACCTTCGAATCGGCCCGTCGAGTCGGACCGTATTGGTCGTCGAAGGCCACGCTTCCGCTGCCGAAGGGGGGCGTTCGCGAGCTTGCGATCATCTCCCGCACGCAGCCCGACGCAGCCGCGGGCGACCGCGTGCTCGTGATCGGGATGCTCTTCGACGGCGACGTGATCTGGGCCGCCGACTGCCGCCGTGCCTCCGTGGCGGCGGCCGGCGCGGAGTGAGACCGTCGGTGGTGGAACCTCGAACCGCGGTCGCCGGCGTCGCCGACATCGCGGCTGCCGTGGGCCGCGGCGCGATGCGGGCCGGCGATGTCCTCGCCGACTGCGAGGCCCGTCACCGCGAGACCCACCCGGCGATCAACGCCCTCGTGCAACCGCGGTTCGCCGCGGCCGCCGCCGAGGCACTGGCGATCGATGCGGCTCCCCGCGGTCTGCTCGCGGGCGTGCCGGTGAGCGTGAAGGAATGCTTTCCGGTGGCGGGGCTGCAGACGACGCTCGGGATCGAGACGCTCCGCGGCCCGATCGACGCCGCCGACGCGCCGCTCGTGACGCGATTGCGGCAGGCGGGCGCGGTGGTGGTGGGCAAGGCCAACGTGCCGCAGGCGATGTATCTCCACGAGACCGACAACCCGGTCTGGGGTCGCACGAATCATCCGCAGGCGGCCGATCGGGGGCCCGGCGGGTCGAGCGGCGGCGATGCGGCGCTCGTGGCTGCCGGCGTGGTGCCGTTGGCCGTGGGCAACGACCTGGCCGGCAGCCTGCGACAGCCCGCCCACGCCTGCGGGATCGCCGCGATCATGCCGCGGACGTCCGCGCTCGGCGGCGGCGGCGCGTTCGAGACGATGCCCCACCTCACGGCGGTTCGGGTTCGCGCCGGCTTTTTGGCGCGGACGGCGGCCGACCTGCGGCACGCGCTCGCGGCGATCGACGCCCTCGCCGGAGCCGATGCGGCCGCCGCGCCGCCGCAGGGGCTGCGGATCGGCTGGTGGGACGACACCGGCCCGGTGGCCGCGTCGCCGGCGATTCGTCGCGGCGTGGCGGAGGCCGTCTCCCGGCTTCAAGCGGCCGGCGTGGAGACGACGAGGCTCGAAGGGGCGGTCGCGATCGAGGCCGCGTGGCTGCTCCTGGCGATCCTCTCCGCCGACGGGGCCGCGGACGTGCGCCGGCTCTTCGGGGGGCGGCGGCCGATCCCGGGCGTCGCCCGGCTGCTCTCGATCGCGCGGCTGCCGCGCGGCCTCCGACCGCTGGTCGCCGGCGCCGCCCGCCTCGCGGGGAGCAGGCTGGAGGCGGAGGCGCTCACGAAGACCGGACCACGCCGCGGCGCCGCCTTCGCCGCGCTGCTCGCGTCGCGAACCGCGTTCCACGCCCGCTTCACGGCGGCGGTGGCCGGGTGCGACGCGATCGTCTGCCCGGTCTCAGCCCTGCCGGCCCTGCGGCATGGCACGGCCGCGCGGCTGGTGCTGGCCGCCGCGCCCTGCCTGGTGGCGAATCTCCTCGACCTCGCCGCCGGCGCCGTCCCGGTGACCGTCGTCCGCCCCGACGAAGAGGCAGAGCGCGGCTCGTCGCGCGATCCCGTGCTGCGGGCGGCGGCGGATGCGGATCGTGGCAGCCGCGGCCTGCCGGTCGGCGTGCAGGTGATCGGCGCGCCGGGCCGCGGCGAGGCGACGGTGCTCGACGTGATGGAGGCGATCGAGCGCGGGCCGCAACCGGCCGCCTGATCGCGATCGGGCCGCGGAGGACGTGATCCGCAGGCTGCCGCTTATCCGCCCAGGCGGGCGGTGAGCACGCGCGGCATCTGGTCGATCGGCAGCACCTCGCAGGCGGCCCCCGCGTCGATCGCCGCCTTCGGCATGCTCCACACCACGCTCGTCGCCTCGTTCTGCGCGATCGTGTGCCAGCCGCGGGAGCGGAGCTTGTGGAGCCCCCGCGCGCCGTCCTTGCCCATGCCGGTGAGGAGCAGGGCCGCTCCGGTCTGCGGCCAGTGGTCGGCCACGCTTTCGAAGAACACATCGACGCTCGGCCGGAAGAACACCTCGCGCGGCTCCTCGCGGTATTCGAGCGTGCGCGCCTTCGAGAGTACGAGATGGTCGTTGGTGCCGGCGAGCAACACGTCGCCGGCCACCGGTTGCTGACCGTGCTCGGCGACGCGGACGGGGCGGCCCGTGCGATCGCCCAGCCACTTGGCGAGCCCCTGCGAGAAGGCGACATCGACGTGCTGCACGATCACGGCGGCCACGTTCCAGTCGCGGGGCAGCGGCAGGAGGAGATCGGCGATCGCCTTCGGCCCGCCGGTCGAGGCACCGACGACGAGGAGCCGCGGCGGGGCCGATCCCGGGGCGGGGCGGGCCGGCTTGCGGGCCTCGCCTGTCGCCCCGACCAGCTTCGCGATCACGCCGATCTTCTCGACGAGCGCCCCGGCGCCGCTGACCTCGCCCGCCGGCCCGAGCATCGGCGTATCGACGGCATCGAGGGCGCCGAATCCCATCGCATCGTAGACCAGCGAAATGTTGCCGCTGACCGTGGCCGTCACCACGAGGATCGCGCAGGGCGCGGTGGCCATGATCTGGCGGGTGGCCTGCACGCCATCCATGTGGGGCATCAGCAGGTCCATGAGGATCAACTCGGGCCGGTCGCGCTTCGCCATGGCGACCGCCTCGACGCCGTCGCTGGCGGTCCAGGCCACCTCGTGGTCGGGCAGACTGTCCACGACGCGCCGCAACGCCTCGCAGGCCGCCCGCATGTCGTTGACGATGCCGATCCTCATGCCACGCTCCTCTCGGCTCCCCGCCGGCGGGTCCTGCCGCCGCCGGTCAGCCGTTCGCCTCTCCGATCAGGTCGATGATCGTATCGACGAACGTCTCATCGTGAAAACTGCTCTTCGTAAGGTAGCGGTTTGCCCCCGCATCCAGGCCCCGCAGCCGATCCTCCTCGCGGTCCTTGTAGGAGACGATCACGATCGGCACGTCCCGGCGGGCCGGATCGGCCTTGATCAGTCCTACCAGCCCGATGCCGTCCATCCGGGGCATGTCCACGTCGGTGACGACGAGGTCGTAGTGGGAGTTGCGGATCGCGTTCCAGCCGTCCATGCCGTCCACCGCCACGTCCACCGCGTAGCCGCGGGCCTGGAGGAGCTGCCGCTCCAGTTCCCGCACCGTGATCGAATCGTCCACGACCAGGATCCGCTTGCGCTGCCGGGCCTGCTCCGCCATCCGCTCGAATTCGACACGCGACAGCCGCCGCCCGGAGAGGACGTTGTCGATCGAGCGCACGAGATCCTCGACGTCCACGATCAGCACCGGGTTGCCGTTCTCGAGCAGCGAGGCGCTGTTGATGTCGGGCACCTTGCCGAGACGGGGGTCGAGCGGCCGGACCTCGAGGTCGCGCTCGCCGAGGAAGGCGTCCACGATCATCCCGAATTGCTGACCGCGATCGCTGATCACCACCACCGGCATCGGGTCGGCCGGAGCCTGAGCGACCGAAGCCTCGAGGATCTGCGCGGCCATGACGAGGCCGATCGAGGCGCCGTCGCGGTCGAAGTACTGGCGGCCCTCGACCGTGCGGATGTCGGCGTGCTGGCAGAAGAGAATCTGGTCGATCCGCGTGAGCGGGAAGGCGTAGGGCTCGCCGCCGACATCGACCAGCAGCGCGCGGATCACCGACATCGTGATCGGCAACTGGAGCGTGAACACCGTCTGCCGCCCCGGCTGCGTCGCCACCCGCACGCTTCCCCCCACCGCCTTGACCATGCTCTGCACGGCATCGAGGCCGACGCCGCGGCCCGAGATCTCGGTCACCTGGTCCTTGGTCGAGAAGCCGGGGAGGAAGAGGAACTCGAGCAGCTCCAGTTCGGTGAGCTGGTCGGCGACCTGCTTGGCCACGAGCCCGCGGGCGATCGCCTTGACCCGGAGCCGCTCGATGTCGATGCCCCGCCCGTCGTCGGTGAGCGCGATGTGGAGCATGCCCGCCCGGTGCCGCGCCTCCAGCCGGATCAGGCCCGCGGCCGCCTTGCCGGCCGATTCGCGTTCCTGCGGCGTCTCGATTCCGTGGTCGATCGCGTTGCGGATCAGGTGCGACAGCGGCGCCTCGAGCTTGTCGAGGATGTCGCGATCGACCCCGGTCTGCTCGCCCCGCACCTCGAACCGCACCTGTTTGCCGAGCGTGCGGGCCAGGTCGCGGACGAGGCGGGGAAAGCCGCGGATGCCGTCGGCCAGGGGACGCATCCGGCTGACGATCACCTCGTGATGGAGCCGATTCGAGAGGTCCTCGTTGCGGCGGGCGAAGCTCTCGAAGTCCTCGACGTGGCCGGTCAGGTTCGCGAGACAGCCGTCGGCCCGGTCGCGGATGCCGCCGAGCAGCGCGGCCAGCGGGGCCGGCAACGCGACGTCGGCCGCCTTCAGTTTCTCGTCGAACGCGGAGATCGCGTCGGCGAGATCGACCTGGGTGGCCCGCAACTGGAGCAGCGAATCGACGAACGGCCGCAGCTGGCGGGTCTCCACGAGCGACTCCCCGGCCAGACCGACCAGCCGCGTGAGGCTGTCGGCCGAGACGCGGACGACCCGATCGGCCTGTTCGGCCTGCCTGGCGACGGCGCGGGCCGATTCCGGCGCGGGTTCGGCCGGCTCTTCCGGCTCCGCGGCGGCGGGCTCCGCCGGGCCG
>JBEIQP010000182.1:0-3870 GCA_040376455.1 Planctomycetaceae bacterium | reverse complement strand
GCCCGGGCCTGGAACACGCGGATTCAGGTGCGGCCACGGTTTGAAGACGAAGCCGGCGGCGCGGCGGCCGGCGCCAGGCGGGAGCCACGCACGGTCTGGTCGAATCCCGTTCTCTGGCGGGAACTCCGCACCCGCGCCCACGGTCGGGCGATGCTCGCGGTGCGGATCGCCTGGTTGTTGCTCTTCGCCGCCGCGGTCGCCGGGATCGTCGCCCAGGCCAGGGCTCCGCGGCCCGACCGGATCGGCATCGCCACCGCCGTGGTGCCGATGGTGGTGGCGAGCCTCCTGGCCCTCACCGCCCTGGCCGTCACCAGCGTGACTATGGAGCGAGACCGGGGGACATTCGATCTCCTGCTCGTCAGCGATCTGGAACCCAAGGAGTTTGTCTGGGGGAAGATCCTCGGGGTGCTCGGGGCGGCCGCCGACATGGTGGTGCTCCCGATCGGCCTGTGCCTGGCCCTGGTGCCCCTGGGCATCGCCACCCCGGAACACGGCGGGGAACTCGCCCTGGGCCTCGCGGTGCTCACGTTCTTTGTCGCCGTCCTCGGCGTCTACGCCGGGCTGTCGCACGTCGCCTCGCGACGGGCGATCGCCGTGGCCCTCGGCATCGTGGCTTTTCTGTTCGTGGGCGTGGCCACGGCGATGCGGATCATGGTCGCCTTCGGCGGCAGCTTTGAGCTGCAGCTCGCGCCGTTCCTGGCCGCGATCGTCGGAGGCGCCGTCGGGCTCTACGCGGCGCTTTCCGCCCGCAACCCGTCGCCGGCGGTGGGCTGGACGTCGGCGCTGCTGCCGGCGCTCACCTTCGTGGCGATCACCAGTTTCCTGCAAGGGAGCAGCCTGCAGGTGCTGCTCGTCGTGCTTGCGGCCTACGGCTTTGCCACGCTCGCGTTACTCGTGCCGTCGATCGCCGCCTTCGACCTGCTCACCGGACGCACCACCACCGGCGAGTGACGATCACCGCCGCGTCGTTGGCCCGTCGGGTCGAGAGGCGGTCGATCCGGCGGTCGTCCCCTCCATGGCAGCCAGCCGTTCGGCCGCATCGCTCGCGCCGCCGCCACGGACCATCGCGGCGCGATAGCTGTCGATGGCATCGGCCGGTCGGCCAAGCGCCTCCTGCGCCCGGCCCTCGAGCGTGAGCACGTTGGCGGGGGTCTGGCTCGGGCCGTAGGTCTCGCTCAAGACGGCCAGCGTGGCGAGGGCCCGCTGCGGCCGGTCGAGGCGTCGGTAAGCCTCCGCGGTGTCGATCAGCACGCTCCGGTCGGACGGATCGATCGCGAGCGCCCTGTGGAAGTCGGCGAGCGCCGGTTCGGCCTGACCGCGAGTGAGCGACACCTGGCCGCGCAGGTGCCAGGCATCCGCCGATCCCGGTGCCACGCGAACCGCTTCGCGGGCGAGTCGGTCCGCGTCGTCGAAGAGCCCCATCTCCAGATACATGCTCCCGCCCTGCACGCAGAGCTCGGCATCCTCCGGGGAGAGCCGGAGCGCCTCGTTGATCTGTGCCACGGCCTCCATGCGCTCGCCCCGCTTCCAGAGCACCTCCGCGTAGTGGCGGCGGGCATCGATGTCGCCGGGGCAACTCTTCACGGCCCGTTCCAAGAGCCCCTCCGCCCGCACGAGGTCGCTGCGATCGGCCGCCGACAGACCTTCGTTGCACAGCCGCCTGGCCTCCGCAACTTCCGGCGCGACCGGCCCGCCGCGTTGCACAAGCCTGCACCCCGTCCCCGACGTCGCGACGAGGGTCGCGACGGCCAAGAAAACAGCTGCGGAGCGTGGTGGCGACATCTCGGGATCGAACAGTGGAGGCTCGACCTGACGGTAGCGAGCCAGGCCAGCGGTCGACAGGCGTGTTGGAGCCTGCCGAAATCCCGCCGTTCGCCGAGTTTGCCGCGGCGCCGGGAACAGGGCTTGTGGCCCGTAGATCGTCCTCCTACCACCCCGCTCGACATGCCATCCCCCTCGCCGAGCCTCGCGTCCGCCACCCTTGCCATCGCCCTCGTGGCCGTGGCCGCGGGCTGTACCGTGCGCGATGAGCAGGCGACGGCCAGCGGCGATGGCCGGTGGTGGGCGGCGGCCCCGTCGCGGCCCACGGGCGGCCTCATCGGCGGTGGCGCCGTCGCCCCGCAGGCAACCTCCGCCATCGACTATGTCGACGGATACGAGACCGGCTCACGGCGTGCCACGGAGTCGGGCGTTCCGATGCTTGTGGTGTTTCGGGCGACGTGGTGCCGCTGGAGCGGTGAACTCGTGCAGGCCGCGGTGGCCGACCCGCGGGTCGTGCGGCTTTCGCGCCGGTTTGTCTGCGTGGCCGTCGATGCCGATCGTCATCCCGACACCTGCCGACAGTTTGGCGTCCAGGCATTCCCGACGGTGATCATTCTCGACCCCACCGGCACGGAACGATTCCGGGCCACCGGCTCGGCCGCCTCGGTCCACATCGCCGCGGCCATGAACGAGGTTCTGACCGATCAACTCCGGCCACGCCGCATCGCGGCCGAGGCGAGCGGTCCCGCGCGCTAGCCGTTTCCGCTACGATTGCGGCGACCGAGGCCGGCAGCAGCCAGGGCCCCCCGATCACCACCCCGAACCGACCCCCGTGTCGAACTCCCCCAGCACGTCCACTGCCGCAAAGAAGGGCGAGTTCCACGCCTATCCATGGTGGAGCCCACGGTTCTGGCACGGCATGCCGGCCGGCGTCTGGTTCGGCCTGCTTCGCGAGTACGGCTACCGGATCGACTTCATGAAGCTCGGCCTGGCGGCCACCGTGTCGATGATGACGGGCTTCAACTCACTGATGGGCCCGCTGTCGGATGCGCGATTCCGCCGCCGCCTCCGCGACCAGCCCACCACGCCGCCGCCGCTGTTCATCATCGGCCACTGGCGAAGCGGCACCACGCTGCTGCACGAACTGGCGATGCTCGATGACCGATTCTGTTGCCCGAACACCTACGAGTGCTTCGCCCCCAGCCACTTCCTCCTCACCGAGGACGTGATGACGCAGGCCCTTCGCTGGATGATCCCGTCGAAGCGGCCGATGGACGACGTCGCCGCCGGCTGGGATCGTCCGCAGGAGGATGAGTTTGCCCTGATGAGCCTCGGCGCGCCCTCGTGCTACCGGCGGATCGCATTTCCGGTGAGCAGCCCCGCGCGGCCTGAGGCGCTCGACCTCACGAAGCTCCCACCGGCCGAACTCAACCGCTGGAAGCAAACGCTCCGCCGATTCCTCGCGATGCTCGCGGTCCGCGACCCGCGGCGGCCGGTGCTCAAGAGCCCCCCGCACACCGCCCGCGTCGGCGTGCTCGCCGACATGTTCCCGGAGTCGCGGTTTCTCCACGTCGTTCGCGACCCGTTCGTGGTGATCCCCTCGACCCTGCGGCTCTGGAAGTCGCTGCACGATGTGCAGTCGCTGCAGGTCGAACGGGGCGCCACGCTTGAGGAGTACGTGTTCGCCGCCTTCGCGGAGATGCATGACGCCTTCGAACGCGACCGGGCCACGCTCCCCGCCGACCGCCTCCACGAGGTCCGCTACGAAGAACTCGTCGCCGATCCGGTGGGAACGCTGGCCACGTGCTACGAGCGGCTCGACCTGGGCGACTTCGGCCGCGTCCGCCCCGCCCTCGAACGGCAGGCCGAGTCGATGCGCCGCTACCGCACCAACACCTACCGCCACGACCCGCGACTCGTCGCGGAGATCACCTCCCGCTGCAAGCCGTTCCTCGACCGCTACGGCTACGCCGCCCCGGCCATCGGCTGACGCTGACGCTGCTGCTGCAGCATCCGCACCTTGGGATCGGCCTGGGCACTCTTCGCCTCCTCGGCAAACTCCTCCGGCGTCATCCGGATCTGCTGCTCGAACCGACGGCGGGCCGCCAG
>JBEIQP010000165.1:0-4579 GCA_040376455.1 Planctomycetaceae bacterium | reverse complement strand
GCACCACGTCCACCTGTCCGAGCCGATCGGCGCCTTCAACACGTTCGTGCTGATCTGCTCCAGCGTCACCGTCGTCCTCGCACTCGAGGCGGCGAAGGCGAGCAAGACCGGGCTGGCCAAGTTCTGGATGCTGCTCACGCTGCTGCTGGGCTCGCTGTTCCTCGGCATCAAGGCCTACGAGTATCAGGCGAAGTTCACGCACGGCATCTACCCATGGGCTCCGCGCAGCCGCGTCTACGAGCGGCCCGACCTCTATTACGGGTCGGCCGTGCGGGCCCGGCTCGAGGAACTGCGCAAGGTGCCGGTCGCGAGCGTGCCCGCGGCCTTCCGCGACCAGGCGGACGCGGAGGCCAAGCCGGGCGACACGGTCGATCTGCTCAAGCGGCTCGACGACGCCCCGGCCGATCGGCTCACCGCCGAGCAGCAGGCGGCGCGGACCCGCCTCCAGCAGGTCCAGAAGATGGTCATGAGCCCGGAGCAGGCCCCCTTCGAACTCGCGGTGATCGCCGATCAGGTGATGCCGCTGCCGACCGACGCCGCTTCCGGAAGCCACGGCGAGGGCCATGGCGGCCACGCGCAAGGCCTCAACGACGTCTTCTCCTGGCTGAAGCTGCCCGCCGTGATCCCCGGCGGCAACATGTGGGCCAGCACCTACTTCCTGCTCACCGGATTCCACGCGATCCACGTGATCGTGGGGCTGATCGTGTTCGCGATCCTGCTCGGCTATCGGCTCGGCCCGAAGAATGCCGGCATGATCGAAAACGCCGGCCTCTACTGGCACTTCGTCGATCTCGTGTGGATCTTCCTGTTTCCGCTCCTCTACCTCTTTTGAGCCCCGACATGAGCGACCATCACGACCACGGCCCGATCACCCGCGCCGGCGAATCCGCCGACGATGCCCTCCTGCACGCCGAGCATGGCGGCCATGACCACGGCCACGGCGGCCTGGGCGTCTACCTGGCCGTCTTCCTGGCACTCTGCTTCCTGACGACCATGTCGTTTTTGACATTCACCTCCTACTGGCCGTGGCGGGACCAGCCGCAGGTCGGCTGGGCGTTCATGATGGCGGTGTCGTGCACGAAGGCGATGCTCGTCGTGCTGTTCTTCATGCACGTGCTCTGGGAAGCGAACTGGAAGTACGTGCTCACGATCCCCGCCGCGATGATGGCGATCTTTCTGGCGATCATGCTGATCCCCGACATCGGCATGCGCAACCGGATGGTGTCGCAGGAGCGTGCGCTGCACATGGCGCGGCCGTCGGACGTGCGCCTGATGGAGGAGGCGGGAGCCGCGAAGGTCCTGTCCGGGGAAGCGGCCCATTGAGTCGGGACCGGAATCGGGACCGGGCAGGCGGCGACAAGGGGGCACAGGCATGAGGAACACGTGGCCCCGAATCGCGTGCGTGGCGCTGATGGCGTGCGCGGCGGCCGGCTGCACGCGGCCCGGCGGGAAGGAACCGGACGGCGGGCAGGCCCCGCCGGTCGTGGCGGGGCCGGTGGCGGTTGACGACGAGTCGGCCACCGCGATCGCCGACACGCCGTTCACGCTCACCGACCAGACCGGGAAGGCATTCCGTTCCGAGGATCTCGCGGGCAAGGTCTGGATGGGGAGCATCTTTTTCGCCAACTGCCCCGGCCCCTGTTTCCGGGAGAACCAGGCCATCGCCGACATCCTCCGCGAGATCGAGCACCCGGACTTCATGGCGGTGAGCCTGACCTGCGACCCCGACAACGACACGCCCGACGTGCTGCGGCGGTATGCCGAGCGGTTCGAGGCCGATCCGGAGCGGTGGAAGTTTCTCACGGGCGATATGAAGGTCATCACGGCGGTCGGCCAGAAGACCTTTCGCCTGCCCGTCGAGGTGGGAGTCCATTCCGAACGCGGCGTGGTCTTCGATCGGCAGGGCCGGCTCCGGGGCGGGTATCACCTCCTCCAACCCGACCGCGTCGAACGGCTCAAGAAACTGATCCGCGACGTCCTTGCTGAACCGGCCGGCGCGGCGTCGGCCGGCCCCGCGAAAGCCGAGGTGACCGAGTGACCCCCTGGTGCTGCGTTGCCCTGCTGCCGTTGGCCGTCCATCCGCTCGCCACGACCAACGCCGTCCTCAACGCGGTCGCCACGCTCCTGCTCGTCGCAGGCTGGGTGTTCATCCGCGCCGGCAACTGGAAGGCGCATCGAGCGGCGATGGTGGCGGCCTTCGCCGTGTCGGCGGTCTTTCTCGTCTGCTACCTGACCTATCACTACCTCGTCGGGCACGTGCCCTTCCGCGGTCAGGGGGGCATTCGCATCGTCTACTTCACGATCCTGATCTCGCACATCCTGCTGGCCGTGCTGGTGCCGATCCTCGCCCTGCGGATGTTCTTCCTGGCGTGGAAGGGCCGCTGGGAGGCCCACCGCCGGCTCGGGAAGATCACGATGCCGATCTGGCTCTACGTGTCGGTCACGGGCGTCGTCATCTACGCGATGCTCTACCACCTGGTTCCGTAGCCGCATCGGCCGGCCGGAAGCCGCCGCGCGGCCACCCTGCTATACTGATGACAGGCGGGCACGGCCGATCCCAGCCGTGGTTCCCGCGGTTGGGTCGAGGGCACGCCCGAGGATGTCGATGGTCGGCGGCCGTCGCATCGGGTGGCGGCAGACAAGGGACGAGGAGCCGGTCGCGATGAAGCAGGTGATGTCGGCTGGATCGCGGTGGATGCCCGTCTTCGCGGTGATCGCGGCGGTCGTCGTCTGGGCCGGAGCCGAGGCGCTCGGCTGCCCTAACTGCAAAGACGCCGTCAACACCTCCGACCCGGAGGGGCTCAACGTCGCGCGGGGCTACTTCTACAGCATCCTGATCATGCTCGCGATGCCGTTCACGCTGGCCGGCACGTTCGGCTGCTACGTCTGGCGGGAGATGCGTCGGCAGCAGCGGGCCCAATCCGGCCAGGAATAGGCCCGGGCTCCCGCGTCGAAGGGAATGCCGCCGTGAACGAGTCACCCGAGCAGCGCCTCCCCGACGTTCCCGCCTCCGCCCGGGTCGAACCGGTCGGCCGGGGCGTGCCGCCGCGCAACTACTTCGCCCGGGGCGAACGGCGGCGGATCTTCTGGATGGGCATGCCGCCCGCGATCCTCGCCGTGCTCGTCCTCGGCTGGATCGAACGGACGTGGTTCCCGCGGCCCCGCCCGCCCGTCCCGCAGCAGGTCGACACCTCGCTGGAGGCGGTCCGCGGCCCGCAACTCGCCGGCGACGCCGTGCTGATCGAGCCCGACCCCGAGCCGTTCACCCCGGCGGCCGGCAGCCTGTCGGCGTCGGTCGATGCCTTGGCGAAGATTCGCGACGACGCGTTCTTCCGGAAGGACGAGGAGCCCGCCTGGCTGGAGACGTTCAACACGCTTCGCGCGAGCGACAACGCGGCGCTGCGCCGGACCGCGGCGCCGGTGAGTTTCACCGAACTGTTCGGACAGCCGCGGACGTTTCGCGGTCGTCCCATCCGCTTCAAGGGAGAGCTCCGCCGGCTGGAGAAAGTGGCCGCACCGGCCAACGACGCCGGGGTCGGCGAGTACTGGCAGGGGTGGCTCGAACCGGCTGACGGGCCCGCCTCGCCGATCGTCGTCCACTTCCTGCGCGTTCCGGAGGGGATGCCGACGGGCCTGAAGATCGCCGAGCCGGTGGAGGTGGCGGGCTACTTCTTCAAGCGCTATGCCTACGCCGCCAGCGACACGATCCGGCGGGCGCCGTTGGTGATCGCCCTCGAGCCGTTCTGGACGCCGCGGCCTCCGCTGGCTCCGGGCGGCACCTCGCTGGGCACGGTGGCGGTCGTCACGCTGGCCGCGGTGGTGGCGGCGACCATGCTGGCGTTGCGGCTCGCGAATGGCGGGCCGACCCGCAGGCGCCGCCCGGATCCTGTGGATCTCACCACCGCCCTGGCCGACGTGGAGCTCCATTCGACCGCCGAATCGCTGCGTCGGCTCGAGCAGGCGGCCGCGGCGACCGATTCACAATCCTTTCGGGAGACTTCCCCATGAGTGGCAAGACGGCCGCGCGGCCTGTCGAGGCCGGTTCGCCGGGCGAGGCGGCGGCCCATCTTCTCCGGACAATCGCGTGCTGCGCGGCCTTCGCCTGCGTCGCCGGGGCGCCGGCTCCGGCCCGCGGCGACGAGCCTTCGACCCCGAGCCTGGAACGGTTTCTCGCGGAGCGCGAGATCGACCTCGCGCGGCGGCAGGTTTTCGAGGGCGAGTGGGACGTCGCGAAGCAGGAGGCCTTGATCCGCGTGCTCGCGCGGCTGAACGCGCCGTCGGCGCTCGAAATGCCCTGGCACGGCGAGGCGATTCCGCTCGGGGCGACCGTCCCCGCGATCGCCGACCGATTCGTCCGCGTGCAGGGCCGCGCGACGTTCGTTGCCCCGCAGTCGCTCACGCCCGACGAGGAGCGGCTTGCCGGCCGGCCCCAGTTCGACGTGGTGCGGATCGTCGATGCCGAAGGGGTGATCGTCGATGTCGTCATGGATCGTGCCCCGAAGGCGTGGCCCCGCTGGCAGCCGATCGACGAACCGGCCGGTGCGGTGGGCCTGCCGCTCGCGCTCGGCGCCGGGCCGCG
>JBEIQP010000010.1:0-45132 GCA_040376455.1 Planctomycetaceae bacterium | reverse complement strand
GCCCGCGCCGTCGCTGTTGTCGAGCAGAAACTCGAGGAACCGCGCGGCGACGAAGGCGCCCAGCGACCTCCGTGCCGCCTCGGACTCGGCGCGGAGCCTCGCGCGGGCGGCGGCCGCCCCGCGACACCGCTCCTCCATCCGCGCCACGAACCGCTCCGTCGCGTTTTGCAGGAGGAAATCGAACTGCTGCCGCTGGTGGAGATCCATCAGGCGCCCTCCACGGCCGCCGCGACTTCCGCGCGCCGGTGCCCGATCCAGCCGATCATCTCCCTGGCGGTCGCCGCCTCCTCGGCTCGCTCGTGCCGGACGAAGACCCGGAAGGCCGCGGCCAGCTTCTCGGCCGCCGGCCCGAAGATGCCGAGATGCGCGAGCGCGTTGGCCTGATTGAGCAGCACCCGCGCGTGGGCCACGGGATCCCGCGCCTCGGTGCGGACCTGCAGCACCTCCTCGTAGGCGTCCACCGCCCGCATCAGGTTTTCCTCCGGATGCGACGACGGCAGATATTGCAACGCGCTGGCGAGGTTCATCGTCACGCTCGCCCACATGTCGGGGTGCCGCTCCCGATCGAAGACCTCGAGCGCGTGGCGAAACGACTGCACCGCGATCCCGACCCGCAGCCGGTCGCTCGCCTCGCGGGCGGGCATCGAGAGGTAGGCGAGCCCGATGTTGTTCTGAATCTGGCCGAACGGCTCCGGATGGTCCGCCTGCGTGAAGCCCGCCTGCACGGCCTGCTGGTAGCAGCGCACCGCCTCGAGCAAAGGTCCGCGGCTCCCGTCGGCCCCCGCCTGCTGATGGGCGACTCCGAGCCGCATCCAGAGCTCCGCCTGGAGGATCGCCGCGTCGGCCCGCTCCGCCAGCGCGAGGGCGGCCCGCAGTCGCTCGATGCGGCGCTCCAGGTCGCCTTCCGGGAGCAGGTCGGCCAGCTGCATTTCGAGCGTCGCCGCAAACGCGGGCGCCGCATCGCGGGCCGCGTCGGCCGCATCGCGGAGCAGCGCGCCTGCCGGCTGAAGCGCCCCGCGCTCGATCAGACCCGCGGCGGCGGTCATCAGCACGAGCGCCCGCAGTTCGCCGTCGAGCGGCCCGGGATCGGGCAGTTCGTCGGTGAGCCCGTGCGCAAACGCCGCCGCCCGCGCCAGCGCGGCGAGCCCCGGATCGGCCGCCACCACGAGCGCGGCCAACGCCTCCGGCGTGGGCCGCCGCACGAACGCGTTGTAGTCTTCGACGAGGCCGCCGGTGGCGTTGGGGCCGGGCGTCAGCAGGTGCGACTCGGGAAACGGCCCCTGCCCGACCGGCTGCGGACGGGGCAGGTCGACGCCGCGGTGCTTCGCCAGCACCAGGTCCACCAGCCGGTCGATCGCCCGATCGACGGCGGGCGAGAGCGCCGCGCCCATCTCGAACGACTGCCCTTCGATCAGGTAGGCCGTGACGCTCCGGGGGTAGTCGTCCTTGAGCAGCCAGCGGGCGAAGGCGATCGCGTGGTCCCACCGAAATGCATGGAGGTTGATCCCGGTGAGCGGCGGGAGGTTCTCCACCTCGTGGCCCGGCACCGCGAAGAGCGTCCCCGGCTCGCTGCCCGACGAGCAGGCATCGACGAGAATCACCTCGGGCATGCCCCGCATCTGAAAGGCCACGTCCATCCCCCCGGTGCCACCGTCGGCGCACCGCATCCCCGCGGGCAGCCCCCGGTCCCACATCCGCCGCACGAACACCGGCCCGGCCGCGTCATCGCCGCGCAGCAGGTTTCCACAACCGATGACCAGCGTGCCGGCCCCATCCCCGCTTCCGTCCATGGACTCACCCCGTTTCGCCGATGCGGAATGTCCCCAGTTCGCGCCCCGTCTTGCCGTCGTAGGTGTGGACGGTGCAGACCAGGCAGGAATCGTACGACCGCGCCACGTGCCCCATTTCGACCGGGTCGCCGGGATCGTGAATCGGCGAGCCGATGAACGACTGCTCCATCGGGCCGTGCACGTCGTGCGCGTCGCGGGGGCCGATGTTCCAGGCGGTCGGCGTCACCACCTGGTAGTTCTCGATCTTCCCCCCATCGATCACGATCCAGTCCGCGAGGGCGCCTCGGGCCGCCTCGGTCGCCCCAAACCCCTTCCCCGACGCGTGCTCGACGGGCTTGGCGTAGAACGGCTCGTGCAACTGCAGTTCCGAGAGCCAGCGTTGCGCGAGCGTGTAGTACTTGCACGCCTCGTGCATGCGGGCCATCACGCGGACCAGCACGCTCGGCCCCGCCTTCTTGACCGCGTCGAGAAAGAGCGGGTCGTAGTCCTGGTGCGGGGCGGCGCCGAGCCGGCCCGCGTTCACCTGCCGGGCGAGCGGCCCCGCCTCGAGCGGCGTCGGGCCCGCGCCGGCCAGTTCGTACCGCGGGCTCTTGGCCCAGCTGTACTTGCCCTGCTTGTGCCCCTCGGCCGGGTCGATCGGATCGGTCCGGCCCTCCCACGGATGGAGGTAGGTGTCGCCTTGATAGAAGGAGTGGGCCGTGCTCTCGCGGACGCGGAGGTGGTCGAAGTCGTGGAATTGCTCGCCGTCGTAGACGCCGGCCCGGCTGACGAGGGCGGCGTTCCGGCCGTCAATGGTGGGCCGTTCGTAGAGCTCCGGCTGGAAGTAGGTGCCCGTCGCCAGGAACCGGCCGCAACCGAAGCCGAATGCGTCGAGGCCGATCGCCTTCGCGAACCTGAGAAACAGGCCGCAGTCGCTCTCCCGCTGGGCGTCGTTCTCGTCGGCCCACGCCCAGACGTCGTCCCAGGTCTTGTTCTCCAGCCAGCGGTCGATGGAGCACCCCAGCCACTCCTTCTCCAGCCACTCCCGCTTCCAGAAGTCGAGGATGGCGATCGACCGGGTCACGTCGGCCAGGCTCGGCGCGCACATCACGCCGCCGGGGATCATGAAACTGGAGTGCGGCCACTGGCCGCCGAAGATGGCGTAGACCTCCACCGGCTTGCCCGAGAGCGTCACCCCCTTTTCGTAGCCGCTGCCGGTGAACGGGGTGAATCGCTTCACGCACTCCTCGTATCCCTTCGTGCGGGCGTAGTTCTTGTTCGTCAGGTCGATGGCGAAGAGGGCGTAGAACCAGCGTGGAATCGACTGCAGCGTCTCGCAGGCCTGGGCGATGTTGCGGACGAGCGTCGCGTTGGGCGGCACGTGCGTCCGCCAGGCGGTGTCGAGCGCGTAGCACGCCTTGTAGAGGTGGCTGCCGCCGCAGATGCCGCAGATCCGTGGCGTCACGATCAGCCCCGCCTGCGGATCCTTCCCCTTGAGGATGATCTCGAAGCCGCGAAACATGCTGGCCTCGGTCCAGGCGTTGGTCACGACGCGGTCGGTGACCTCGATGTGCAGGTCGAGGTCGCCCTCGACCCGCCCCAGCGGGCTGATCCGCATCTTTTTCGGCTCTGCTGCGACGGTAGCCATGGTGGTGCCCCTGTTTCTCAGACGACGAACATGTCTTCCTTGCTCCACTGGGGCGCCGCGACCCGGGCGGCGACCGCGTGTGCCATGTAACTGAGCTGCCCGGTTCCCGTCTGATGATCCTTCGGGATCACGCCGGCGATCTTCTGCGTCTTGAAGACCGTGCCGGGCATCAGATCGTAGAAGGGAAACTCGGGCTCCGTGCAGCCCGTGCAGGGCATCCCCGCCCGCGTCTTCGACGACTGCCGGTTCCAGAGGATCCGGTTGCACGACGAATGGGTCATCGGGCCGCGGCAGCCGAACTCGTAGAACAGGCAGCCCGTGCGCGTCCCCTGGCCGAACTCGTGGGTGTGCTGCTTGTATTCGTAGAACTGCACCCGGGTGCAGCCGGTCTGCGTGAACGTCTTGAAGAACGTGAGCGGCCGCTGCAGGTCGTCGAGCGCGATGTCGCCGGACCGGCCGCTCGCGATCGCCACGAGCACCTGCGTCACCCAGTCGGGGTGCGAGGGACAGCCCGGGATGTTGACGACCGGGAGCCCCCACGTCGACGTGAAGTGGGGCCCCAGAAAGCCGCCGCGACTCTTCTTGAGAAACTGCAGGCCGATGCTGTCGGACGGGTTGGGCGCCGTGGCCGGGATGCCGCCCCAGCAGGCGCAGTCACCGAGCGCGACCACCGCATTGGCCACGCCCGCCAGTTCGGCCACCCATTCCTTCATCGGCCGGTCGGCGAACATGTTGTAGCGACCCGTGCCGTGCGGTGCCTGGATCACCGTCCCCTCGAACACGAAGATGTCGAGCGGCCGGCGGCCGGCGACGATGTCCTGCAGCAGCGCCTTGACCTGGTCGCCCAATTCCATGCCCAGCGACGGATGCCAGAGCACGTCGATGCCGAAGTCGGTCACGAGGTCGCAGGCGCTCGGCTCCTCGGCGTTGAGGAACGACATCGTGTTGCCGCTGCAGGCTCCCCCCTGCAGCCAGAGAAGCGTTGCCATGTGTCTCTCCTTTCACCACACTCGCCGGTGCGCACGTTCCAGGAAAACGAGGATCGATCTCCACAGGCCCGCCGCTCACAGCCCGATCTTCACGAGCACTCCGCAGACGAGAATCGCCACGCCGGCCAAGGCGTGTGCATGACGCCGCAACTGCGGCCGCTCCACCAGTCCGACTCCGTACCGCACCGCCAGGACCGCCGTCGCCATCGTCGCCACGGTCGCCCCCGCGAACGCGGCCACGACCGCCGCCACGGCCCAGCCGTTGGCCCGCGCGGCCGGCACGATCAGCAGCGGGATCAGCGGCTCGCACGGACCGAACACGAAGACGAGAAACAGGAGCCAGGGCGCCCAGACGGAGGCGGCAGCCGCGTCGGCCACCCGGACCGGCGTGGACTGGCGCCCGTGCGGGGCGGCAGGCCCCGTGCCGGTGGCGCGTGCGTGCACATGCTCGTGCGGCCCGCCGCGGCTGGTCTGCACGACGCCCCAGGCGGCATACGCCAGCCCGAACGCGACCAGCAGCCAGCCGGCCACCTCGCCCCGCAGCGCCTCGAGGCCCTCGAGCCGCAGGACCACGACTCCGAGCGCGAGCCCCGCCAGTCCGAGTGCAACCGATCCTGCCACGTGTCCGAGTCCGCAGGCCACGGTCACGCGGAGCGTCTTCGCCGGCGACCAGCCGCCCGCCCGCGCCATGGCGGCGAACGGCACATAGTGATCGGGGCCGAGGATCGTGTGGCAGAAACCGACGACCAGCGCGGTCGCGCAGAGGGCCACGGTCTCGGACATGACGACGTCGGTGGACATGCCAACCCTCCGCCGAACGCTGCTTCGCGACGACGACGCGGACGGCGGCCCTGCCCCTGCCCCTCCCAGCCACACCCGGCGCGGCCCTGCGACCGCCACAAGCCTACGCCCGCCCACCCCGACAAAGGAAGCACACACGCCTCCGGCGGATGCGGCGCCCGCGGGGGAAAAGGTCAGCCACGACTTTCTTCACGGACAGTTAGCAGCCCATGGCACATGGGCTGCCGCCGCACGATGCGGCGATTGCCGACCATGGAAACCCTCCGGCGTTTCCATCGGTCGGCCAGGTGGAAAAAGGTCAGGGATGACTTTTTCCACCGACAGCTAGAATCCGACCGGCCGATCCGGCGTCGCTCTGGCACAGCCGGGGCCGTTGGCTTCGTCGGCGGCAGGCGGGTGGATCGGGCCGGGGAGGCGCGGATGCACGAGTTGTCGATCGCGACGAGCATCGTCGAGATGGTCAGCGACCACTGCCGGCAGGCCGGGGCCGACGCCGTCTCGATCGTCACGCTCCGCATCGGCCGGCTTTCCTGCGTGCACGAAGACGCACTCCGCTACAGTTTCGACCTCGTCCGGGAAGGCACGCCGCTCGCGGCCGCCGAGCTTCGGATCATCGCGGTGCCGGTCCGCGTCTGGTGCCCCGCATGTGCGGCGGAGATGGAGCTTCCCGGCATTCAACGCTTCGCCTGCCCGGCATGCGGCACGCCGACCGGCGACATCCGCGCGGGCCGCGAGCTCGACCTGGAATCGATCGCCTTGACGCCCCCGGAGGCCGCTCCCTCATGATCGCACCGCGCATCCTCGAGGTCCGCACGAAGATCCTCAAGAAGAACGACGAATTGGCCCGCGAGATGCGGCGCGAGTTCGAGCGACTCGGCGTGCTCGTGGTGAACCTCGTTTCCAGTCCCGGGTCGGGAAAGACGGCGTTTCTGCGCGAGACGCTCCGCAGGCTCGTCGCCGCCGGGGCGAACGCGGCCGCCGTCGTCGGCGATCTCGAGACCGACAACGACGCCCGCCGCCTGGCCGAAAGCGGTGCGCCGGTCCGGCAGATCATGACCCACGGCCTCTGCCACCTCGAAGCCGACATGGTGCAGCGGCACCTCGAGGGGTGGGATGTCGCGGGGCTCCACTACCTCTTCATCGAGAACGTGGGCAACCTCGTCTGCCCGACGAGTTGGGACCTGGGCGAGTCGGTCCGGCTGGCGCTGCTCTCGGTGACCGAGGGGGAGGACAAGCCGCTCAAGTATCCCGGTCTCTTCAACACGTGCGACGTCGCGGCCATCACGAAGATCGATCTGGCCACAGCCTGCGACTTCGACGGCGACGCCGCGCGGGCCAACATCGAGGCGGTCAGGCCCGGCATCCAAATCCTCGAAACATCGGTGAAGACCGGGGCGGGAATCGACGCCTGGCTCACCTACCTCGCCGATCGGCGGGGCCGCCTTACGGCCGGCCCGCGATGAGCCGCCGCGCCAGCACCGCCTGGCCGAGGGCGAGACCGCCGTCGTTCGGCGGCACGAGGTGGTGGAAGGCCGGCTCGAAGCCGGCTTGGCGCAGCGCGCCGGTCGCCCGCTCCAGCAACAGGGCATTCTGAAAGACGCCGCCGGTGAGCCCGACCGCGCCCGCGGCGTGCAGCCGCGTGCAGACGTCCACGATCATCCGCGCCACGGCGTCGTGAAACCGGGCCGCGATCCGTGCCGCCGACGTCCCCGCCACCACGTCGGCGGCGACCGCCGCGACGACACCGCGCCACGCCACCCGCAGCGGGCCGCCGGCCGCCTCGGCCGGCACGACCTCGAAGGCATACGCGCCGTCGGCATCGGCCTGGCCGGCGAGCGCCTCGAGCGCGAGCGCCGCCTCGGCCTCGTGCGTGATCGTCCGCCTCGTGCCGACGATCGCCGCCACCGCGTCGAAGAGCCGTCCCATGCTGCTGGTGCCGACGGTGTTGACGCCTCTCTCGAGCTGCCGGCGCACCAGCGGCAGCGTCGCGTCGTCGGCCGCGCGGACGGCGGGCAGGCGGTCGTCCCAGGTCACGCCGGCCGCATGCAGCGCCGCCAACGCCGCCCGCCAGGGATGGCGGATCGCGGCGTCGCCGCCGGGCAGCGCGAAGGGTTCCAGGTGCGCGGCCCGCCGCGGCAGGCCTCCCGCGACCACGAAGAACTCCCCACCCCAGATCGTGCCGTCGTGTCCGTAGCCGGTGCCGTCGAAGCAGGCCGCCACCGTGCCGTCCGCGAGGCCGCCGTCGTCTCCCTGCCAGCGCTGCTGCTCCGCGAGGAGCGCGGCGACGTGCGCCTCGTGGTGCTGCACCTGCACGAACGGCAGGCCGCGTTCGGCCGCGAACCGGCGGGCCCATGCCACCGACACGTAGCCCGGGTGCAGGTCGGCGACCACCGCCTCGGGCTCGATGCAAAACAGCCGCAGCAGGTGCTCGGCCGCGCGGCCGAGCGCTGCGACGGTCTCGACGTTCCCCAGGTCGCCGATGTGCTGGCTCAGGTACGCATGGTCGTCCCGCGTGCCGCACACCGCCCCCTTCAACTCGCCTCCCGCCGCGAGCACCGCCGGTCCGCGGCCGGCCAACGGGATCGGCAGGGGCGCGTAGCCACGCGACCGCCGGATCGGCAATGCCGCGCCGGCCGCGCACCGCACGACGGAATCGTCGCAGGGAACGTGGATGGGCCGGTCGTGCATCAGAAACCCGTCGGCGATCGCCGCGAGGCGGACGGCCGCGGCCTCGTTGTCGGACACGATCGGCTCCTCGGAGAGGTTGCCCGACGTCATCACCAGCGGAGGCATGCCGGCGCAGAGAAGCCGATGGAGCGGCGAATAGGGAAGCATGACGCCGATGCACGGGTTGTCTGGCGCGACCTCGGCCGCGAGCGGGCGGCCCGGGCAATCCTCCGGTCGGCGCTGGTGCAGCAGCACGATCGGCCGCTCGCGGCCCTCGAGCAGTCGTCGCTCCTGCTCGTTCACGAGGGCGATGCCGCGGGCGGCAGCCACTTCGCCCACCATCACGGCCAGTGGTTTGGCGACGCGGCCCTTCCGCTCGCGCAACATCGACACGGCCGCCGCGTTGGTCGCATCGCAGGCCAGATGAAATCCTCCGATGCCCTTGAGGGCGAGCACGCGGCCTGCCTGCAGCAGGGATCGGGCCGCCGTGATCGCCGGCGCGCCGACGGCCGCCGCCTGCGACCGGGCGGCGGATCCTCCGACCGCCGCGAACCACACGACCGGACCGCATTCCGGGCAGGCGTTGGGTTGGGCATGGAACCGGCGGTCGGCCGGATCGGCGTATTCGGCGGCGCAGCGATCGCACATCGCGAACGAGCGCATGGTCGTCGCCGCGCGATCGTAGGGCAGGTCTTCGATGATCGTGTAGCGGGGCCCGCAGTCGGTGCAGTTCGTGAACGGATAGCCGTGCCGGCGGTTGGCCGGGTCTTCGAGTTCCGCGAGGCATGCGGCGCAGGTCGCGATGTCGGCCGGCACCGAGGTGGTGCCGCGGGCCTCGGTCGCGCTGGCGAGGATCGCAAATGGCGGGCCGGCGACGTCCCCCGGCCCGCGCACGGGGATGGCCTCCACCGCGATGCGCTCCACGCGGGCCAGCGGCGGCGCAGCGGCGGCGAAGCCCTCGAGAAACGAGGCGACGCTGCGGGCGGGCCCCTGCAGTTCGATCACGACCCCCGTCGAGTCGTTCTCCACCCAGCCGCCCAGTCCCAGCCCCACCGCCCGCCGCCACACGAACGGCCGGAAACCGACGCCCTGGACGACGCCCTCGACCGTCACCCGCTTGCGCACGATCTCGGACACGCCCAGCCGCCCTTTCCGTCTCGGCAGACAACCACGCTACGGAGACGCCCCGACCGACATCGCTCGCAGCGCGGGCCGGGCGGCGCTCCCCGGATCGGGCTTATCCTTCCGCTCCCGTTCGCGCAGGGCCCGGGGCTCCGCGGCGGGCTTGAGTTTCCACTGGCGGAAGGGCATGTCCTTCGTTTCCGCGTCGATCGCGGAGCCGATCAGAAGCCTGTCGATCGTTCGCAGATCGATGGCCGTCTCGCCGATCGCGGGGCTTTCGCCGTGGATCGCTTCGCCCGCGACGCGCTCGGCAATCAGCGTCACGCGGCCGCCGTCGGCGGTCACGCCCTGCACGAGCAGTCCTTTCTCCGCGGCGGGCCGCGCCGGCGGCTCCGTGTCGGCCTCGACCTCGAGTTCCTCGGGGTGCAGCCAGATCACGCGGGCCACCTCGGACCGGGGCAATGTCTTCGTCTCGTCGAGGACCACGAGTCGCACCGTCGTGTCATCGAGCCCGGTGACCCGGCCCCGCAGGTAGTCGCCGTTGACGAGCCGCACGACGTGCGTGGGCGGATTCGCCCGCTGCAGCCGCGGGAGCGTGAGCAGCCGCTCCAGCCGCGCCCGCTCGATGCCGCGGCTGCCGGCCGACGGAATGAGTTCGACCGCCTTGACCCGCGTGGCCGGAATGGCGATGGCCTCCTTGGTGTCGCTGCGGCCCGGCGTGCGGATGCGCACGCCCTGCGCGTCGATCGCCTCAACCGCGCAGGGCAGGACGTCGCCGGCCCGGAGGAACACGAGCGCCGGAAACCCATCCTCGCCGCGGGGCCGAAGGTTCGCGACGGGGGCGAGCCGCCGGTGGGTGGCGAGCACCTCGGTGAGCATCTCCGGGCTGTTGAACTGGAGCGTGCGCCGGACCAGTTCGATGTCGCGGGGGTCGGTGCCGTCATGGGCCGTCACCTTGAGCCGCACCTGCGTGCCGACCAGGCCCCGGAGCAGGTTCATCACCGACCCGAGATCGAGGCCCTTGGTCTCCACGAACGGCGATCCCTTCTCCGGCGCGATCGCCACGACCCGGTCGCCCGCCTGGATGCGGCCATCGAGCGCCGCGGCCCCGTCTTCCTTCATCATGACGACGACGAAAAACCCGCCTTCGTTGATGTCGATCTGGCCGCCGACGCCGCCGACTTCACCGTTCGTGTCCACCACGTCCGGCTCCACCGGCTTCCGCTCGACATACTCGACGCTGGCGGCGACCGGCGCCAACGGGCTGGAGGAGACGCTGCCCATCGGCTGCCAGGCGAGGCCGCCGGCTGGTCCGGGAACGATGCAGCCCCGCATCGCCAGCCCCTCCTCGCGGAGCGTGCCGATCCGGCCCGGCAGCTCGGGCGGCGGGACGGACGACGTTCGGCTGCTGATCGCGAGGATCTCGTCGCGCGGCAGGCCGATCGGTTCGTCGATGCCTCGTCGCAGGATCCAGACCGCCTCCTCATCGACCTTCACGAGCCCGCCCGAGAGCGTCTGGCCTCGGCGGGACGCGATCCGGAGCGGCGGCGCCGGCCCCTCGTCTCCGGTCTCGCGGGCCGCAAAGACCAGTTCCTCGACGTCCGCGAGGGGCACGCCTTTCGGCTCGGCACCGCCGCGCACCACCAACTCGGCGGCCGCGGCGTCGAGCGTTGCGACCTCGCCTGCGGCGAGCCGGCCGCCCTTGCCGCGGACCTCCGTCTCGCGCTGGTTGCCCATCACCGGGGCATCCTCGTTCCAGGGCGTCACGCGCAGGCTGGCGAGGCAGACATCGCCCCCGTTGGTCAGGCGAAACAGGCCGGAGACGGCGTCCTTGGCGGGCGGAATGGTCACGTCCACCACCGGCTCCTCGAGGCCGGACTCGGGCAACACGACCGCCAGCCGGCCCGTGGTCTGATCGACGAACAGCAGCACGCGCAGCCGCCGCGGTGGAAGGCGGCCCGCCGCCCCGGCCGGCACCACGTCGGCAAGCAACTCGTTCGCGGCCTTCGTGGCCTCTTCGCGCACGATCATCAGGCCGTTCAGCGGATCGCCATCGCCCCCCAGCATCTCCATCCGGTAGGGCTCGATCGCCCTGCCGGTCGCGGCGGCCGAAACCGCCACCCGAAACTCAGGACGCTGTTTCCACGTCAGTACGATGTCGTAGACGGCGCGGTTCGTCGCCGCGATGTCCCGCTCGATGGCGGCACCGCGCCGGCTCGTCGCGATTCCGCCCGACTCCTCGCCCCAGGATTCGGCCGGCGACTGCGTCCAGCCGGTCACTCCCGACGGGATGAAGATGGCGGTGCCGGCAGCGCCGGCACTTCGCACGATGCGATCCACTTCCGCACGCGCGATCCGCACCCGCTGCGGGCCCGCGACGCCGGCGGCCGCGATGGTGATCCTCTCGGCATCGATCGCCTCGAGTTTGCCTGTCAGCACGTCGCCGTCCCGCAGCAAGACCCGCCATTCGCCGACATTCGCGTCGGCCGCCGCCGCAAACCGCATGCCGCGGACCTGGTCGAGTGAAAATTCGAACGGCGTCTGGAAGGCGGCTGCCTTCCAGAACAGCGTCTTCCGGGCCGCGCCGATGTCCGGGGCCGGCGCGAGGTCGCCGGGCAGACTCGCCCCGTCGGCCAGGTCGAGCACGCCCTGCCCCGGGGCTGCGGGCCGGGGTGCCGGCGGCACGGCGTCGGCCGCGCCGGACAGTCTGCAGCAGGCCCACACGAGCAGTGCCGCGATCGGCACCGTGATGCGGTGCGGGCATCCGGCCGCGAGCGGCCGCCGCGGTGCCGAGGCACGCCGTTCGATGCATGCGGGAATCATGGATCAGACTTTCTCGAAGGGAGCCGACACCGCCGGCGGGGCGATCGGCGCGTCGTGCGATCCGTTGGCAACGAGGCTCGCCGAAGCCGAAATATCGTACAGTATTGCTCCTCGTTCAGGGCCCGAGCCGGTCGGGAATCCTCGTCCTGGAGCCTCCGCACATGCCCCACCACCCCACGGACATCGACACGCTCTTCCGGCGCCAGTTTTCGGGTGGGCCCGGGTACCTCGCGACGGCTCCGGGCCGCGTGAACCTCATCGGGGAACACGTGGACTACTGCGGGGGCTTCGTGCTTCCGATGGCGATCGAGCGCGCGACCACGATCGCCGCCGCGCTGCGGCCCGACGGTCCGCCGACCGCCCGGATTCACAGCGTGCTCAAGCGCGAGACGGTCGAAATCCCGCTCGACGCCGGCCCGCCCGCGCGGACCGGCGGCTGGTCCGCCTACGTCGCGGGCGTGATCGCCGGCTTCCTGCAACGGGGCGTCGCGGTGCCCGCCTTCGACGCCCTGATCGACTCGACCGTGCCGCTCGGAGGCGGCCTGTCGAGCAGCGCGTCGTTGGAGGTGGCGGTCGCCACGCTCCTGGCGGGCATCACCGGGCATGCGATCTCCCCGCTCGACATGGCCCTCCTCTGCCAGCGGGCGGAGCACGACTATGCGGGCGTGCCCTGCGGGATCATGGATCAGTCGGCCAGCGCCCTGGCGAAGGCGGGCCATCTGCTGCTCCTCGATTGCCGGTCGCTCGAGATCGAACACGTGCCCTTCTCCCGAGACGATCTCGTGGTGCTGGTCGCCGACACGAACGTCCATCACGCGCTCGACGACGGCGGCTATGCGCAGCGCCGTTCCGACTGCGAGCGGGCGGCGCGAATCCTGGGGGTCGAACTGCTGCGGGATGCATCCCCCGCGCAGGTCGAGGCCGCCCGCGACGCGCTCGGCCCCATCTGCTTCCGCCGCGCCCGGCACGTGGTCGGCGAGATCGCCCGCACGCGGTCCGCCGCCGCCGCCGTCGCCGCCGGCCGGTGGACGGAACTCGGCGGCCTGATGGCCGCCAGCCACGCCTCGCTACGCGACGACTTCGAGGTCAGCTGCCGCGAGCTCGACGTTCTCGTGGAACGCGCCGCGGCGCAGCCGGGCGTGATCGGAGCGCGGATGACGGGCGGCGGATTCGGCGGATGCACGGTGACGCTCGTCGAGCGCGACCGCGCCGCGGCCCTGATGGAGGCGCTCGACGCCGGCTACCGGGCCGCCACCGGCCGCGCGTGCACGATGTTCACGACGCGTCCTGCCGGAGGCGCCGCCTTCCACCGGTCTCCCGGCCACGGTCGCGACTGACCGCCCGCGGCGGCGGCGATGCGGAGGCTCACTCCAGACCGAGCTGCTGGTGGATCTCCGCGAGGTCTTCCGCCTTCAACTTGGCGACCTCGCGGTCATAGGTGAGCAGCCCGTTGATTTCGCCCTCGACGTCCGTCGTCTGGGTGTAGACGCCGGCCGCGATCCCGCGGGCCTTCAAATCGGCCAACTTGCGGATCGATTCGACATAGCGCTCCCGAAACTCCGCGTCGTTCTTCGGCAGGCCGCCGTAGCCCCAGTTCTTCGTCTCCTCGTTCCACAGATGCCCCGGAACCGGGAGCCCGTGCCCGCCGAACTCACCGACGACCTGGATGAAGTCGGCGTAGCGGCCGCGGTCGAAATCGAACGTGGGGTGCGGGTAGGGATGGGCATCGACGATGTCGCCCACGGGCCAGAAGTTGCCGCCGCTGGCGATGTTCACGCTCCGCGAGGGATCGCGAGCGGCGATCCACCTGGCGACCTCGACCGTGCGGTGCTGCCCCCACGCCTCGTTGAACGGAGTCCAGACGACGATCGACGGGTGGTTCTCCAGCCGCGACACCATCTCCTCAAACTCCGTCAGATATTGCCGGTGATCGGCGCCGCTCCACTCGGCGTCGGCCGGGTTGGGCCCGAGCTTCGTCCAGGCGGGCGTCGTGCCGCCGCTGACCTGATCCTGCCAGACGAGGAGGCCGATGCGGTCGCAGTAGGAGTAGTAGCGCCGTGGCTCCACCTTGACGTGTTTGCGGATCATGTTGAAGCCGGCGGCCTTCAGATACTCGATGTCCGAGCGCATGGCCGCGTCGGACGGGGGCGTGAGCAGGCCGTCGGGCCACCAGCCCTGATCGAGCGGACCGAAGTGGAAGATCGGCCGCCCGTTGAGCGTGAACCGCATGTTGCCGTCGGCGTCGCGCAGCTTTCCCACGGTGCGAATCCCGGCGTAGGAGCCGACCGTGTCGAGCACCGTGCCGTCGGCGTCGAGCAACTCGATCACGAGGTCGTAGAGATGCGGGTGGCTCGGCGACCACAGCTGCGGCTCGGCGACCACGATCACGGTCGGCGCCCGCGCCGTCCCGGTGGCCGTGCCGACCTTCTTCCCATCCTTCGAGGCCGTCATCCTGACCATCTGGCCGACGCCCGCGCCCGACACGATCGGCCGGACGGCGATGGTGCCCGCGGCGGCGTCGGTGGCGATCACGAGCTCGGCGATGTAGTTGACCGGCACCGTCTCGAGCCAGACGGTCTGCCAGATCCCCGAGACCCGCGAATAGTAGATCGACTCCGGCGCGAGCACCTGCTTCCCGCGGAGTTGCATCGCTTCGGTGTCGTCCTCGACGCGAACCACCAGTTCGTTTCGCCCCGGCTTCAGCGCCGCCGTGACATCGAGGCTAAATCCGGTGTTGCCCCCGACATGGCCTCCCACCCGGGTGCCGTTGACGAACACCTGGCACCGGTAGTCAACCGCCTCGAAATGGAGGAGCGTCCGCCGATCCTGCGGGGCCGACGTCTCGAATGCCGTGCGATACCAGAGGGCCTCCGTCGGCTGGAGCGGCCGCCGCACGCCGCCCAGTTTCGATTCGAGACAGAAGGGAACGAGAATCGTCCCGTCCCACGACCCGGGAGCGGCCTGCTCGGCCCGCGGGGTGATCGCGTACTCCCAGCGGCCGTTGAGGTTCGTCCACTGGTCGCGAACCAGTTGCGGCCGCGGGTATTCCCGCCACGCATTCTCCGGCGTCACCTCCCTGCCCCAGCGGGTGACGAGCTCCGACGTGAAGAATTCGGCGGCCGGCGCGCGGGCGACCGACAGCCACGCGACCAACGCGCACAGACAGCCGCGGACCACGCCACTCTGGATCATGGAAAACCTCGTGACATCGATTCGGGAACGAACGCCCACACTATACCCGCACGGCACCCGAGCGCCACGCCACGACGCCCGTTTCCACTTGCCCGCCTCCGTAGAATCTCCCGCACACCGCGAAGGGGCCGGCACGGGCCACGGCGGGCGCAGGGGAGGGGCCATGTCAGCGACGGGATTCGCGCGAGCCATGCGATCGACCGCCTGCGTGGGCGCCGTGGTCGTTTCGGCCGGACTGCTTCGGACCGTCGAGGGACTCGCGGCATCCGACGACGGCGCCGCGGCCGCCCCCCAAGGCTACGTGACCGGCATGATCGGCTCCTCCGTGGCGACGCTCGCCAGCGGGGCCCGGGGGAAAGTGTCCGGCGGTGCCCTCGGCGGCACGCCCTTCAACGGCGACGGCGCGGCGGGGGTGTCGCTGGCCAGCCCCGGCGGCCGGATCCGCCTCGAAGTCGAAGGCCGCAGCCGGGACGGCCTCGACGCGGACGAACGGATTCAGACGCACGCGGACGGAGCGGAATGGATGCTCCGCCGCACGATCGATGACGAATGGTCGTTGATGGCAAACGCCTGGCGGGATGTCCGCGTCACCGACCGCCTGGGGCTCTATCTCGGCGGCGGCGTCGGCGCGGGCGGCTACCGCTACGGCGTCGAGGGCTCCGCGGAGACCGGCGGCCCGGCCAACCGGTTCGCCGCGTCGCGGCGCGTGAGCACGGTCGGCTGGCAGGCCGGTGGCGGCGTGACCTACGACCTGAACGAGCGGGTGACCTTCGACGTGGGCTACCGGTTCCATGGCCTGCAACCGACCGCCGTGCAGTTCCGCGGCGAGGCCGACTCGTTCGCCGCCGCGCCGTTCGGGCATGCCGCCGCCGGACGCGGCTCGAGCGAAGTGCTCCTCTCGGTGCGTGTCTACGACCCGCTTCGGGGTTGGATCCGGAAGCCGGGGCGGCCGCCGGTGCCGGCAGATTGAGCCGTTCGTTCGCCAATCCGTCGCCCCGCCGGTAGAATGCGGGCACTGCACGGACGAGACGACCCGGCGCGGCCTTTGAGCCCCGGTTCGTTTTCTGGCAGGCCAGCGGCCACTCGCATCGTGCGATGAGCCGCGACTGGCCTTCGGCATGCACGCCAGTGCCTGCCGCCACGAGCGTCGATGACCGTGCCCTCTCCCCGAACGGCCTCTTCCCGCGTCGCGGGAACCCGCAGGCCGGCCGCCCGAACGCCCGACCGGCGCGTCGTGCCCCAAACAGCCAGGAGTCCCGCATGCAGCCCACGCCGCTGGGTCGAATCGCCTTCGTCGGAAACTACGTGCCGCGCCGCTGCGGACTCGCCACGTTCACGCGCGACCTGCGGTGTGCGGTCGCCGCCCACCTCGACGAGGCGGAGTGCGTGGTCGTGTCGATGAACGATCGCGACGCCACCTACGAGTATCCACCCGAAGTGGTGTTCGAGTGCCGCGATGACGACCTCGCGGCCTACGACCGGGCGGCCGCGTTCCTCAACCTCCGCAACGTGGACGTTGTCTCGCTGCAGCACGAGTACGGAATCTTCGGCGGGGATTCGGGCGATCACGTGCTTCGCCTGCTCGCCAACCTGCGGGCCCCGGTCCATACCACGCTCCACACGGTTCTGGCCCGCCCCTCCGCGGACCAACGGCGGGTCATGGACGACATCATTCGCTTCTCCGCCAGGCTCGCCGTGATGACGGAGCGCGGCCGGACGCTGCTCCGCGACTGCTACGGGGTCGCCGACGAGCGGATCGACGTGATTCCGCACGGGATACCCGACATGGAGTTCGTGGATCCCAACTTCCACAAGGACCGGTTCGGCATGGAAGGCCGCGACGTGCTCCTCACCTTCGGGCTGCTCTCCCCGAACAAGGGGATCGAGAACGTGATCGCCGCCCTCCCGGAGATCGCCGCCCGCCATCCCGACATCCTCTACGTGGTGCTGGGGGCGACTCACCCGCACCTGGTGCGCGAACAGGGCGAAGGCTACCGCGAGTCGCTCCTGCGCCTGGTGGCGGATCTGGGGGTCGGGGATCACGTCGCCTTCCACGACCGCTACGTCGAGATGCCGGAACTCCTCGCCTTCATCGGGACGACCGACATCTACGTCACGCCCTACCTCAACGAGGATCAGATCACGTCCGGCACGCTCGCCTATGCGTTCGGCTGTGGCAAGGCGGTTGTCTCCACGCCCTACTGGCATGCCAGGGAACTCCTGGCCGACGGCCGGGGCCTGCTCGTGCCGTTTCGCGACGCGGCGGGGATCGCCGAGGCGGTGTGCCAACTCCTCGACGACGACACGAGGCGGCACGCCGTGCGCAAGCGGGCCTATCTGCTCGGCCGGGAAATGACCTGGAGCCGCGTGGCCGAGCGCTATGCCGAATCCTTCCGCAAGGCGCGGCGCTCGACGCTCGTCCGCAGCCGGCGCGGCGGCTCGGGGCAGCCGGGCCCGCGGGCCCGGCGCGACCTGCCGCCGATCGCCCTCGACCACCTCCGCAGACTCACCGACTCCACCGGACTGTTCCAGCACGCCACGTTCGACATCCCGAACGCGGTCGATGGGTATTGCACTGACGACAACGCCCGGGCCCTCACGCTCATGGTGCTGCTCGAGGAGCTCGGCATCGACGCGCCGCACGCCTCCCGCGCGGCCGCCGTCTACGCGACCTTCCTGGGCCACGCCTTCGTGCCGCACACCGGCCGGTTTCGCAACTTCCTGGGCTTCGACCGCCGCTGGCTCGACGAGGACGGCACGGACGATTGCCTCGGCCGCGCCATCGTGGCGCTCGGGACGTGCATCGGTCGGTCGCGGCGGCCCAACCTGCAGCGGTGGGCGACGACGCTCTTCGACCGGGCGCTCGACGCCGTGGTCGCGACCACCAGCCCGCGCGGCTGGGCGTCGGGCATCCTCGGGATCCAGGAATACCTGCGCCGCCTCGACGGCGACCGGCATGCCAGCGGCATCAGGCGGCTGCTCACCGGCAGGCTGCTCGACCTCCATCGCGGCCGCGCCGGCCACGACTGGCCCTGGCTCGAGGATGTCGTCGCCTACGACAACGGCCGCCTCTGCCAGGCCCTGATCACCAGCGGCCGCTGGACCGGCGACGCGGAGGCGGTCCACGCCGGCCTGGAGATGCTCGAGTGGCTCTGCGGCATCCAGTTCGCGTCGCTGGGCCGGTTCGCGCCCATCGGCTGCCATGGGTTTCTGGAGCGCGGCAGCGAACCGGCCGCGTTCGACCAGCAGCCGATCGAGGCCCACGCCACCGTGGCCGCCTGCATCGAGGCCTATCACGCCGTGGGCGATCCCCGGTGGCTCGAGCGGGCGTGGACAGCATTCGACTGGTTTCACGGCCACAACGTCCTCGGACTCGCGCTCTGCGACCCGCACACCGGGGCCTGCCGCGATGGCTTGCTGGAGGACCGGACCAACGAGAACCAGGGGGCCGAATCGACCCTCGCCTACGTCGGCGCCCTCGTCGAGATGAAACTGCTCGAGGAGTCGCTCCGTTCGTCGCCGCCCGACATCCGCCACGCCGCCCCCGACCGGCACGCGCGCGAAACGGCCGGACGCTGCGGACGCTAGCCGCGCGGAGCCACCGTCATGAACGTGACCCGCACCGGCGTCCTGCTCCGCCCGAACAACGCGCGGGTGCTCTACCGGCCGTTCGAGCCTCCCAGTTCGCACCGCGCGATGAAGATCATCAGCCGCATCATGGAGCTTCCGGACGACGAGGTGGACACGCTGCTCGAGGGCGTGCTCCAGGAATTCCACGGCCGCCACCAGCGCCTGCTCGGCTTCTTCCAGGACCGCTACGAGGCCGTCAAGCACCACCTGCTCACCGATCGGCCGGTCACCGAGTCGCGCCGCCTGCTGATCGGCTCCTACTTCACGCAGGAATACGCCCTCGAGAGCGCCGCCCTCTTCAATCCGTCGATCGTCTGGCATCCCGTCCAGGACGGGGTGCCAGACGGAACGCGCCGCTTCATCATGAGCCTCCGGGCCACGGGGGAAGGGCACGTGTCGAGCGTCGGCTTCCGCACGGGCACCGTCGATGCGCAGGGCACGATCACGATCGCCGCCCCGACCGGCTTCGTCACCGCGCCCCGCGTGCTGGCCAACACCACCTACGACAAGATCCTCTTCCACCGCAAACTGGCCGAACTCGGGATCGCCGACGGATTCGTGGATCTCGTCTTCAGCTCGCTGGCGGACCGGTTCACGCTCAGCGATCTCGAGACCGCGCTCGCCCGCACGTCGCGACAGCAGCGGTCGCGCCGCCGGGAGTCGGAACCGTTCGCCAACGCCATGGTCGCCCTGGCGCGGGCGAATTACGAGATCGACTGCGATCCGCAGTCCGACATCTCGGAGCGGGTGCTCTTCCCCTATTCGCCGGCGGAGACCAACGGCATCGAGGACGCGCGGTTCGTGCGGTTCGTGGAGGACGACGGCTCCGTCCGCTACTTCGCGACCTGCACGGCGTTCGACGGGAGCGTGACGCTGCCGCAGCTCGTCGAAACCGAAGACTTCGTCCAATTCCGCGTGAGCACCCTCAACGGGGCGGAGATCGCCAACAAGGGCATGGCGATCTTTCCCCGGCGCATCAACGGCGCCTACGCCATGCTGTCGCGGCAGGACGGCGAGAACGTCTACCTGATGGAGTCGGACATGCTCCATTTCTGGCACGCCAAGCGGCTGATCCTTCGGCCGACCCACCCGTGGGAATACGTCCAGATCGGCAACTGCGGCTCGCCAATCGAGACCGAGCGGGGCTGGCTCGTGCTCACGCATGGCGTGGGGCCGATGCGGAAGTATTCGATCGGGGCCGTGCTGCTCGATCGGGACGATCCGGCGAAGGTGATCGGCCGCCTCTCGTGCCCGCTCCTGACGCCGAACGAGAACGAGCGGGTCGGCTACGTGCCGAACGTCGTCTACAGCTGCGGCAGCCTGGTCCACGAGGGGCTGCTGATCATCCCCTACTCGATGAGCGACTACGCCACGACGTTCGCCACCGTGAGACTGACCGACGTGCTGGCGGCGATCACGCCCGACGGCTCAGGCGTCGGGCCCTGAGAGCTTCGAGATGTCCAGGGCGTCGATCGTCTCGATCGCCTGGCCGGCGATCCCCTGGAGGTCGCCGTACATGCCGGCCGTGGCCGCCAGCACCGCCTGAATCTGCATCTCCCGTTTCGCCCAGAGCTTCGTCATCGTGGTCCGCTCCTTGGCCAGATCGGCCTGCATCTCCTCGAACTTCTCGATGATCGCCGTGACCCGCTGCCGAAACCGGTGCCCCGTGAGATACTGATAGACAAGTTCCATCTTCGTCTGCTGCCCCTCGCCGGCCTGCCGCGCCAGCGAGAGTTCCAGGAGCGTGTGCCGCAGGGCGATCGCAAGCGGAACGAACGTCCGCGTGCCGGTCACCCACACGCCATCCACGTGGCCGAACGTCTCCACGCCCTTGGGAAGGGCCTGGGTGACGATCACCGCGAGATCCGCCTTGGCGGCCCGCTGGTCGTCGCGCAGCTTCGGCAGCCAGGTGTCACTCCAGTTCTTCGTCCGCTTCGACTCCCAGAGGATCGTGCCGCACGCCAGCCCCTCGCCACGCGTGACGCCGTGCATCACGTCGCCGCCAAACTCCCCCTTGGCCACGGGCGCGAAGACGTCCCCCGGAAACGACCGCTTCAGAACCGCCTCGATCTCGAGTTCCTGCACCTCCCCCTGCAGCTGCTGCGAGCCCTGTTCGGCCCGCCGCTTCAGATCCTCGATCTGCTTCTGCATGGCCGTGATCGTCTGTTCCTTCTCGGCCATCTTCATCTTCAGGTCGGTCTCGGCCTCCTTCCGGGCCTGCTCGCGGGTGGCGGCCAGCGACTCCTGCACCCGCTTCTCGACCGAAAGATCGAGTTCGCGCCGGGCGTCATCGAGCTCGCGCTGCTTCCGGAGCGCGTCCGCCTGCGCCTGCTGCGCCACGGCGAGCTTGCGGTCGCGTTCCGCCAGCACGGCGTTGAGGTCGGCGACCTCCTTCGCCCTCTGATCCAGTTCCGTGACCAGTTCCTGCCTGGCCTTCTTCGCCTCCGCCGCCGCGATGGAGGCCCGCTCCGACCGGAGCTTCGCCTCGTACTGCACGCGGGTCGCCTCGACCAACGGGGCGGCGAGCGATTCGGTGAGCCGGATGTCGGAGCGGCAGTGCGGACAGGTGATCGTGGGATCGGTCTGGGCGGTCATCGGGATTCTCCGGAATGCGGGTGGCCGGCGGAGGGCAGGCCGTCGGTCGCGCTCGCCGACGGCGCCCGGCCTCCCTGCGGGAGCGCGAGCCGGCTCCAGCAGTCGGCGTACAACTCTACCTGGGGACGGTAATGCTCCTCGAGCAGCGCTTCGCTCGCGGCAGTGACCGCGTCGGTCTTCCAATCGACGACCGTCCAGCCGGCGTTGCCGGGCTCCAGGAATACCAGATCGATGACCCCGCGAACGACGGTCGGCAGTGGCGGCCCCTCCTCTCCCGCCAGCCTGCGCGCGGCGGGGGGCAGGTCCGTCCCCTGCACCTGGAGGGTGAACGGCACCTCGACGTAGCGGCGGTCGCTCGCCTGCGCCCGGCGCCAGATCGCGCTGCCCATCACGGACCGGACCGTGGCGACGGCCCGCTCGATGTAGCCCGGCGAGACATCCTCCGCCGAGAGCGTCGTGGCCGCGGCGGCCGCCAGGTCGAGATCGGGGTCGTGGGCCGCCAATTCGAGGAGGCGGTGGATCGCCCGGCCCCACGGCTCCCCGAGGCCCTGGCCGGTGAACCGCAACGCCTCGGCCGGCTCGGTGAGCACCTCGCGCGGCGAGATCCGGGCGAAGGTTTGCTGCAGGCAGTCGGTGACCCGGCGGTTCAGCGCGTGACGAAGGCCCTCCTCCGGCACGCCGGCCTCGGGGCGGTCGCCCCCCGCCCCCGAACCGCCGCGCCGCACCGTGCCGGCGACCGGTTCCGGCAGATCGGGCACCGTCGTCATGTGGGGCCCGAACCGCTTCCAGGCCCCTTCCGCGGTGAACGACTCCGGCCGCGATGCGTTGCCGGCTTCGCGCTTTTCGAAGAGCGACACGATCAGGCACGCCCCGGGCCGCGTGGCGGCCACGTAGTCGAGCCGGATCTGCTCGGCGGCTTCGAACTCGCGCTCGCGGACGCAGAGCGTGGGCCAGTCGAGCGGCGCCGCGATGATCCGCTGGGCGCGGCCGAACGGCGTCGTGACGGCGAGCCAGCCTTCCGTGCGGCTGCCGGACCGGTCGATATAGAGGAAGGGACCGTCCGCCGGGGTGTCGCCCGCCTCGCGGGACTGGTAATCGGCCAGAAACACGACCGGCGCCTCGAGCCCCTTGGCCTTGTGCAGGTTCATCACCCGCACCCGATCCGCCGAAGGGGTGTCGATCGAGAGCGGGTCGAATTCGGCACGCGTGGCCGCATCGACCATGTCGTCGAGCAGGTCGAGGCAGTCGTGCATCGACACGATCTCCAGGCGGTCGCTGCGCAGGCACTCCAGGTATTTCTGCAGCAACCCCGCGACGGCCCGGCCCCGCGGGCCCGCCTCTCCCTCGGCCGCCGCGGCGATCAGCATCAGACCGGCATCGTCGATGATCCGCTCCACCGCGGCGGCCACCGGGAGCCGTCGCGCCCAGCGGCGCCACGCGACCACCGCCGCGCGGGCCGCGGTAAAGCGGCCGCGGAGGACCGGTTCGAGACCGTCCGGCGCGTCGATGCCTCCGCCGAACCGGCCGCCCGCCGTCGTGTAGGCATGAAGATCGGCGTCGCTGAATCCGAACACCACGCCCCGCAGCAGAGCCAATGCGGCGACCGGATCGTCCGGGTCGGCAATGGCCGCCAGACAGTCGCGGAGCGCGCGGAGCGGTTCGGCCTGGGCCGAGCCGAGCGTGCCGGTCACGTCCACGGGCAGACCGACGGCGTGCAGGGCCGCCGCATAGGCGGCAAGATGCCGGCGTTCTCGGGCGACGATCAGAAAATCGCCCGGACGGCACGCGGATCCGAGACCGCGGGCGACTTCGTCCGCCGTGCGCGGCACGCCCACACCGGCGTCGATCGCCGACCGGATGAACGCCGCGATCTCGCGGGCCTCCCGCTCCGCCCACGCATCACCGGCATGCCCCGCCCGCGTGAACCGCAGCGTGCGGAGCCCGGCGAGCCAGGCAGTCGCTTGGCCGTCGGCGCCGGCGGCAGGCTCGCGACGGCCCGAGGTGCTGGGGGTGAACGACGGCGACTGCCGCGTGGCGACCGGGGGAAACTCGCGCTCGAAGATGCCGTTGGCCCACTCGACGAGATCGCGGCGGCTGCGGAAGTTCGTCGTCAGGGCGAGCACGGCTCCGTGCGACTCGATGATCTCGCGCACCATCGAATAGGTGACGATGTCGGCCCGCCGAAACCGGTAGAGCGATTGCTTGGGATCGCCCACCACGAACAACGCACCGGCCACGGGCCGGCAGCGGCGCCAGTCGGCCTCATCGGGGTCATCCGCCGTCAGGAGCAGGAGCAACTGGGCCTGCACCGGGTCGGTATCCTGGAACTCATCGACGAGCAGGTGCGTGTAGCGGCTCCGGAAACTGCGCCGCACCTCGGGGGAGCCGGCGAGCAGGCCGGCCGCCTTGCAGAGCAGATCCTGAAACGACAGCCCGCCGCGCTCGGCCCGGAGCCGGTCGTAGACGGCCATTGCCGCCTGCAGCGTGGCGATCGCCAGGGGATACCGGTGGGCCCGCCACTGCCAGAGCGCGGGAACCGCGAGTTGCGTGCGGACGTCGTTCCACCGCGCCTGCCAGGCGAGGGCCGTGGTCTTCCTCGACGCCTTGATCTCCGCGTCGGAATCGCCCGTGCCGGGCCAGAACGCCTGGGTGAGCTTCGGTTCGCGGTCGAGTTCCTGGGCGAGTTCCATCACCGCCACGATCGACGTCGGGTCGCAGCGGCGAACCATCCGGGCGAATTGCTCGAGCGCGTTCATGAGCTCGTCGGAGCCTCGCTCCGCCGGCGGCGGAAAGGCAGCAGCTTCGATGGCGTCCACGAACGGCTCCAGCCCCGCCATCACCACGCCGGCATCCGGGGCGGCGGCCTCGACCGCCGGCCAGGCCTCCACGTCGCCATAGGTGGCGAAGCGGTCGAGGAACAACCGGCTGAAGTCGCCGAGCCGGAGGCCGACCGCCTCGAGCTGCGCGAGCAGTTCCGCCTGATCCGTCGGCGCCCGGCTCACGAACTCCCGCCACGCCTGCCGCCGCAGCAGCCGATCGGCCGACTCGTCGAGCTCGTGGAAGCCGGGATCGACGCCCGCCTCGAGGGGCCGCTCGCGAAGCAGCCGTCCGGCGAACGAGTGGATCGTGCCGATCACCATCGCATCGACGCGGTCGAGCGCCGCGCCGAGTCGCGCGGCCTCCTCCGCATCGGTCGCCGTGGCGGCCGCCTGCTGGAGCTTTTCGCGAAACCGGCGACGGAGCTCGCCGGCGGCCTTGCGCGTGAAGGTCACCGCCACGATCGATTCGGGGCGGGCCGTGCCCGTGCGAACCAGCGCGAGCATGCGATCGACCATGCAGGTCGTCTTGCCCGTGCCGGCGGCCGCTTCGACGAGCAGGGTCGTGGACAAGTCCTCGCGGATCCGCCGCCGGACCGGTTCGTCGGGGGGCGTGTCGGCAGCGGCCGGATGCCGCGTCAGCGCCAGGGGCTGGGGGTCGGGCCGTCGGAGGTCGAGCACCGTGGCCTGCCGCGACCCGCGGCGGAGTCCGGCGAACAACTGCCCCAGCGGCTCCGAGGCGGCCAGCATGCCGGCCGCACCCCGCGTCACCCGCGACGGGTCTCCGCAGACCGTCGCAAAATCGCAGTGCGTGCAGTCGGCCGCGTTGGAGGTCGGGAGGAAGGCGCCGTGCCTGACGATCTCCGCCAACTGGCGGACGAGCGTCGTGCACGCCTCCAACTGCTCGCTCGTCCACTCGAGCCGTCGTCCCTTTCCGGCCCGGCTGGGGAAGAAGTAGCCGAATCGTTCCACGCGGCCCCCCGCCACCTCGCACCCCGGGTCCGCCAAGCGCTGGTGGAGCATCACCACGTACAGCCCGTGCTGGAGCTTGCGTCCGCAGTCGAACGGATCCTCCGCCCCGATGGCCGGAAACCCGAAACTGCTGCCGCTCTTGTAATCCCACAGGGCATACGCCGCCGTGCCGGTGCCGTCGTCGCGGACGTCGATGCGGTCGATCCGTCCGCGGAGGCGGATCGTCTCCCCCGCGGCGAGCGTCACCGTCACCGGCTCCCGGCAGTCGAACGGCGTGCCCGCGTCGGCCGGCTCGACACCGATCGCCGTCTCGAGCGCCACCGGCCGCAGCCCCGTCTCACGGCACGACCGCTCCTCGTCCTGGAGAAACGTGCGCATCGTCGCCTGCAATTCGGCGCGGCGGCTGGCGAACGACAGTTCGGTGAGGGGCGGATGGAGCCGGCGGCTCCGCTCCAGCTCCTCGTCGAGGATGCCGCAGAGTTCGTCGAGGTGCCGGTCGAGCCGGGGAAGCTCCGCCCGCTCGATGATGCGCCGCATGAACCGCTCGAGCACCGTGTGCATGAGGCTGCCCGCATCGATCGCATTCAGCCATCGATCGGCATCGTCGTCGAACGCGTCGAGCGGTTCGACGCCGAGCCCGTAGCGAAAGAAGAACCGCCGCGGACAGTTGCCGAGCGTCTCGAGACTGTTCGCCGAGGCGACGCGGCCGTCGTTGGCCCGGGGATCGAGGAGCGGACCGGCGAGCGGCACGTTGCCGTCGTGCGGCGTGAACTCGCTCGAGCCGCGGGCGGCCATCGCGGCCTGACCACATCCGAGGTGGTCGCGATGCGTGGCGAGCGCCCGCTGCATCTGGTCGGCGGTCGCGTGCGGACCGAGCGCGGCGAGCCACCACTGGGTCTCGTCGAGGGCGGCCGCCGGCTCCGCGGGCACGAGCGTTTCGGCGGGCGGGAGCGTGTGCAGGAGATCATCGACCTTTGCCAGCGGGTTGGCCGTGGCCTGCGCGAAGAGGGCCAGCAGCGCCGGGGAGGGAAAGACCTCGGCATCCTCGGCGGTGTCGCGGCATGAGAATCCGAGCCAGAGCGGGCCGCGGATGCGGGCGAGAAACCGCCGCCACAGGTCGAGGTTGCGCGCGGCGGCGTCGCGGGCCACGACGAGCGATGCGGCGGGCAGCGCCGTGTTGATCAGCGACCGGTCGGCGTCGGTCAGCACGGGGTCGGTCGCGGCCCCCCCGGGAAACCGATTCTCGTCGAGCCCGAGCAGGAACGTGTACGGGCGGCCCGAGTGCCCACCGCGGGCCAGCGAGCTGACGTGCAGGCAGCCGGGCCTGGGCCCGGCGCCCAATACCACCATCTCGCCCGGCAACTGCTCCAGCCAGTCGAGCATGTCGCGGGCCCCGCTCGCGGCGTGCGCCCCCTGCCACTGCAGCATCGCGTCGATCTCGTCGAGGATCAGCCGCCGGGCGTTGCCGTCGAACTCGCTCTCGGAGCCGCAGAGCAGGTCCATGAACGTGCGCGCTCCGCGCAGCACCGAGTCGGCGGTTTCCGAACCGTCTCCCTCGCAGTCGGCCAACTGCCGCACGACCGCCCCGAGGCCTTCGAGCTGCCGCAGATGCCGCTCCTTCCGCGCCTGAAGCTGCGCGGCGCCGACCAGGCCGGCGTCTTCCGCCCCGTCGTCGTCGTGCCTGCCGCGCGCGAAGCTCGCGGGAGCCTGGGCCCGCACGCGGGTCACGGCGTCGGCGACGAGCGTGACGGTGCGGTCGAGGCCGCGTCCGACGTGCAGCCGCCGCAGCTCGCGGGCGAGCGCCGGCGAGCGCGGCACGTCGGCCGACCGGTCGCGGAGCTCGATCAGACCATCCCGCAGCATCCGCTCCAGCCCCGACTGCGGGTGCCCCTCGAGCCGCCATTGCAGCCAGGCGGACAACGCCCTGCCCGGCTTCGAATCGGCCAGCGGCAGGCCGTCGGCAAACGTGACCGGCAGCGGCACCTCGCTTCCACCGCCCCGCTCCTCGTCGAGGGCCGGCAGCGCCGCGACGATCTCGCGGATCAGCGACGGATAGGTGGCCGGGTCGGTGTGGACGACCTCGATCTCGTCGAGCCGCAGCCCGAGCCGCAGGCAGGTGCGGAGCACGAACCGCACCTCGTTGGCCTCCCCCGCCGCCCGGAAGATCGTCACGCGGTCGAGCGCGACCGCCGCAGGCTCGTGAGACAACGGCGGATCGGTCGCGAGCGTGCACACGCGCACCTGCGGCGCCGACTGCAGGGCGTCGAGCAACTCCTGCTCGAGCCGGGGCATCTCGAGATCGTCCGGCACCAGGAGCCGCCGGATGGCGGCGGGCACGCGGCCGGCGCGGACGTGCTCCGCGGCCATGGCCAGTTCGCCCGCGGCGTCGATCAGCCGCATCCCCCGGAGCGCGGCCTCGTAGCGATCCGCGAGCAGGGCGAGGTCGTGCCCCTTGTCGGAGTGTCGCAGCCCGCGGGCCACCTCCTCCGCCGAGAGCCCGGCCGCCCGCAGCGATTCGAGGCTCTGCAGGATCCGCTCGGCGAGCCTCCGCAGCGAACCGCTCCGCTCCTTGAAGAAGCGGAGCTCGTCGCGGCTCTCAAAGAGGAGCCGTTCGACGGCCACGAGTTTCGCGCGAGGCGGGGCGAGTTCGACCGCCGCGCGGGCGAGCGACTCGGAGACGATGTCGTAGGCCAGCGCGGAGATCGTGGTGACGTGCAGGTTGGCCGTGGGGTGGCCGATCCGCGCCAGCGTTTCGACCCATTCGTTGCCGACGCGCCGCGACGGGGCGATCAGCCAGGTGGGGTCGAGCGCGGCCGCGGCCCCTTCAGCCGCCGCCGGACGCGCCGCCGCGATCGACTCGAGCAGACGATTCGCGACCGGGGATCGGCGCCCCGGCAGCCCTCCCGCGACGACCGTGAGGCCGCTCCGCTCCGGCACGGGCACCTCGAGCTTGTGCCAGTTCGGCAACGCGGTGCCCGAGGCGGCCGGAGTCTTCTTCCGTGACGACTTCATACCGGCAGCATTGTGATCATTTGTCCAGATATGTCCAGAGGGGGCTGCAAACCTCCGCGGGCGGGGCGGCGGTCGGGCTTACCGGTACGCGGGAAAGTCGGTGTAGCCCTGGGGACCGGTCGGCGCGTACCAGGCCGACATCGGGGCCGCGGCGGCCAACGGCCAGCCGTTTCGGAACCGCTCGACGAGATCCGGATTGCTGATGTAGGCCCGGCCGAAGGCGATCAGATCTGCCTGCCCTCCCGCGAGCGCCGCCTCGGCCGACTCCTGCGTGTAGCCGCAGTTGCCGATCAACGGTCCGCGAAACACCGCCCTGAATTCGGCGAGCGTCATCGGCTCTCCGAGATTGTGAAACCCAAACCCCAGACCATCGACGACGTGGAGATAGCCGAGGTCGTGCCGATCGAGCATCGCAGCCGCCTGGGTGAACTGCTCGCGATAGTTGGGCGAGCCCATGTCGTTGAAGGCCCCGTTCGGAGACAGTCGCACGCCCACGCGCCGGCTGGGCCACACCGCCGCCACCGCCGCGACCACCTCCCCGAGGAAGCGCAGCCGCTTCTCGATGCTGCCGCCATAGGCGTCGGTCCGCAGGTTGGTCTTCGCTTGCAGGAACTGGTCGATGAGATACCCGTTGGCGGCATGGATCTCGACGCCGTCGAACCCGGCCGCCTGCGCCCGCTCCGCGGCCCGCGCGTAGTCGGCGACGATGCCCGCGATCTCGTGCGTCTCCAGCGCCCGGGGCACCTCGTAGGGCTGCTTGCCCGTGGGCGTGGCGATCGCATCGCCGTTGAGCTTGACGGCCGACGCCGACACCGGGAGCCGCCCACCGTGAAAGCTGCTGTGCGACGCCCGGCCGAGGTGCCAGAGCTGCAGAAAAATCCGCCCGCCCTTCCGGTGGACGGCGTCCGTCGTGAGCCGCCAGCCCGCCTCCATCGCGTCGGTGTAGATGCCCGGCGATTCCATCCAGCCGTTGGCCTGTTCCGAGATCGTGGTCGCCTCCGACACGATCAGCCCCGCCGAACTCCGCTGCGCGTAGTATTCGGCCATCGTCGCATTGGGAATCCGGTCGGCGCCGGCCCGCGACCGCGTCAGCGGCGCCATCACCACCCGGTTCGGCAGCGTCAGGTCGTGGAGTTGAAAGGGCTGCAGGAGCAACGGCGTGGACATGGAGCACCCGTGTCGGGGGAGGATGAACGTGGCCGACGTGGCGGCCGGGTAGGCTACCATCCACGGCGGTTTTCATCCCGCACGGGCCGCGGCCGCCGCCGCTCAGCCGGCGCCGAGGGCGATCCGATCGGCCGCGCAGGCCATGGCGACCGACGCCACGCTGTCGGCCTCCGTGAGCCGACGGACGTGGGCGGGGTCGCGGATGCCGGCGATCTGGTCCGCGGCCAGATCGCGGACCACCTGCGCGTAGATCTCCAACTTCTCCAGACCGGTCGTGAAGGTGATCTCCACGAGGGCCGACGCGTCGAAGGATTTGAAGCGGCCGCGCACGTGCCGGGCGTCGCCCTCCAACACCTCGGCGCGGTGGACGCTGCTGCCCGGCACCAGCGCCGTCAGCGCGGCGGTCGTCGCCTCGTCGAGCAGCCCGCGCACCGTGCCGTGCGTGGGCACCCAGTCGAAGAGCCGGACCTCCCCGCGCTCGAACACCAGCCGCATCTCCTGCCGATCCATCCGGGACGGCTGATGGAATCCGTGCTCGAAGTGGAAGAGCACGCCTTCGTGCGGGGCCCGCGGCCGCGACCGATCCGCCGCGGGGTCGGCGGCCGCATAGCGGCAGGTGCACATCACCTGCTCCTCGACCGCCGCCTCGGCGCCGCCGGGGCGGACGCTGCGGGCCGCCGCCACCACGCGGCCCTGGCCGAGCCACGAGGCGACGAGGTCGAAAAAGTGCACCCCGTGCTCGACGAAGATGCCGCCGCTGACGTCGCGGTTCCAGAACCAATGCCCCCTGCCGAGCCCCTCGTCGGCCGCCTCGTTCACGAACACCCCGTGCAGCAGCTCCCCGAGCAGCCGCGATTCGATGATCCGCTTCACCGCGTCGGCGAGCGGGTTGTAGCGCTCGACGAGGTTGGCGACGCAGATGCGCCCCCGCTGCCCGGCGAGCGTGGCGAGTGCCTGGGCGTCGTCGAGCGTGGTGGCCAACGGCTTCTCGACGAGCACGTGCTTGCCGGTGAGCAGCGCCAGCCGGGCCTGGCTCGAGTGGAGCGCCGGCGGCGTCGCGATGTAGACGAGGTCGATCTCGGCCGCGCGGAGCATGTCGTCCGGCGCGGATGCCCGCGCCTGCAGTTCCGTGGCGGCCCGCTGCGCCGCGGAGGCGTCGATGTCGGCGACGGCGGCGATGGTCACGCCCGGCAGCCGCCGGTACTGCGCCATCGAAAACCGGGCGAACGCGCCGCACCCCACGAGCCCGACCCGCAGCGTGGCGGCATCGGCCGCGGCCGCCCGTGGGCCGGCCGGCGCGGCCCTCACGGCCGCATCGACGGAATGGACGTGCATGAGACTCGCTCCCCGGAGGAGACGTCCCTGCCGTCGTTCACTCGCGATCATCGTATGCAGCGCCCCCGCCGCGCGGCCAACGGCGCTCGTCGGGGGGGGCCGCGCGGGCCGGCCACGGGAATTTGACACGTTGCGGATTCCGGCCGTAGAACCGGCCCCGCTTCGGGCACGGCTTCCGCCGCAGGCCCGGGCCGCGATCGGTCGCGATTCACGAACGACAGGGAGACACCCATGATGCACGGACACAGGACGATCATCCGATACGTTGCGGCGCTGGCGATCGCGTGTCTCGCGACCGAGGGCGTGTCGCGCGAGGCGCTGCCGCCGGCGGCCGCGGGCGCGACACTCTCGCAGGCCGAGGCGTCGGTCATCGCCGGCACCAACGCCGCCCGCGCGCGGAGCGGCCTGCCGCCGCTGGCCGCCGACGCCCGACTCATGAACGGAGCCCGTGGTCACGCCCATTGGATGGCCCGCAGCCGCACCCTCGCGCATGGCAGCGGCGTCGCCGAGAACATCGGCATGGGCCAGACGTCGGCCCCCGAGGCGGTCTCGAGCTGGCTGCAATCGAGCGGCCACCGCGCCAACATCCTCGATCGGGGCTACACTCGGATCGGCGTCGCCGTCGCCTACGCGGCCGACGGCACCGCCTACTGGTGCCAGCAGTTCCGCTAGGCGTCGCGGAAACCATTACAGGGATCGACCAGGGACAGGGATCGACGAAGGAGTGACCGGGGATCGAGCATGAAGCGACGCGTCGTAGTCACGGGGCTGGGGGTCGTCACCTCGCTGGGCAGGCAAATCGGCCAATTCTGGGAGCGGCTGGTGCGGGGAGACAGCGGCGTGGGCCCGATCACGCTGTTCGACGTCTCGGGCTTTCGCGTCCAGTTCGGCGGCGAGGTGCCGTGGGAACCGGAAAAGGAAAACATCACCAACGCCAAGGAGCTCAAGCGGCTCGACCGGTTCGCCCAGTTCGCCCTCGCCTCGGCCATCGACGCCGTCGCTGACTCGGGGCTGGACTTCTCCAAGGAGGATCCCTATCGCTGCGGCGTGGCGATCGGGTCCGGCATCGGCGGGCTGTTCGAATTCGAATCCCAGCACGAGCGGCTCCTGACCAAGGGCATCGACAAGGTCTCCCCGTTTTTCATCCCGAAGCTGCTCCTCAACACCGCCAGCGGCCACGTCTCCACGATGTTCGGCGCGAAGGGGGTGAACATCGCCGCGGCGACCGCGTGCGCCAGCGCGTCGCATGCGATCGGCAGCGCGTTGCGGGCGGTCCAATACGGTGATGCCGACGTGATGGTGACCGGCGGCAGCGAGGCCGCCCTGACGCCGATGGGATTGGCGGGCTTCCAGAACATGCGGGCGCTCTCCTTCCGCAGCGACGCCCCGCAGCAGGCGAGCAGGCCCTTCGACGCCGACCGCGACGGGTTCGTGCTCGCCGAGGGGGCGGGCGTGGTGGTGATCGAGGAACTTGAGCATGCCCGGCGACGTGGCGCCCGGATCTATGGCGAGCTCAAGGGATATGGCGCCAGTGGCGATGCCGGCCACATCACGCAGCCGGACGACGAGGGCCTGGGAGCGTCGCGGGCGATGACGATGGCGCTCCGCGACGCGGGCATCAACGCCGACGCGGTCGACTACATCAACGTCCACGGCACGAGCACGCCCCTCGGCGACAAGGCGGAGACGGCGGCCGTGAAGCGGGTCTTCGGCGATCACGCGAAGCGGCTCGCGCTCTCCAGCACGAAGAGCCAACTGGGCCATACGCTCGGCGCCAGCGGCGGCATCGAGCTGGTGATCTGCGCGCTGACGCTGAATCGCGGCGTGATCGCCCCGACGATCAACCTGGAGACGCCCGACCCGCTCTGCGACCTCGACTACACGCCGAAGGTGGCCCGCGACGCCACGGTTGACGTCGTGATGTCGAACAACTTCGGGTTCGGCGGCCACAACGCCTCGCTCGTCCTCGCCCGGGCGGTCTGACACTCCGGGGAACCGGTCGTCACCGACCGTTTCCCGTTGGTTCCGCCGCTCTCCGCACGGCCGCTTCCCGCGCGGCGCGGAGCGACGCCTCCGGTCCGACGGGGCTCCGGCCGATCTTCGGCGTGTCGATGCGCTGCGACAGATAGACGCCCGAATGGCCGCTGCAGAGATAGGCCAGCACGCATGCCACGGCGTGGTAGAGCACGTGTCCGCCGCCGAACAGCTCGACCGCCATGACGGTGCAGGCCAGCGGCGTGTTCGTGGCCCCGGCGAACACCGCCACGAACCCGAGCGATGCCATGAAATCAACCGGCGCCCCGACGATCGCGGCCAACTGGTTGCCGAGGGTCGCGCCGACGAAGAACAGCGGCGTGACCTCGCCTCCCTTGAACCCCGAGCCGAGCGTGAAGGCCGTGAAGACGATCTTCCACCACCAGCTCCACGGCTCGGCTCCGCCCGGCTCGAACGCCGTCCCGATCGTCACGCCGCCCGGAGCGGCGGCCGTCACGCCGAGTCCGAGGTAATCCCGCGTGCCGAGCAGTTCGGCCAGTGCGACGACGATGCCGCCCCCGATCACGGGCCGCAGGATCGGCCGGCGGATGAACCGCGCGAACGCCCCGTGAAGCCCGTGCGCCAGTTCGACGAAGAGCACGCTCGCGAGGCCGAAGGCGATGCCGCCGCAGACGGCGCACGCCAGCAGGTGCCAGCTGAACGGAGCCGCGACCGCGGCGGGCGCCGCCGCGGATGCGACCTCGTAGTGGGCGTGCGTGATGCCCCATCCAGCGCACGTTCGATCGCTCGCGATCGACGCGATCAGGCAGGGCAGGATGGCGTGGTACCGCATCCGGCCGATGGCGATCACCTCGAGCGCAAATAGCGCCCCGGCGACCGGCGTGCCGAAGACGCCACCGAACCCGGCCGCGATGCCCGCCATCAGCAGGGTCGGCACGTCATCCCGATCCAGCCAGGGGATCAGCCGGGCCGCACCGCCCGCCAGGCTGCCTCCCATCTGGACGGCCGTTCCCTCCCTGCCCGCGGAACCACCGCACAGGTGCGTCACGACGGTTCCGATCAGGACCAACGGCGCCATGCGCAGGGGCACCCCGCCGCCCGGACTGTGGATCTCATCGACGATCAGGTTGCTGCCCGCCTCGACCGACTTCCCGAACGACGCGAAGAGCCAGCCCAGCAACGCGCCGGCGACCGGCAGCCCCCAGAGCAGCGCGGGATGGTCGAGCCGCAGTTGCGTCGCCAGGTCCAGCAGCCGGAGAAACAGCGCGACCGCCGAGCCGACCGCGGCACCGAGCGGAGCGGCGATCGACAGCCACGTGAGCAGGGCGCGGATCGGCGCGGCCCGCTCCTGAAGGTTGATCCGAAACGGCATGGTGAAATCCATTCTCCCGACGGGCGTTCAAGCCTACCCTCCGGCAGGCCCACCAGGCCTCGGGCCGGCGGAAACCCCGGTCTTGGCTCGCTCGACGGCCGCGCGGCACACAGCCGCATTGAGTCCCGCGGGCAGGCTCCGGATAGAATCGCCGCCCATGGCCCACCTTGCGATCCTCGTCGATGACGATGCTTCCGCCCGCGATGCCTTCGCGGCGGCCGTCGGCCGGCAGTTCGCGGACCTGCCCAACGCCACGCTCTTCGAGGAGCGGTCGGGCCCGCTCGTCGCGATCTGGGCCTGCGGGCCCCACACCCCCGTGAGCGTCCATCGAGAGGGCGGCGTGTTCGCCCTCCTCATCGGCCATGCGATCGATGACGGCGGCCACCACCTAACGGCCGGGCAACTTGCGCAACGGTGGCTCGCACCGGCCGCGGAGCCGCAGCTGTTCGACGGCTATCACGTGGGAGTGGTCCACGACCCCGCTGCCGGGCTCGTGGCCGGCGTCGATCCGTTCGGGATGTTTCCCCTCGTCTTCGGGCCGGTCGGCCAGAGCGGCTTCATCGTCTCGACCACCCCGGCGGTGTTTTCGGCGCATCCCGCCTTTCGGCCGCGGATCGATCGGCTGGGGCTTGCCGGGATCCTGCTCGCGCACGGCCCGCTCGACAACCGGCCGCTCCTCGCCGGCATCCGCCGGCTGGCGACCGGGCACCAGGTGCGTTGGCGGTTCGGGCAGGTGACGGAGGTGGAGGCGCACCGGCTCGTGGGCACGCCGCCTCCGCCGCGCGAGACCCCGGACGAAACCCGCCGCCGCATCGACCATGAACTGGTGACGGCGATCCGCAGGCATCGGCCGCCGACGGGAGAGACGTCGCTCCTACTCTCCGGCGGGCTCGACTCCAGGCTCGTGGCGGGAATCCTCGCCGCGGAGGGGATGCCCAGCCGGGCGCTGGTGCTGGGCCGGCCCGACGACTTCGAAGTGGTCGCGGGGTCGGCCGTGGCCCGCGCGCTCGGCATGCCGATCGAGGTGGTATCGACCGAATCGCTCGACGCCGGCTTTCCCGACCGCGTTCGCAAGGCCGTGCGTTTCTCTCACCTCCATTCGGCACCGGGCGCGGACGACTTCGCCGAGGGGCTGGGCTCGGCCCGATCGACGGCGGCATGCTTCTGGTCCGGGATCGGGTTTGACTGGGTCTTCGAGCCGGTGTCGCATGCGAACGGCCGCGACCCGCAGACCGGCCGCTGGGAATTCCTTCCGCTGGTGGCCCGTATGAACCTGTGGGGCGTGCCCGCCGCTCGGCTCCCCGCGTTGCTCGGCGCCGACGGCGCAGACCTCGTCGCGACGGCGATCGGACGGCTCGAGGCGGCGTGTCTCGGGGGCCCATCGCCCCCCGAACTGCAGTCGAGCCTGCTGCGGTGGGATCAGCGGGTCCGCAACCACATCGCCACCACGGTGCACCGCACCAGCTTCTTCTCCTGGCCGCTCATCCCCGGCACCGACCGTCGGTTCTTCGCGGCGCTCTTCGGGTTGCCCGTCGAAGCCTATGCCGACCGCGTGCTCGAGGAACAGATTCTCCGGGTCCGCAGCCCCGCACTCTGCGCGATCCCGCTCGACACGAATTCGTTTCGGTTCGAACCGCTCGGGGGCCGCCGGGGGTGGGCCGCCCGTGCGGCGGCGCCGCTCCGGTCGCTCGATCGCGGCCTGAGACGGTGGTGGTGGCGCCACGTGCGGCGGCGGGACCCGCGCCGCTACGAACGGCTCTTCAACGTGGATCACCCCCGCTGGATCGCGGTGCGCCGGGCTGCGGAGCCGGCGCGGCATCGGCTGCATGCCCTGCTCGACGCGGGCGAACTCGCCGCGATGCTGCCCCCGCCGGACCGGCCGACCGGCTGCCGCAATCCGGTCATCGACGGGGGCGGCCTGCGGCTGCTGCTGGGCCTGGCCTTGCTCCTGGACGACGCCCCTCGGCTCGCCGACTGAACCCGCTCATGCGGCCCCGCGCTCAGCCGGCGGGCTGGCCGCTGCACCACGCGCACACCCGGGCCCGGATGGCGTCGCGGATGTCGCGGACCGCCGCCAATCGCTCCTCCGCGGTTCCGGTGAGCGCGGATGGATCGGGAAAGCCCCAGTGATGCCGCTCGACGCTCCCGGGAAACACCGGGCAGCGCTCCGCACTCGCCTCGTCGCACACGGTGACGACGTGCGAGAACTCCGGCCCGTGCGCGAGCATATCGGCGACGCTCTTCGTCTGCGCGGCCGACAGATCGATGCCGACTTCCTTCATCGCCTCCACGACCAGCGGATTGAGCCTGCCCGGCTCGAGGCCGGCGCTGTGGGCCTCGAACCGGTCGGGGCAGAGATGGTTGAGAAACGCCTCGGCCATCTGGCTCCGCGCGCTGTTGTGAATGCAAACGAAGAGAACCTTTTTCATGCTCCACCTCCCTGGCAACCACCGCCACCGATCCCACACCTTCCCGGCACCTCGGGCCGATCGCCGACGGAGCCGCCGAAGAATCGGCGGCGAAACGCCAACGCCACGTTCACGAGTCCGATGAGAACGGGCACTTCCACCAGCGGACCGATGACCGTGGCAAACGCGGTTCCGGAATGGATGCCGTAGACCGCCACGGCGACGGCGATCGCCAACTCGAAGTTGTTGCTCGAGGCGGTGAATGCCATCGTCGCCGTCTTGGAGTAGTCGGCGCCGATCTGCCTGCCCACCCAAAAGGTGACGAGAAACATCGTCACGAAGAAGAGGACCAGCGGCACCGCGATCCGGAGCACGTCGAGCGGAATCTGCACGATCAGATTCCCCTTCAGGCTGAACATCACCAGAATCGTGAACAGCAAGGCGACCAGCGTGACCGGGCTGATGGTCGGAATATAGACGCGTTCATACCACTGCCGACCCCGCAGCCCGATGAGCACGAATCGCGTGAGCAGTCCGGCGATGAAGGGAATGCCGAGGTAGATCGCCACCGTTGTGGCGATCTCGCCGACGCCGATGTTCACCGCCGCCCCCTTTAGGCCGAACGCGGGCGGCAGGTACGTGATGAAGAACCAGGCGTACAGGCTGTAGAAGAGGATCTGGAACACGCTGTTGAAGGCGACCAGGGCGGCCGCGTACTCCGCGTCGCCCTTCGCCAACTCGTTCCACACGATGACCATCGCGATGCAGGGCGCGATGCCGACGAGCACGAGCCCGGCCATGTACTCCGGCCGATCGTGCAGAAACGCCGCCGCGAGCGCGAACATGAGCGCCGGCCCGACGATCCAGCTCTGAACGAAGGCCAGGCCGAGGATCCTCCAGTCCCGAAAGACCTTCGGCAACTCCTCGTACCGCACCTTGGCCAGGGGCGGGTACATCATCAGGATGAGACCGACGGCGATGGGGACGTTGGTCGTGCCGACCTGAAACCGATCGATGAGTGCGTCCACGCCGGGTACGAAACGGCCGATCGCGACACCGAGGGCCATGGCCGAGAAGATTCAGACCGTCAGGTAGCGGTCGAGAAAGGAGAGGCGTCTGCCGGCCGGGTTGGACATGCGTCGATTCCTCGAATCAGGGGCGTCGGTCCCCCGCCGCGTTTCCGGGACGCCGCCGAGTCAGCCTGCCAGCGGCCACGGCACGAACCTACGTCGGCATGCCACGATTCCTCAAGGCCCTCGCTGCAGAGCCCCGTCTCGCCCGGGTGGGGACGGCCGGAGAGCGGAAAAACCGGGGCCCGGACGGCCGGGGCACCTGGGACCAAGGTTGTCCCTGCCGTATGCACACTCACCGTTCTCCGGGCCGGGCACTCCGCGCGGTCAGCCGGCAGCACGCGAAGAAACGGAGGACACGATGGACCGTTGCTCACACGAGCGGCAAACGCCGAACCGCCTCGAAGAGGCGCTGTCCCTCCTCCACCCACGGTCGCGGCAGTTGATGCAGCTCTGGCTGAAAGGGCTGGATCGAAAGGCGATCGAGGCCGAAATGCGGCTTCGCGAAGAAGCGGTCGCGCCGATCGTCGATGCGTCGTTCCGACACCTGCGGGTGCTGCTGTCGCGGTGATCCGCGCACGGAGCGACGCGGTGGCTGCCGAGCAGGGAAGCGCTCGGCCCATCCAGCGGTCGGCCACGTGGAAAAAGGGCGGGGATGACCTTTCCCACGGACGGCTACCGCTGCAAGGCTGCTTCCCCCTCGCTGGCGATCCGCCGGATGCCGCGGGTCATCTCCTCCTCGCTCGGCGGTGCGAAATCCGGTGGCGTCGCTGACGGCCGACCGGTCGGCCGGCGGCCCGCCTCATCCAGCCGCCGCGGCAGTTCAATCCCCGGGTTCGCGCGGAGTTTTGCCAGCCCGGAAGGGCTCAGGCTCGTGAGCCCCCGGAGCGAGAGCGTCGCGCCCGAATGGGTGGCGAGGATGGCAGCCACCCGATCGCCGACGCTGGTCACGCCATCGAGGCAGACGATCGGGTGCTTGACGAGTTCCCGCGCCGTATCCACGGTGAGCCGCGTGATCCCATTGAGCGACAGCCCGCCCGCCCGGTGCGTCGCGAGAATGGCCGCCGCCGCCGGCGTGAGGTGCGCGACGGCGTCGAGAAACAGGCCCGAAAGCCCGTCATGCCCGCGCCAGCGCGCCTGCCCGGCCAGCACCCGCGCCTGTTGCTCGTCGATCGCGGTGAGGCCGGACACGACGACCGGCCCGACGTGCCGCATGAGCGACTCGAGCCTCGCAAGCGTGATGCCGCGCCGGACGTTGATCGCCAGCGAGCCCTCGTGCCGGCCCAGGCACTCGGCCACCGCATCGTCCAAGACCAGCGGACCGAACAGCAGCGGCCCCCTGTGGCCCGACAGGAGCAGGGCCTGCGCCGGCGAGAGCTCCTCCACGCGATTCAGGCAGAGATATCCCGCCCGCCCGCCAAACGCCTCCGCCGCGGGATCCGACAGCGACGTGGCCCCGTGCAGGTGGAGCTTGCCCCCGTGCCGCGCCAGGTGGCAGGCAACGCGGCCGCGCAGTTTGTCGAAGCCACTGAGAAACAGGTCGCCGCGATGCTGCGAGAGCGCCGCCGCGGTGGCCGAGGAGAGCCGCTTGAGTCCTTGCAGGTAGAGTGTGCATGCGTGCTGCGCGAGGCTGAGCGCCGCGTCGGGGCTGAGCGACCTGATCCGATCGAGCGACAGCTCGCCGGCGTGCCGGCCGAGCGCCCGCGCCGCCGGCGCGGAGAGCTGGCGCAGATTGTTGAGCGACAGCCCGCCGCCCCGATGCTCCGCGAGCTGCTCGGCGACGGCATCGGTGATCGCCACCAGCTTGTCGAGGTAGAGGTGCCCGCGATGCCGGGCGAGTTCCCGAGCCACCGACAGCGGAAGCCGCAGCAACTCGTGCAGCCAGAGGTGCGTGCTGTAGCAGCCGATGACGGCGGCGGCATGCCCGTTGCCCGCTCCCTGCCCGAGCGAGAGTTCGCCCCGCGTGGCCGCCGCCGCCGTGTCGCCGGCATCGAAGACAAGCCCGCCCTCGTCGGCCGCCGCCGGGCGGGCGAACAGTTCGACGAGTTGGCGGGCCCGCACCGCATCGAGATGCCGGATCGCGCCGGTGCATTCCCGGAACGGGCGGTCACACGCGGTCATGGTCGCCCTCCTGCCGCGGCGGCTCCACGAATCGCCGCGCGGTCGCCCCCGGCGGCGGCTCCCAGATCGGAGTGACGCCCGGCGGCAGCGGATCGCAGCGGACGAAGATCGCCCGCGGAGCCTCCTGGAAATAGAGCAGCAGCGCCGGACAGAGCCAGCCTTCCATGCGCTCGCCCACCACCGTGCCCTCGTACCAGTTGCCGAGACCACCGTCCGACCGCAACCAGCGCAGGACGACGTCGTGCCCTTCGAAGGGACGGTCGGAAAACGTCATCGCGAATCCCCGCTCGGCATCCGGCACCTGCTTGCTCCGGACGACCCGGGAGATCATCTCCGTCATTCCCAGCACGAAGGCTTCTTCCTTCAGGCCGGTGCGCTCGTCGTCGAAGACCCAGCACGAGCCGCCCAGCAGGTAGGGATACAGCGTCAAGGTTCGTCGGTCGCTCATCTTCACATGCTCCTGGTATGGGTCTGGGGGATCAGGTCTGGCTGCAAGGGGGCCGCGTCGCAGGGACGCATGCGGACGGGAAGAGCCACTCGCGGAGAGGCATTGTCGGGGGGCCGTCGTCGGCGCTCCGCGTGCACGGCCGCCGCTCCGGAACCGGTTCCCCTTCCCGCAGCAGCCGGTCGAAGAGCTCGTCCCTGCGCCGGATCGCCTCGCCGACCGCCGCCGTGCCCAGCGACCGCCGGATGCGACGCTTGCGGCCGTCGAAGTGGAGCGTGTAGTGCACCCACCAGGTGCCGTTGTTGTCCCAGAGGTGGTGTCGGCAGTTGCTACCGTCCACTCGAATCGATGGAAAGCCGATGGTCATGCCGCGTTCCTTTCTTGGTGAAGAAAGGAAGGACCTTCATAGGATGCCCCGCGGCCGCCGGCGAACCCGCACGTCGCAGAACTCCTCCGAAAGCTTCGCCTGAAGCCGCTCCCCCGTTCCGAGGGCGGGCGCGGCAACCGACGCACATCCTCCTGAACTGTTGCCAGTTCAGGTCACCACCTTTGCTTTCGCGAGGTTGGGTCGGGCAACCGCGTGGGTCGCCCGGTTCAAGCCGGATGTACCTTCCAACTGGCTATTATACGCACCGGAGCGCGGATGGGTCGGCTCCAGGCGGATCCCGCTGTGTCATAGGGTTTTGGATATGACGGCCAATCGCGATTACGACGAGGACGACTGGGAAGACGACGAGGATCTCGCCGACGACGCGGACGAGGATGCCACCGTCCCGTGCCCGTACTGCGGCCGTGAAATCCTCGAAGACTCCCCCTGGTGCCCGGCCTGCGAACGATACCTTTCCGAGGAAGACCACGCGGGGCCGGGAAAGCCGCTCTGGGTGATCGTCACGGCTCTGGTCTGCCTGGGAATCGCCGTGGCCTGGCTCTTCACGGCGTTTTGAACAGCCACCACCCGGAGCGGCGGAATGCCGCCGTTCATTTGCCGGCGGCGTAGACGGTCTTCCCTTCCTTGATGGTCTCGAGCACCGCGATGTCCTTGATCGTGAGCGGATCGACCTTGAGGGGATTCTTGTCGAGGATCACGAGGTCGGCGAGCTTGCCCGCCTCGAGCGTGCCCTTCGTCTTCTCTTCCTTCAGTTGGTAGGCGGCCGTCGCCGTCACGGCGCGGAGGCCGTCGTAGGGGGAAATCCGTTCATCGGGGCCGATCACCTGCCCCGAGCCGCTGCGCCGGTTGGTGCCCCCGTCCACGAGCGCCAGGATCCACGGCTGCGGCGAGACGGGCGCGTCGTGCGAGAACGTGAACGGCAGCCCGGCCCGGAGGAACGTCCGCGCGGCCATCGCCCCGGCCGCCCGCTCCGGGCCCCAGAGCTTCACCACGCCGTCGCCGCCCGACACGATGCCCGACGGCAGAAAGCTCGGGATCGCGCCGCAGGCCTTCATCTTCTCGATCTGGTCGATCCGCAGCCACGAGGCGTGCACGAACACCGGCCGCGCATCCCGCATGCCGTGCTTCTTCACCGCCTTGTCGATCGCGGCGAGGGCCTGGTCGGCGGCGGCGTCGCCGTTCATGTGCAGATGGATCTGCATCTCGGTCGGCCAGAATCGGTCGAAGGCGGCGTCGATCACCTCGTCCGGAATCTGCCGGAAGCCGGAATAGGCGCCAGTCTTGCCCGGCGGATTCGTCGCATACGGCTTCGTGAACCAGGCCGTGTCGAGGCTGCCGTCGAGCCAGAACTTGATGCCGCCGAGCCGGACGCGGTTGACGTATCGCTTGTCGAGGTCGGTCCGGGAGGCCCGCAGCTTCTCGAGCGTGCCGTCGGGCTTGGGGTTGTAGGCCGAGGCCACCCCGTAGGCGGCGGTGAGCGTGTTGTCCACGGTCGAATCCTTGGCCGCGATGTAGAGGTCGATCGGCAGCAACTGCTTGTCGATCGCGTTGAGCACCAGTTGGATGTCGTCGCTGCCGAGCCCGAGGCCCGCCTCCATCGCCGTCGTCTGGCCGTAGCGGGCCCAGAGGTTGGCGGCGCCGGTGATCACGGCATCGGCGAGTTCGCCCGCGAACGGGGGCCGTTGGCTGCGGACCGCGTTGAGGGCCGTCTCCTCCATCGGGCCCGCGAGCGACTTCCCGTCGGCCATGCGGGCGAACGAGCCCCCCTCGGGATCGGGCGAGTCGGCCGTGATGCCGGCGACGGCGAAGACTTTCGCGTTGCCGGCGCCGAGGTGGCCCGAGGAATCGACGATCATCACGGGGCGGTCGGCGGCCACCGAGTCGAGCTCCTCGCGCGTGGGCGTGCGGCCCTCCTTCATCTGCCGCGGCTGGTAGCCGAAGCCGACGATCCAGGCGTCGGCGGGCGTCCGTTCGGCCTGCTTTTTCATCCGGGCCAGCAGGTCGGCGATGTCGGTGCAGCCGAAGAGGTCGGCATCGACCAGGTTCTTGCCGAAGTAGACGAAGTGACCGTGCGTGTCGATGAACCCGGGCAGGAGCGTCTTGCCGGCGAGATCGACCATCTTCGTGGCCGGGCCCGCGTGGGCCTTGGCCTCCGCGAGCGGGCCGACGAACAGGATGCTGCCGTCCTTCACGGCAAGGGCTTCGGCCAGTTCGGGAGCCGGCCCGCGCATCGTGAGGATGTCGCCGCCGGTATAGATGGTGTCGGCCGGGCCGGCCGCCTTGGCCGCCGTGCAGATGGCGAGCGACAGGACGAATGCGTGCAGGATCGGGCCGGGGTGAACGAATCGCATGCCGAAGACTCCTCGGGGCTACTGTGGGCGACCACCGGCGGGCATTGTATCGACGCGTGCCGCGAAAACAGCCGCGCGCGGACGGCGTTTCCAACGGCGGCCGGCGCGCGGGTACATTCCTGGGGTGCCGGCGCCACCGACTCCCGCCCTCACGGCCACAACCAGCCCATGTGCAGGACAGCCCGCCGCTTCGCAACGTCGCTCCTCGCGGCTGCACTCGTCGCGTTCTCGGCCGTGGCGGGAGCAGACGAGCCGCAGGCATCGAGCGATGCCGCCCGAACGGCCTATGCATCGGCGGCGGCCCTGCAGAACCGCGAAGCCTGGGACCTCGCCGCCGAGGAATGGCAGGCCCTGATCCAGAGCCATCCGAACGATCCGCTGGCCCTGAAGGGCCGCTATTACCTCGCCATCTGCCAGCTCAAGGCGGGCCAATGGCCGGCGGCGGCGCAGACCTTCGAGGCCGTGGCGGCGAGCAAGGCCGACGCCGCGACGGTGGCGTTGGCCCGCTGGGAACTCGGCCGCGGCGGTTTCGAAGCGGCACAGGCGAACGGCGGCCCCGAGGCGTTTGCGTCGGCGGCGATCAAGCTGAAGGAGTTTCTGGACAAGAGCCCCGGCCAGCCGCAGACCGCCGACGCGGTTCATTTCCTGGGCGAGGCGCTCTGGCAAGCGGGCAAGCGCGACGAGGCGATCACCGCCTGGCAGCGGTTCGTCAAGGATCACGCTTCCGCGCCGCGGATGCCGGAGGTGCTCTACGCGCTCGGCGTCGGGCTCGCCGAGACCGGCAAGCCCGCCGAGGCCGCGGCGACGCTCGACCGGTTCGCCAGGGATTTCCCTCAGCATCGGCTCGCACCGGACGTCGCCCTCTGGCGGGCCGACGTGGCCATCGCCGCCGGCCGGCCCGCGGAGGCGGAAACAATCCTCGCGCCCTTTGCGGCCACGAAGGGCCCGCGGGCGGCCGAGGCGCTCGATCGCCTCGGCAACACGCGGTGGAACCAGAAGAACTGGGCCGGCGCCGCCGAAGCCTTCACGCGCCTGGCGACCGACCACGCCGATTCAGCGTTGGCTGCGAAGGCCCGCATCGCGGCAGGCCGTGCCCTGGTGGAAGCGGGCCGACCCAACGACGCCCGGCCGCTCCTGGAAACGGCTGCGGCCGGCGCCGGTCCTGAGGCGTTTGATGCGGCCCACCGGCTCGCGCTTCTGGAACTCGAGGCCAAGCGGGCTCCCCGCGCCCTCGACGTCGCCACGAAGGCGCTCGCCGACATCGCCGGCCGCAAGGATGCCGATCCGTCGCTCGTGCCGAAGCTCGAGCTCGACCGCGCCGACGCGCTCTGGGAAATTCCCGACCGTCGCGAGGAGGCCGCCGCGGCCTACGCCGCGATCGCCGACAAGCACCCCGACGCTCCCGCCGCGGCGACGGCGTTGTCGATGACGGCGCTGGCCCTGCTGGAGACGAACAAGCCGGCCGAGGCCCTGAAGCGTGCCGACGCCTACCTCGCCGGCCCCGCGCGGCAGGCCGACGCCGAGTCCGTGCTCGACGTCCGCGCCATCCGCGCCGAGTCCCTGCTCGCCCTGGGCCGGCATGCGGATGCGGCCCAGGCCTACGCCGAACTCGTGGCCGCGGATCCGCAGTCCCCGCGGCGGGCCGCCTGGCAAGTGCGGCAGGCCGCCGCGCTCGCCGCCGAGAAACAGTGGCCGCTCGTGCACGAACTGCTCGCCGGCGCCGCGGCCGGCCTGAAGGACGACCAGCAGGCGGAGGCGTGGCTGCTCGACGCCTCGGCGCTCGTCGAACTCGAGCAGCCCGCCGAGGCCGCCAAACTGCTCGCCGCCATCGAAAAGGCTCGGCCGCAGTGGAGCCGTCGCAGCGAGGCGCTGCTGCTGGCGGTACGGGCACTGCGGGAGGCGGGCGACAGGAATGCCGCACTGGCCGCGGCCGAGCGACTCGTCAGGGAGTTTCCCACGGCGGCCAATCGCGACGTCGCCTGGTACCGCCTCGGGCAACTGCGACAAGACACCGGCACGTTCGACGAGGCGATCGAGGCCTTCGCGCAGGCGGTCGCCGCCGATCCCCAGGGTGGCAGGGCGGCCTGGGCGTTGCTCGCCAGCGGCTGGTGCCACGAGGCGCGGGGCCGGCTGCCCGACGCCGCCAAGGCATGGACCGCGTTGATCGACCAGCATCCCGGATCGGCCGCCGCCGCCGCCGGCCTGCTCGCCCGCAGCGACGTGCGACAGCGGACCGGCGACTATGCCGGCGGCCTGGCCGACGCCCAGCTTCTCCTGAACCAATCCCGGGAAGGCAAGCCCGTGATCGACGCCGCGGCGGCGGGCGAAGCCCGGCTGCTGGAGGGACTTTGCCTGGCGGGCGAAAAAAAATATGGCCCGGCCGCGGCCGCCTTCCAGAAGCTCTTGCAGGAGCAGCCGCAGTTCGCCGCCGCCGATCGCGCGTT
>JBEIQP010000015.1:0-34704 GCA_040376455.1 Planctomycetaceae bacterium | reverse complement strand
GCCCCCCTGCCGCCGGTGCCGCCCGCAGCCACGCGGCTGGTGATGCTGGGCCGCGGCTCGAGCGACGCCCGCGCTGCGTGCAACCTGTGCCGGCTGACGTTGGCGACGTTCGCCGACCTGTCCACCGGGAACGACGCCCCGCCCGCCGCGTTTCAGCTGGGCTTCGCGGCCGCGGCCCGGCCGACGCTCGACGAGGCGCTCGCCGCCACCTGCGACCCGACGACCGGCGCGGTGCGTAGGATCATCGTGCAACCACATCTGCTCTTTCGGGGTCACGTCGAGAACCAGGTCACGGCGGCGGTGGATCGCTGCCGCGCGGCGCGGCCGGACGTCGAATGGCTGCGGGTGGCCCGCCTCGGGGCCGATCCACTCGTCGCCGAGGCCGTCGTCGCGCGGGTGCTGGAGGCGGCCCCGGAGCTGCAAAACGCCCGATTGCGTGTCGCAAAGAACATCTCGCCAAGGACGGCGTGAATCGTCACAATGACGGGGTGGCCGTCGGACCCGAGACCGTGCAAGGAGTGATCGCGTGAACCTTTCTATCCAGGCGCTGCGCAGGCCCGGGCAGCCGAGTCGAAGCCGCTTTCTCCGTCCGGCCCGGTTCCCGGCCTCCTGCCTCGTGGTCGCGGCGCTCCTGGCGGCGGTCGCCGGGGCCGAGGAGCCCCCGCGGATCGCCGCGCCGGTGCCCGCGGCGGCCACCGCCCCCAAGCCGGGCCCCAACGACAGGGCCATCACGCTCGCCGTCCGGAATTTTCTCGAGCGGGAGCACTACCTGGGCCGCCCGATCGACGACGAGGTCGCCCGGCGGTGGTTCAAGTCCTTCCTCGAGGCCCTCGACCCGATGAAGGTCTACTTCCTGCAATCCGACGTGGATGCCTTCCTGCAGAAGCGGGATTCGCTCGACGACCTCGTGAAGCGGGGGGACGTCTCGTTCGCCTACGAGGTGCTCAACCGGTTTCTGCAACGGGTCGATTCCCGTCTGCCGCTGATCGAGCGACTCATCGACACGCCCCAGGACTTCACGAAGGACGAGTCGATCGTCATCGACCGCGACACGGCGGCGTGGGCCAAGACCGAGGCCGAGGCGGAGGATCTCTGGCGGCGGCGGATCAAGTACGACCTGCTCGTGCAGAAGATGGAAAAGACGCCCCCCGATGAGGCCAAGGACAAGCTGCGGCGGCGGTACAAGAGCTTCGCCCGCCGGATGCACCAGATGACGGCGGACGAACTGCTCGAAACCTACCTGACCTCGCTCACGGGCAGCCTCGATCCCCACACGAGCTTCATGTCGCCGGGCACGCTCGAGAATTTCGAGATCAGCATGCGGCTGCAACTCGACGGCATCGGGGCGTCGCTCAAGGGCGAGGACGGCTACACGACCGTGGCCGAGGTGGTGCCGGGCGGCGCCGCCGACCGCGACGGCCGGCTCAAGGCGAAGGACCGCATCGTCGGCGTGGGGCAGGGCACGGAGGGCGAGATGGTGGACGTCGTGGACATGAACCTCAACGACGTCGTCAAGCTGATCCGTGGCAAGCGCGGCACGGTGGTCCGCATCAAGTTGATCCCGGTCGGGCAGACGGCGCCGAAGATTTACGACATCGTCCGCGACAAGATCGAGCTCAAGGACAGCGAGGCCCGGGGCGAGGTGATCGAGCACGGCACGAAGGCCGACGGCACGCCCTACCGGTTCGGCGTGATCAACCTGCCCAGCTTCTACATGGACATGGATGGCGCCCGGCAGGGGCAGGCCGACTACAAGAGCAGCACGCGGGACTGCAGGCGGCTGGTGGACGAGTTTCGCCAGAAGGGAGTCGATTGCGTGGTGCTCGACCTGCGCAGCAACGGCGGCGGCTCGCTGCCGGAGGCGATCTCGTTGACGGGGCTGTTCATCGACCGGGGCCCGGTCGTGCAGGTCAAGAAGAAGGACAAGACGGTCGAGGTCTACGACGACACCGATCCCGGCGTGGCGTGGTCCGGTCCCCTCGTGGTGTTGACCAACAAGTTCAGCGCCAGCGCCAGCGAGATCGTGGCCGGTGCGATCCAGGACTACGGGCGGGGGATTCTCATCGGCGACCAATCGACCCACGGCAAGGGGACGGTGCAGAGCCTGCTCGACCTGGGCCGGCAACTCTTTCAGCGGTTCGACAACGCCCCGTCCCTGGGCGCCATCAAGATCACGATGCAGCAGTTCTACCGGCCGTCGGGCGCCAGCACGCAGCTCGAGGGGGTGAAGAGCGACGTGGAGCTGCCGAGCATCACGACCCACCTGCCGGTCGGCGAGTCGGATCTCGACTACGCGGTCGCCTTCGACAGGCTGCCGGCGGCGACGTTCCAGTCCAGTGGCCGGATCGACGAGTCGCTGCTCGCGTCGCTGCGGGATCGGTCCCGGGCCCGGACATCCGGCCACGAGGAGTTCCAGAAACTCGAGAAGGACATCGCCCGCTACCAGCGGCGGAAGGACGAGAAGACGATCTCGCTGGTGGAGACGGAGTTCGAGCGGCAGTGGAACGAGGGCAAGGCGGCCGAGGACGAGGAGAAGAAGCTCGAGGAGATGGAGATGCAGAAGCGGCCCGTCGTGAAGCGGGACTTCTACTTCGACGAGGCAATGAACGTCGCGATCGACTACATCGGGTCGCTCGCCGGCGGCAACTCGCTGGCCGCCTCGCCGCAGCAGGCCGAACGGACCCTCCCGGTGACGCCGGTGCCGGCGCCGCCGTCCCCGCAGTTTCCCGCGGTGCCCGTGCCGCAGTGACGGCGGGGCTCGCAACGTCGTCCGCCGAACGTCAGTCGCCTGCCGTCACCAGCGCCGCAAGCGCCGCGAGCGAATCGGGGTGGGCGAGGGAGAGCGGCACGTCGCGAAAGAGCGCCGTGGGATCGACCCGTTTGTCGGCGCCGCGGACCCGCGGGGCCGCGGCGTCCCAGACGGGAGGCGGGCTGTGCGTGAGTGCGGCCAGGCGGCCGTACCAGTCGCGGCGGAGGACGGGATGGCCGTCGGAGACGACGTAGAGCGGCCGGATCCCCCCGCGAGCCGCCACCGCGCAGACCACAGCGGCCGCATCGTCCACGTGGATCAGGTTCAGCCAGGTGTCGGGATCGGCGGCGATCGGCCGGCCGGCTCGGAGGTCGTCGACCCTGGGCAGGCGGCCGGGGCCGTAGAGGCCGGCGAACCGCAGCGCGACGCCGGGCCCGTGGCGATGCCCGCGGAGGATCGCCTCGGCCTCCAGCAACACCCGGCCGGCCTCCCGGGAAGGATTGGCGGGAGTCTCCTCTGTCACGATCCTGCCGTCCTCGTCCCCCCAGACGCCGGTCGAACTCGAGAGGATGACCCGCGGCCAGGCGGCCGGCGACGCCGCCTCGGGCAACGCGTCGAGCACGCGAGAGAGACCGGTCACGTGCACGTCGTGGTGCGTGGTTCCGGCCGCACGATCGAAGCCGACGGCCCAGAACAGCGTCTCCGCCGCGGGCAGGTGCCGCAGCCAGCCGGTCTCCGGGCCGGTCACGTCGCCCACGAGCGGCTCGATCCCGACCGCTTCCAACTCGGCGGCCCGTGCCGGCCGGCGGGTCACGCCCACCACCCGGTCGCCGGCGGCGAGCCAGCGGCCGGCCACCCGCCGGCCAAGATAGCCGCAGCCGACGATGATCCGCGTCGGCGGTGTGCGCAGGTCGCCGCTCATGCGTCGAGGGGCCCCGGTGCCGCGCCGCCATCGCCGTGGGCCTGCGCTTCCATCCATGAGGCGAGCACCACCTGCGCCGCGACGGCGTCGGCGCGTTCCTTCTTCCGTCCCCGGGTCAGGCCGACGCCCGCCAGCAGGCCGGCCGCCTCGCGGGAACTGTACCGTTCGTCGTGAAAGGCGATCGGGAGCCGGGTGACGCCGCCCAGCCAGGCGCCAAACCGCTCCACCTCCTGCGACATCGCGCTGTCGGTGCCGTCGGCGTGGAGCGGCAGCCCGAGGACGAAGCCGACGAGCGACTCGTCCCGCGCCAGCGCCTCGAAGAACGCGGCGTCGGCCGCCCGGTCGCCGTTGGTCTGGCGGATGCAGAGCGGGCTGGCGAGGATCCGCTCGGAGTCGCACACGGCGATGCCGATGCGGCGGCGTCCGTAGTCGATGCCCGCGACGCGTCCGGCCGGAATCGGCTGCGAACCAAACCGGTTCATTCGGCCTCCGCCGCGGCGGGAGCGCCCGGCCGCTCGACGACGCCGTTCGCGGCCGAAAAACGGCCTGTTTGCAGGAATGACGCGGTGGCACGCTGCACGGCGGCGTCGTCCATCAGCGCGGCGTGATGGACCGGCACGAGCAGGAAGTCAGCGGCGCCCGGGAGCCGCGTCTCATCGACGCGGACGACGGCGTCGTCGTCGCCGGCGAGCAGCATGCTGAACCCTGCCGCATCCCCCTTGCCGCCGGCGACGATGCCGAACGGGCACGCCGGCACCGCCAGGCCCGGCGCCACGTTCCGCCAATCGACGAGCAGGTCCCGCGCGGCGCCTTCGGCCCGCGCGGCGACGCCCCAGATCTTGCCGGCCATGCGCGCCAGGTCGGAACCCTGGTTCGGCGGGCCGAGCATGACCACGCGGTGGGCTCGGGCGAGGTCGTCATCCTGGGCCAGCGCCATCCAGCGGCGCACGACCAGGCTGCCGAGGCTGTGGCCGACGAAACTGATCCGCGTCGCATGCGGCAACGCCTCGATGACGTGATCGAGGGCGCGGCCGTGGGCGTCGATGTCGGCCTTCACGCTGGCGTAGCCGAAGGTGAGCACGGTGGCGTCGAGGGCGCGGCGGAGGTGCTTGGCCAGGGGCCGCATCGAATCCCGGCCCTCGCCGAGCCCGTGCAGGAGGATCACCGCCTCGCCGCGCACGGCCGGCACACCGGCCGCCGCTTCGATCCCCGCGAAGGCGGCGCGGCAGTCGGCGGCGGATCCGGCGCGGACGACGCCGTCGGCGGGGTCGAGAATCCGGCAGGCGTCGGTGCCCGGCCGCCGCTGCAGTCGCCAGTCGTGGTGGACCGCCTCGTCGGTCCATTCGAGCGCCTCCCGCGACCGCCGCATCGCCTCCAGCAGGCGGGCGTCACGGTCCACCGCGGGATCGGCCGCCTCGGCCGCGGCCGCCCCGGCCACCGCGACGAAAAGAGCCGTCATCACCCCGCGTGCGCTCACAGATAGTCCTGCCAGTTTCGCTTCTCGAGTTCCGCCACGACCTTGCGGACCGCCTCCTCGCGCGAGCGGTCGGCGACCAGCGTCGCGTCGGGCGTGTGCACCACAAGCATATCCTCCAGGCCCATCGTGACGACGAGGTGGTCGCCGCTGGCATGCACGATCGTCCGCACGGAGTCGATCCCGAGGTGCCGGCCGACGACCGTGTTGCCCTCCGCGTCGGCCCCCCGCTGCCGGGCCACGGCGGACCAGCCCCCCAGATCGTCCCACGAGAACGGCGCCTCGATGACGACCACGTCGCGGGCATGCTCCAGCACCGCGTAGTCGATCGAGATGCCCTTGATGGCGGCGAACTCGGCGTCGAACACCCGGTCGCGTTCGGGCGTGTCCCAGGCCGCGGCGATCCGCCGCAGGTGGGCCAGGCATTCCGGCTGCCGCTCCTCGAGCGCCGCGAGGATGGTGGCCGCCTTCCAGACGAAGATGCCGGCGTTCCAGAGGTAGTTGCCCGCGGCGAGGTATTCCTCCGCCACGCTCGCCGGCGGCTTCTCGCGAAACCGGGCCACGGCATGGGCCGGCGCCGCGCCCGCCGCCACCGTCAAGGGAGCGCCCTGCTGGATGTAGCCGAAGCCCTCGGCCGGGTAGGTGGGGCGGATGCCGAACGTGACGAGGCGGCCCGGCGTGTGCTCGACCAGGTCGGCGGCCTGCAGGATCGCATCCTGGAACTTCCGCGCGGGGTGGATGACGTGGTCGGACGGCATCACCGCCATCGTCGCGTCGGGATCGTGCCGCGACACGAGCAGGGCGGCCAAGCCGATGCAGGGAGCGGTGTCGCGCTTGCAGGGCTCACCCACGAGCCCCGCTCCGGGAACCCCGGGCAGTTGGCGGCGCACCGCGTCGAGCAGCCGCGCCGACGTCACGACCATGATCCGGTCCGCCGGCACGAGTCCGTCGAGGCGGTCCACGGTGGCTTCAAGGAGCGTGCGGTCGCCCGCCAGGGGAAGCAACTGCTTCGGCAGGGCGGCGCGGCTGGCCGGCCAGAACCGCGTGCCCGAGCCGCCCGCCATCACGATTGCATGGAGCACGGTGCTGAGTCTCCCGAGTGGTGCCGGGGCGTCGCGGGCGTCAGGCCCGTCCGACGACCCGGGGTGATTCGATCCGCGTGCCCGCGGGCAGCGAGATGTCGTGTTCGTCGATGATGCGTGCGGTGTCGAGTTCCACGGCGACCCCCTCGGCCACCTCGATGCCGCGGCGGGCGAGCAGCCGTCGGGCGTGATCGACGAGGGCCGCATGCACGTGGGCCTCGGTGTCGGAGGCCGCGCCGGCTGCGTTCTTCAACGGGGCGAATCCATCGGCGGCGTCGATCTCGACGACGCACACGCGGCGGGCGAGCGGCATCAGGTCGAAGATGAACCGCTCGAACTTGATCGCGTTCGGCGACCGGGGCACGATCCGCTCACCGCGTTCGTCCACGAACGGCACCGCCTTGAAGGCGATGTGCAGCGGCAACGAGTCGCGGTGGGCCGCGGCCCGCTCGAGAAACGCCCGGGCGAACGCATGCACCGCGATGCTGCCGGCGTGGAACCGGAGGCGGCCGTCCGCTGACCGGTCGGCGGCGAGTGCGGGGGGCAGGTCGCTGTATTCGATCACGCGGTGCACGCCGTCGCAGTCGACGACCGCCCCCACCCGCTCGCCGGGCTCCCGCTTCCGGATGACCTGCGTGGAAAAGTCTGCCTCGGTCAGCAGGTGGTAGCCGAGAAACTCGGGATGCAGCGGCATCGCCAGCGGATTGTCCACCTGAAAGCTGACGACGTGCTCGACGCCCTGGCTGGCGAACCAGTCGAGGCCGCCGCTCCGCGCCAGCGCCGTGAGCATGCCGCCATGCCCGTCCGGGGCGAGCGCGAGCCGGCCCTGACGGTCGCGGAGCAGTTGCCCCGTGGTCGCGTCGAGCGCGGGCAGATCGGCCTGACGGAACACGAAGATTCGATCCGGGGCGAGCCCACAGGAGTTTTCCCGCGCCAGGAAGTCGCGGGTGGCCGAGTCGGTCGCCGAACTCGTCATGATCGCCAGCGGCACGTCGCGACCGTGGCGGCGCCGCGCCGCCACGAGCTTGCCGAGCAGCATCTGGAAGAGCGTGGCCTTCGAAACCGGGCCCACGGGATAGAGGCCCTTGGGGCCGTCATATCCCAGCCGCGACCCCTGGCCGCCCGCCACGAGGATCGCGCCGACCGACCCCGCGGCGAGCGCGGCCGTGCCGCGTTCGACAGCACGGCCGGGCGGGATCGGATTGTCGGCCTGGCCGAGCACGAGGCAGGGCGGCGTGAACGCCCGCGTGAGGTCGGGCAGGCCCGGCGTGGCGGTCGTGCCGGCAGCCTGCAGGGCCCGCATCTCGCGGAGCAGATCCCAATCGACGGCCGACAGGTCCGCGCCGAGCGTGCGGCGATCCGCGGCCTCGAGCCGGTCCCACGCGGCGAGCAGCGCCGCCTGGCCGGCATCGTGAAGGGCGGCGGCGATCCGCGGTTCGAGCACCCCGGCGGCGGCATTCGGCATGGACGAAGACGGTGTCACGGTGTTGTGGCAGGTGCGATCAGAAGCGTCCGCGGACCCACATCCAGAAGACAAGCCCGAGTAGCGGAAATCCGCCGAAGATCACGGCGTAGGTGAAGAGCGTCGTCCAAGCGTGTCGCGGCCAGCGTGCCATTGGTTCCTCAGCCCGGCGCCTGGACCCGCAGGTCGATCGGGATCTCTATCGCCTCTTCGGCCGGTTCCGCAAGCCGGCACTCGACCCGCACGCCCCAGGGGAGCACTTCGGCCGCCGACACGGTCGCCTCCACGCCATCATAGTCGGTGGTGACCTGCACCGTCGGCATCTCGCTGAACGCCGGACAGAAGCCGACGTGGCCGGAGGCGGTGCGGGCGCCGGCGGCGATCGCGAGGTTGATGCGGCCCCGCAGGCAGTCGCCTCCCGCGGGGAGCTCGTACCGTTCGATCCGCTGCCGGAGTTGTCCGGGCGCCGCGGCCCGGCGGATGCGTCTCCGGCCGACCGGCGCAGGCACCGCCGCGGCAGGCAGGCCGGGGCGGACGCGGATCGCCGCGGGATGGTGTCCGAGGCCCGCTGCGACGGGCGATCCGGGCCAGCGGGCGACCGCGACGATCGCGGCCAGCACCGCGGCCCCGCTCGTGGCGATGTCGAGCCAGGTCGCCGTCCGCGGTGGCAGGGCCAGGGCGGCGACCGCGAGGGCGAGCCCGACCCGGGCCGCCGCCGCCGCCACGAGGGGACCGCCCGCGCGGACGGCGGCATCGGCCATCGCGATGAGCACGATGCCCGCCGCCGTCACGGCCAGCAGGACGGCCGGATCGACCGAGGCGGCCGCCGCGCCGGAGAGCCGCCGCCACGAGAGCACGGAGCCGCAGGCCAGGGCGGCCGTGGCGGCGATCGTGCCCGCCGCCCCGGCAAGCAGCATCACCACCTGCCGCCGATCGGCGCCGGTGGCCGACCAGACGACGGCGGAGCCGTCTTCGCGGTCGCTCACCGCCACCACCTGCTCGACGAACTGCCGGAGCGATGCCATGGACGCCATGAGCAGTATGTGACCCGTCAGGCCACGCCGGCCGCCGCACGAGCCGACTCGGCCAGCGCCTTTGCGCGATCGGTCTGCTCCCACGAGAAGCCGTCGCGGCCGAAGTGCCCGCCGGCCGCGGTGCGCCGATAGATCGGCCGCCGCAGGTCGAGGTAGTCGATGATGCCGCGCGGCGTGAGCGGGAAGAACTCGCGGATGATCTCGCACAGCCGCTGGTCGTCCACCCGCCCCGTGCCTTCCGTGTCCACGTGCACGCTCACAGGCTCGCTGACGCCGATCGCGTAGGCGAGCTGAACCTCGCAGCGGTCGGCCAGGCCCGCCGCGACGATGTTCTTCGCGACGTGCCGCGCCATGTAGGCGGCGCTGCGATCGACCTTGGTGGGATCCTTGCCGGAGAAGGCGCCGCCGCCGTGCCGGCCCCAGCCGCCGTAGGTGTCGACGATGATCTTCCGGCCGGTGAGGCCGCAGTCACCGTGCGGGCCGCCCACGACGAATCGCCCGGTCGGGTTGATGTGGTAGGTGATGTCGCTGGTGTCGAGATCCTTCGGCAGCAGCGGCTTGATGATCTTGTCGATCACGAAGGAGCGGATCTCTTCGTTCGACACGTGGGGGGCGTGCTGCGTGGACACGACGACCGTATCGACGCGGACGGGCTTATTGCCGTCGTATTCGATCGTCACCTGGCTCTTGGAGTCGGGCCGCAGCCAATCGACCTCGCCCTTCTGCCGGGCCTCCGTGAGACGGTTGAGGATGCGGTGCGACAGGGCGATCGGCAGCGGCATCATCTCGGGCGTCTCGTTGCAGGCGTAGCCGAACATGAGCCCCTGATCGCCGGCGCCGATGTCCTTGCCCTTCGATTCGTCCTCGTTGACGCCCATGGCGATGTCGCCGCTCTGCTTGCCCACGGCGACGAGCACCGAGCAGGTGTCGGCGGCGATGCCCATCTCGTCATCGGTGTAGCCGACGGCCCGGATGACGTCGCGGACGACCTGCTGGTAGTCGATCGTGCCGCGCGACGTGATCTCGCCGGCGATCACGGCCAGGCCGGTGGTGACCATCGTCTCGCAGGCCACGCGGCTGCGCGGGTCTTGGGCCAGATAGGCGTCGAGCACGCCGTCCGAAATCTGATCCGCCAACTTGTCCGGATGGCCCATGCTGACCGACTCGCTCGTGAACAGATACTTTCCTTGTGCCACGGAAGGATGCCTCGTGCTTGAGATGTCTGGTGGGCGAACGGGGCGGACCGGCGATCGGCGCCCCTACGAAGCCCGGATTATCGGGGGCAGGATCGATCTCGGCAACCGGCCAGCCCGTCAGGGGGCTTTCCGGGGGGTGGAGTCGAGCTGGTCGAGGATCAGCCGGGCCGTGGCCGCCGTCGCGCCCCGGTGCTGGGCCACGAGGGTCGCCGCGCGGTCGCCGAGCCCGGCCGCCTCCGCCGGCTCGCGGAGGCACCAGTCCACGAATCGTCGCACGGCGTCGCCATCGGCGACGACCCGGGCTGCGTCGGCATCGAGCAACCGCCGAACCTCGTCCTTGAAGTTGCGGGTGTGGGGCCCGAACGAGATCGCCGCTCCATACGCGGCCGGCTCCAGCATGTTTTGCCCGCCGCGCCTGCCGTCGAGGCTCCCGCCCACGAACGCGATCGAGGCCGTTCCCCACCACCAGGCCAGTTCGCCCGTCGTGTCCACCAGGAGCACGCGGGCCTCCGCATCGGCGCCGTCCGCCTCGAGCCGGCTGCGCCGCTGCCAGCGGAGCCCCAGCCCGTCGAGCAGCGCACCGATCTCTGCGGCGCGCTCGACGTGCCGCGGCACGATCACCAGCCGGAGCCGGGGATGCGGCCCGCGCAGGGCCAGAAACGCCTCGGCGGCCAGCCGTTCCTCCGGCGCCTGGGTGCTGCCCGCCAGGAAGACGACGTCGGCGGCGGCGAATCCGGCGAGCCCCCGCAGCCGCTCGATCTCCGGCGCCGTCCGGTCGCCGCGAACCCCGTCGAACTTCATCGATCCCGTGACGACGACTCGCCGGGCCCCGAGGGCCGTGAACCGGTCGGCATCGGCCTGCGAGCGGGCGATCACGAGCGCGACGAAGCCGAGCATGCGGCGCACGAGGCCGCGGATCCGGCGGTAGCCCGCCGCGCTCGACTCGCTCATCCGGGCGTTGGCCACGACCACGGGGATGCCGCGCCGCGCCGCCGACTCGAGCAGATTGGGCCAGAGCTCCAGCTCGCCGAGCACGAGGCAATCCGGGGCGACGCGGTCGAGCGCCCGGCGCACCGCCCACGTGAAGTCGAGCGGGCAGGGGAAGGAGCGTTGGGCGCCGAACCGCTTCGCGGCCAGCTCGAGGCCCGTGGTGGTGGAGCTGGAGATCAGGCACTCGACCGTCCGGCCCGCCGCCTCGGCCTGCCGCTCGATCTCCGTGGCCAGGGTGCCGAGCAGCTGCACCTCCCCGACGCTCACGCCGTGCATCCAGATGCGGGGCGTGCCGGGGCGGGGGGGCGGGACCGCGACCGATCCGACGCAGCGCCGCCAGGGGGCGGCGACGGGGCGACCGCCCGAGACCCGGCGCCACACCATCCAGGGGAGCAGGGCCGCGAACGCGACGAGATACACGACGTTCAGGAGCAGCGGCATTCTAGTGGTGCATCACTCGCCTGCAGGTCGGCACCGGCGTGCCGGAACAGGCACCATGCCTTCCCGGCTTCGTCACCCGGCGGCGACGCCGCTCGACTTGCCGCAGCAGTTCTTGAACTTCTTGCCGCTGCCGCACGGGCAGGGGTCGTTGCGGCCGACCTTGTGGGCCATGTTGCGGATCGGCTCCGAGGGCGAAGCCTCGGCGGCGTGCGACTCGGTCGCACCGGCCGGCTGCGGCTCGGGAAGGCTGGCCGTCGAGGCATCGGCATGAATCGCCGCCGTCTCGTGCCACGTGCTGCGGAGCGCGTCCTCCTCGACCTGCTCGATCCGGTAGACGATGTCGACGACCCGCTCGTCGATGCCCTTCCACATCAGGTCGAACGTCCGCATGCCCTCGCGCTTGTACTCCACCTTCGGGTCCACCTGCGCGTAGCCGCGCAGGCCGACGCTGGACCGCAGGTGGTCCATCGCCAGCAGGTGGTCCTTCCAGGCGTTGTCGAGGATCTGGAGCAGCACGGCCCGCTCCATCCGCTTCATCTCGTCCCGGCCGTCGTCGCCACGGGCGTGCCGGCGGCGGCTCGCCGCGACGAGCGTGGCCCGCAAGTGGTCGAGGTCGGACGAGGCAAGGTCCGATTCCTGCAGCGACGGATCGAACCGCTCCTGCGCCCAGGCGAGGAGCCCCTCGCGGTCGAGCCGCCTCGAGCCGTCCGGCTGCCGGCCGCTGAAGTGCGAGAGCCCCACCAGCACCGGATACTCGATCTCCCGGTTCGCATACACCTCGTTGGCCTTGCGATTCACGAGTTGCTTGAAGGACTGCGCGTCGTAGCCGGTCTTTTCCAGCGGCGCGAGGTCGGCTTCGTCGAGCCGCACCCCGAACCGCCACTCGGTCCAGCCGCAGGCGCTGCGGAGGCCGAAGTCGGGGGCGAGGAACCGCGCCCCCTCGGAGAGGTCGATGCGATGGATCGCCTCGCGGGCCCGATCCTGGAGGAACTCCGCGACGCCCTCGCGGCCCACCCGCTTGAGGTCGCGGTCGGAGAGCGAAAGCTTCCAGCGGGCGTTGGCGAAGGAGGCGAGCGCCGACCAGTTCCACTCGTCCTCGTCCTCGCCGGCGGGAAGGTTCTCATCGACGGCCTCGAAGATCGCCGCCTCCGACTGCCGGACCGCCTCGTCCACGGCGAGACGCTCCGCCTCTTCCGGCGACATGCCGCGAAAGTCGTTGCCGTCGAGTTCGCAGGAGAACTGCCCGGCGGCCCAGGTGGCGAACGACTGCGGGCCGTAGTCCTTGTCGAGGAACGTGCCGATGTGCTGGCCGACCTGGCGATCGACCATCTCCAGGATCATTTCCCGGCAATCGGCGTCGCCGTCGGTGTGATCGAGAATCTTCTGGCGGAACCCGTAGACCCGCTTTCGCTGCTCGTCCATCACCTCGTCGTATTCGAGCAGGTTCTTGCGGATCTCGAAGTTGCGCTCCTCGACCTTCTTCTGCGCCGCTTCGACCCGGCGGGTGACCATCCGGCTCTCGATCGCCTCCCCATCCTGCATGCCGAGCCGCGTGAGCACGTTCTTCACCCATTCGCCGGCGAAGATTCGCATCAGGTCGTCTTCGAGCGAGAGGAAGAACCGGCTCGATCCGGGATCGCCCTGCCGGCCGCAGCGGCCGCGGAGCTGGAGGTCGATCCGTCGCGCCTCGTGCCGCTCGGTGCCGATGATCTGCAGGCCGCCCATGCCGCGAACCGAGTCCCCCTCGGTCTTCATATTCTCCCGCGCGGAGATCTCGCCCACGAGCGCGTCCCATTCCTCCTTCGGCACGTCGAGCCGGGTGGGGTATTTGTCCTGCAGCATCGCCCAGGCCAGCGTGTCCGGGTTGCCGCCGAGAATGATGTCGGTGCCGCGGCCCGCCATGTTGGTGGCGATCGTCACCGCGCCGAGCCGCCCGGCCTGCGAGATGATCTCGGCCTCCCGCTTGTGATGCTTGGCGTTGAGCACCTGGTGATCGACGCCGCGCTTTTCCAGCAGCGCCGAGAGCCGCTCGCTCTTTTCGATCGAGACGGTGCCCACGAGAACGGGGCAGCCCCGACGCTGGATGTCCTTGACCTTCGCCCGCGAGACGGCCTCCGCGTCGCGCTCCCCCTTGGGCTGGAACTCGATCTCGGTCCCGGTCTCGCCGACGATCCGGCCGACCCGCCAGGTGCCGTCGGAGAGCGCGAGCGTGTCCCAGCGGTTGATCCGCTCCACCTCGTCGGCCACCGCGATCCACTTCTCCCGCTCGGTCCGGTAGATCACATCGGGATGGTTGATCCGCTGCAGGCCGCGGTTGGACGGGATGGCGATCACGTCCAGGTGGTAGATCTTCCAGAACTCCGTCGCCTCGGTCATGGCGGTGCCGGTCATGCCGCCGACCTTGCGGTAGAGCTTGAAGAAGTTCTGCAGGGTGACCGTGGCCAGCGTCTGCGACTCCTCCTTGACCCGCACGCCCTCCTTCGCCTCGACGGCCTGATGCAGGCCGTCCGACCACTGCCGGCCCGGCATCAGGCGGCCGGTGAATTCATCGACGATCACCACCTCGCCGTTCTGGACGACGTAGTTCACGTCGCGCTTGTAGAGGTAGTGGGCCTTGAGCGAGTTGTCGATGAGGTGCGGCCACTCCATGTTGCCGGCCGTGTAGAAACTCTCCACGCCCGCGAGCCGCTCGGCCGTCCGCACGCCCTCCTCGGTGAGGGCCACGGTGTGCTCCTTCTCCTTCACCTCGAAGTGCTGCTCGGCCTTCAGCTGGCGGGCGATCTGATCGGCCTTCGAATACTTGGAGACGTCGTCGTGGGCCGGGCCGGAGATGATCAGCGGGGTCCGCGCCTCGTCGATGAGGATGTTGTCCACCTCGTCCACGATCGCGAAGTTGAGGGGGCCCTGGCTCTGCTGCTGATGCTTGGGGAACCGGTCGTCGCCGCGGGCGGCCATCCGCATGTTGTCGCGGAGATAATCGAAGCCGAACTCGTTGTTCGTGCCGTAGGTGATGTCGCAGGCGTAGGAGTGTTGCCGCTCCCCCGACTCCATGCCGGACTGGATGGCTCCCACCGTCAGCCCGAGGCCGATGTAGAGCGGCCCCATCCATTCCATGTCGCGGCGGGCGAGGTAGTCGTTGACCGTGACCACGTGCACGCCCTTGCTCTCCAGGGCGTTGAGGTAGGCGGGCAGGGTGGCGACGAGGGTTTTCCCCTCGCCCGTGATCATCTCGGCGATGGCCCCGGAGTGGAGCACCATCCCGCCGATCAGCTGCACGTCGTAGTGCCGCATGCCGAGGAACCGGCGGCCGCCCTCGCGGCAGACCGCGAACGCCTCGACGAGGAGGTCGTCGAGCGTTTCGCCGGCCGCCAGCCGCCGCTTGAACTCGACCGTCTGGCCGCGGAGTTCCGCGTCGCTCATCGAGCGGAACTTCGGCTCCAGCGAATTGATCGCCTCGATTTTCGGCTCCAGCCGCCGCAGGTACCGGGCGTTTGAAGAGCCGAAGAGGCCGGTCAGGGTTCGTTCCAAGCGGCCGCCCACACCGGCGGCACCGTTGGAGATCGCGTCCCAGATCCGTTCGAGTTGTTCCATGAATCGTGGCGAAAAATGTCGGAGGGGGGCGGGGGCCGGAGGGCAATACCGGATTGTCGCGGGCGGGCGGCGCGTGGGTCAAGGCGACTCGGGCTGCGGTTCGCCGCGGCGCGGTGGTTTTCCCGGAACGCGGCCGCGATAATCCGCCGCATGGACACCTCGACGAGCGGGACTTCCGCGCCCGATTCCACGCCGCCGCACCCCGCTGCGGCGGCCGGGGGACGCGACCTGGCGGGACGGCTGCTCTTTCTCGGCACCGGCACGAGCGTGGGCGTGCCGGTCGTGGGGTGCGGCTGCGAGGTCTGCGCGAGCGCCGATCCACGCGACACCCGCACGCGGACCAGCGCGGTCATCGGCCTGCCGCGCGGCCATCTGCTCGTGGACACCACTCCCGACCTGCGGTCGCAACTGCTTCGGGAGCGGATTCGGAGGGTCGACGCCGTGCTCTACACGCACGACCACGTCGATCACGTCTACGGACTCGACGACGTGCGGCCGCTCTGCTTCGCGGCCGGCCGGCCGATGCCCGTCTTCTGCGAGGAGCGGGTGGAGCGTCGCATCCGCAAGGCCTTCGACTACGCCTTCGAGACGGCGCCGATCCCGGGCGGCGGCATTCCCAAGATCGCCTTCGAGCGGATTACGACCGAGCCGTTCGAACTCCTCGGGGCCCGCGTCGTGCCGCTGCGGCTGCGGCACGGCGTCTTCGACGTCCTGGGCTTCCGCTTCGGCACTCTCGCCTACTGCACCGACACGAACCACATTCCGGAGGAGACCTGGCCGCTGCTCGAAGGGCTCGACACGCTCGTGCTCGACTGCCTCCGGCCGGCGCGGCATCCGACGCACTTCTCGCTCGAGGAGGCCCTCGCGGTGGCCGACCGCGTGGCCGCGAAACAAACGCTCCTCGTGCACATGTCGCACGAGATCGCCCATGCGGCCGTGACGGCGAAGCTGCCGCCCGGAGTGTCGCTCGCCTACGACGGCCTGGAGGTGCCCGTGGCCCTGTAGGCCGCGGGCCGCCCGGCTCACGCCGGCAGGGCGCGGCGGAGGAAGTCCACCGCGTTGCCGAACAGGATGCCGTCGATGTCGGCCCGCGAGTAGCCGCGTGCCGCGAGCAGCCCGTCGAGCCGGCCGAGGTCGGCGATGCTGTCGAGGTCGAGCGGCATCTGCTCGGTGCCGTAGGCCCCGTCCAGGTCGCTGCCGATGGCGATGTTCCGCGACGTGCCGGCCACCTGGCAGATGTGGTCGATGTGCTCGCAGATCTTCTCGATCCGGAGGTCGAAATCCCGCGGCGTGGACCGCATGTAGGTCCAGCCATGCACCATCATGATGGCGTCGAACGCCATGCCGATCACCGCGTTGCGCCCGACGAGCTCCTTGATCTGCTCGTCGGTGAACTGGCGGTTCCAGGCGGCGAGGCTCCGGCAGTTGGAGTGGCTGGCCCAGACCGGGCCGGAGAACCGGTCGAGCGCGTCGCGGAAGCTCTCGTCGCAGAGGTGGGTGGCGTCGAGGATGATGCCGAGCCGCTCCATCTCCGCGAGCAGTTCCCGGCCGCGCGGCGTGAGCGGCCCTTCGGCGTCGGTTCCCATGCCCATCACGCCCGGACCGTAGTGCACGGGGCCGAGCGCCCGGAGGCCGTCGGCGTAGGCGCGTTCGAGGTGGCCGGGGGTGACGATCGAATCGCCCCCCTCGAGGGAGAGGACGTAGCCGATCGGCAGCTGCGGCGGCGCGTCCGCCGGCGCGGCAAGCCAGGCCGCCAGGTGGCGGTCGAGGCCGGCCCGATCACGGATCTGCACCAGTTCACCGCAGGCCTCCATCTCCCGATACCAGGCGAGTTGGCCCTGGGTGTGGGCCCAGGCCTGCTGCGGGCTCATCCAGCCGGGCATCCGGGCGAAGTAATCGACCGACCGCGCGATCTGCGTGGCCACGCAGAGCCCGACCCGGCCCCGGCGCATCTCTGGGAAGCAGACGGTGCTGCGGGTGCGGAAGACGTGATCCTTCATCCCCAACTCGCGGCGCCGAATCCGCTCCTGCGTCCACCGCAGGTCGCGGTTGAAGTCGAGCGCGTTCATCGAGAGATCGAGGTGGATGTCGAAGATCAGCCTGGGGGAGGAGGGCATGCGGCGGCTCCGGGACGGGCGCCGACGGGCTGCGGCGCGCGAAACAGCTCCTCAACATACCCGCCGGGACGGACAGCGTGAATCGGCGCCGATCGCGCCGGCCCCACGACGCCGCCGGGGCGGGGGCGGTCTGGAGCGGCTCGAGGTTCAGGCGGCCACGGGGCTACGCATCCATGCCGTTCGTGAGCCTGCGCAGCCGCTCGAGCAGGCCCGCCGCGGCGGCCGAGTCGATCGCCCGTTCCGCCAGGATCCGCGCCGCAGGAGGATCGCTCGCCCGGCCCGCCGCCCAGAGGACGGCGGCCGCGTTGAGAACGACGACGTCGCGGCGCGGGCCGCGGCCGCCGGAGAGGACGTCGCGAATGGCGGCGGCGCTCTCCTCCGGTCCGCCGACCGCGAGATCCGCCCCCCGCGCCGCCGGCTGCATCGCGATCCCGAAGGTCTCGGGCGTCCAGCGATACCGCAGGCTCTGCCGCGGCGACACGTCGATCACGTCGGTCGGCCCGAAGAGGCTCACCTCGTCGAAGGCCGCGTCGCGGACGCCGCCGGCGTCGTCGGCGAAGAACCCGGAGACGATCAACGCCCGCTGCGCCCCGAGCAGGCGGGCCGCCTCGGCCATCGGCTCCCGGGCCGCCGGCCGCCCCACGCCGATCACCTGCACGGCGGCGCCGGCCGGATTGCAGAGTGGCCCGACGAGATTGAACACCGTCGGCCGGCCGAGCGCCCGGCGGAGCGGGCCCACGCGGGCCATCGCCGGATGGTGCAGCGGTGCGAGGCAGAAGCAGAGGCCGAGTTCGCGGAGGCACCTGGCGGCGACGGCGGGGCCGGCGTCGATCTTCACGCCCAATCCTTCGAGCACGTCGGCCGACCCGGTGCGGCTCGACACGGCGCGATTGCCGTGCTTGGCGACCGGCTGCCCGGCCGCCGCCACCACGATGGCCGCCGCGGTCGAGATGTTGAACGAGCCGGAGCCGTCGCCGCCGGTTCCGCAGGTGTCGGAGACCAGCAGGTCGGCGGGCATGCCGGCACGCGAAACCGGCAGCATCCGGTCGCGGAGGGCGGAAGCGACCCCGGCGATCTCCGCCGCCGATTCACCCGCGTCGGCCAGGGCGACGAGCCACCGACCGAAGGCGTCGAGATCGACGGTGCCGGCCAGCACGCCGTCGACGAGGCGACGGACGTCGCCCCGCCCCTGCCGGTGACCGTCCCCGAGCCGGTCGGCCCAGACCGCGACGTCGATCGGCGCACCGGCGGTGTCGGCGTCGGTGGCGTCGTCGTGGCGTGCCATGCAGGCTGATCCGGGAAGGTTTTCGATGCCGTCGTCGGCCCGTGTAGGATACGATTCCGCGACCGCGCGGCGGCGCTGGCCCTGCCGCCGACCAGACTACACCAGCCCGCCTTCCCCCCGGAGCGAGATTTCCCCGTGCCCGCCGTGCCCCGCAAGGTGATCATCGACGTCGATCCCGGAATCGACGACGCCGTGGCGCTGGCCATGGCGCTGTTCGATCCCCGACTCGAGGTGGTGGCCGTCACGGCCGTGGGGGGCAACGTGGCGCCGGAGCAGGCGACGGCCAACCTGCAGGCGCTGGTGGCGCATCTCGATCCCCCGCGGTTGCCGCGGCTGGGGATCGCGGCGACCGACGTCGTGCTGCCCGAGCGGCCCTACAGCCTGCACGGCGCGGACGGCCTCGGCGGCCTGGAAGTGCCGCGGGTGCCGCTCCACGGCGGGCACTTGTCTGAAAAAGTGATCTGGGAGTGCCTGAAGGCCCATCCGCGCGAGATCACCATCGTCGCGCTCGGGCCGCTGACGAACATCTCCCGGGTGCTGAACCGGGATCCTTCGCTCGTGGAACTGATCGGCGATCTCGTGATCTGCGGCGGCACCCTGCATGCGACGGGCAACGCCACGCCGACCGCCGACTTCAATTTCTACTGCGATCCCGCCGCCGCCCGGCACGTGATCCGCGAACCGCTCGCCAAGACGCTCGTGCCGCTGGAGACGACCTCGCAGGTGTCGCTCGAATTCAGCCTGCTCGACGCGCTGCCCGACGAGTTTTCCCGTGCCGGCAGGATCCTCCGCCGCATGCTCACCCACGCCTTTCGCGCCCACCGGCAGATCCTCGGCAGCGAGGGCATCTGGCTCCACGACGTGGTCGCGCTCGTGGCGGCGACGAATCCGGAACTCTTCGAGCGGGTGAGCGTGGCGGCCGACGTGGAGACGTCGGGGGAATTGACCGCCGGGATGCTGGTCGTCGACCGGCGGCAGATCCGTCAGGCGCGGCCCAACGCCGAGCTGCTGGTCGGATGCCATGCCGCCGCCGTGCACGACTGCATCCTGCGGAGTTTCGCCGCCGCCGCGGATGCAACCTGATCCCGGCGCCGCCGGAAGCGGCCGTGGAGCCGGTTCGGCCTACGGCTCGAAGTCCTTGCGGCTGGCGACCCGCATCCGCAGCGGGACGCGCGCCCGCTGGCGGAAGATCACCAGTTCCACCGTCCGGTCGAGCGGCGTGATGCTCACCAGGCTCATCAGGTGGTCGTCGTCCTCCACCGCCATGCCGTCGTACTCGAGGATCACGTCCTCGCCCTGGATGCCCGCGAGGTCGGCGGGCGCCCCCGGCGTGACGGCCATCACGCGGGCCCCGACCGGCCGCACCATGCCCAGCCGGTCGGCGCTGCGCTGCGAAAAATCCTTGTCGAGCGTGACGCCCAGATAGGCCCGCGAGACCGAACCGTTTTCGACCAGCTGCCGCGTCACGAACATCACCATCGAGATCGGGATCGCGAAGCCGATCCCCTCGCTGCCACCGGAGTTGCTGGCGATCGCGGTGTTGAGGCCCACCACCTCACCGCGGAGGTTGACCAGCGGCCCGCCGCTGTTGCCCGGATTGATGGCGGCGTCGGTCTGGATGAAATCCTGGAACTTGACCGCACCGTCGCCGAGTTCGAGGTCGCGGCGGCCCTTTGCCGACACGATCCCGAGCGTGACCGAATGGGCCAGGCCGAAGGGGCTGCCGATCGCCAGCACCGAGTCGCCGATCTGCACCGTGTCGCCTTCGGCGAGCCGGGCCGCCTCGAGGTCGTCGCCTTCGATCTCCAGGACGGCGATGTCGGTTCCGGCGTCGGACCAGAGCCGCTTGGGCCGGAGCTCGCGGCCGTCATCGAGGCGGATCGCGATGTTGTCGAGTTCGGCGCGGTTCACGACGTGGCGGTTGGTGATCACGACCATCCGGCCCGCCACCCGGGCGATCACGCCCGACCCGGCCTCCTCCTCCGAGGCCTTGCCGTTGCGCGGCCGCGTCAGCGGCTTCGTGGCGTCGATGTGGACGACCGCCGGCCGGAGCAGTTGGGTCAGCCGGCGCAGCTGGCGTCCCTGCTGCTCCAGATGCTCGGCGTCGCGGGCCGCCTGTTCGTAGAGCCGTTCGCGCTCGGAGGGCGAGAGCCTCGCGGGCCGCATCGGATCGACGCGGCCGTCGCGGTCGCCCACGACGGCAGGAATCGGCGCGAGCCGCATCGGCGGCTCGTCGGCCCGGCCGAATCGGGCGCCGGCCAACCCGGCCACCACCAGCCAGAGGAGGCACGGGACTCCGATCCCGACGTGGCGGGAACGGGCCGCTGCACTACCGCGGTGACCTGACATGGAACGCTCGCGCGAGGATTCGGGAACGCTCCCCCAGCATACCAGGGTTGGAGATCGGCACGGCGGCGGGGAGAACTAGAATTCCAGTTCGCCGCTGACCGTCTCTTCGCCGAGGTTCTCCGGCTCTTCCCGCCGCATCGACCCGCCGGTGCGTTCCAGATCGCGCTGGCAGTCGATGCACATCGTGGCATAGGGCAGGGCGTTGAGGCGAGCCATCGGGATCTTCCCGTTGCAGACCTCGCAGGCGCCGTACTTGCCCGCCTTCATCCGCTCCAGCGCGTTTTCGATGGAGGCGAGCTCCCGGCTTTCCACCTCGGCGAGTTGCGAACTGATCTCGTCCTGTGCCGAGTCGTAGGCCGCATCGACGACATCGCCCGGCGACTCGCTGCGCAATTCCTTGAGCAGCGACAAGTCGCCCGCCAGCGCGCTGCGCAGAGCGTCGCGCCGCCGAATGAGGATCGCCCGCAGGTTCAAAAGTGCTTCAGTGCGTGCCATGGTTGCCGGTCCCTGCCTTTCCGAACCCGGGATGGGGGCGACCGAAAACCGGCCGCGCCGCAGTGGGTCTCAACCCATAGTACGGGGGTTGGGGAAGGATGGTTCGCCGGTGGAAAATCGGCAGGCGTGCGGAGGAAAATGCAGGAAATTCGGCCGCCGACAGTTGGCGGGAGCGGGGCTGACTGTAGCGGCCGGTTCGGGACGGGGGTTCGCCGCGCCAGAGCCGCCCGGGGATGGCGGCCTTTCACCGCGGAAATCGGGCGAGCCGCTCCCAGGCGGCGGCCACGTGGCGGCGCTCGGTGAGGGATCCGCCGATGGCGAGGCGGAGGGCCAGCCGGCCGGCCACCCGCGCGTGGCTCAGGAAGACCGATCCGTCCCGATTGACCCCCTCGAGGAGGGCCGCCGAGGCGTCGTCGCCGTCCCGCAGGCCGAAGCACACCAGCCCCAGGCTCGGCGGCCGCAGGAGCTCGAACCGCGGATCGGCCGCCACCCAGCCGGCAAACTCCTCGGCCCACGCCACATGGTCGCGGATGCGTTGCCGCAGGGCCGCCGCGCCGATCATCCGGAGCGTCATCCAGAGCTTGAGCGCCCGGAACCGCCTGCCCAGGGGCACCTGCCAATCGCTGTAGTCGATCACGGCGCCGGTCTCGGTGGCCCGGTTGCGGAGGTACTCGGGCTTCATGGAGAGCGCGGCGACGAGGGCCGAACGGTCGGCCACCCAGAGCGCGTGGCAGTCGAAGTTGACGAGGAGCCACTTGTGCGGATTGAAGCCCCAGCTGTCGGCCGCCTCGGCCCCGGCGACGATGGCCGGGCGCCACTCGGGGCAGATGGCGGCGGCACCGGCCCATGCGGCATCGACGTGGAGCCAGGCGCGATGCCGCGCGGCGATGGCGGCGATGGCGGGCACCGGATCGAACGCGCCGGACGCCGTCGTGCCCACGGTCGCGGCGACGAAGCAGGGGGTGCGACCGGCGGCCGCGTCGTCGTCCATGGCCCGGGCGAGCGCGGCCGGATCCATCGCGCCCCCGCCATCGACGGGAATCCGTCGCAGCCAGTCGGTGCCGATGCCGGCGATGCGGATCCCCTTTTCCACGCTCGAATGGGCGTCGGCGCTGCAGTAGGCGACGAGCGGATCCGCCGCCTGATGCACGCCGGTGGCATTCGTCCGCCGCGCGGTGGCCCGTTCGCGTGCCGCGATCACCGCGCAGAGCAGGCCGCTCGACGCCGAGTCATGGATCGCGCCGCCGCCCGCACCCGCGCTCGAGAACGCGGCGGGAAGGCCGAGCAATTCGCGCAGCCAGTCGAGGACGTGGGTTTCGAGTTCGGTGCAGGCGGGCGACGTCGCCCAGAGCATGCCCTGCACCCCGAGCCCCGCGGCCAGCAGCTCGCCGAGGATCGACGGGCCGCTCGCGTTCGCCGGGAAGTAGGCGAAGAAGGAAGGATGCTGCCAGTGGGTGAGGCCGGGCGCGATCACGCGGTCGAGGTCGGCGAGCACCGCATCGAGCGGCTCGGGGCCCTCGGGCGCGTGGGCCGGCAGGTGCGACCGGATCCAGCCCGGATCGACCTGCGACATCACGGGACGCGATTCGAGCGACCGCCAGTAGTCGGCGATCCAATCGACGACGGCGCGGGCCTCCCGGCGGAACCGCTCGGGGTCGAGCGGGGCGGACGGCTCGGCAGGGGATCGCTCGCCAGGATTGGCTGTCATCGGTTGCTCGGCCCGCTTCGCGGTCACCCCTCGCCGCAGGCCGTGAGGATCAGGCGCCGGGGCCCGCCCCGGTCGCGGTGTTCGCAGAGGTAGATCCCCTGCCAGGTGCCGAGGGCGAGGCCGCCGTCCTTGATGGGCACCGTCACGGAGCTGCCGATCATCGAGGCCTTCACGTGGGCGGGCATGTCGTCGGGGCCCTCGATGGTGTGGACGTACGGATAGTCCTCGCGGGCGATCTCGTTGAAGGCCATTTCCAGGTCGCGCGGCACGTCGGGGTCGGCGTTCTCGTTGATCGAGACGCTGGCCGACGTGTGCTGGATGAAGACGTGGAGGAGGCCGATGCGGATCCCGCCGCATCCGCGCAGGGCGGCCTCGATCTCCTGCGTGATGAGGTGAAATCCGCGCCGGCGCGGCGCGAGCCGCAATTCATGCTGGAACCATGCCATGGCAGCGGCACAGGATAGCATCTCCTCCGGCCTGCCTGCGGAATGCACGGCGGGAGCGACCGCGTGAGCGGGCGGTTCGCGCAGGCTGCGGCGTTGGCGGCACGGATTCGCTGGCAATTCGGCATTGCCCGCGCGGGGTGACTCTTCTACCTCTCCTGCACGAGAGAGAGGACTCCCACCAATGATCTCCCGACTCCCCGCCTGGTTCGATTCGATCCTGGCGCTGCCCATGCCGCTGCTGGCCGGCTTTCTCCTTGTCTACTGGGGGCTGTTTGCCGTCCTGACCCACCGGGTGCTCGTTCCGTGGATCGCGGGGCGGAGAGGGCAGAAGCTCGGGCGCCTCGAAGCGGAGGTTCCCGCGCAGATCGGCCTGGCCTTCGGCCTGTTGATCTCGTTCATCGCCATTCCGGTCTGGGATCAGCACAACCGTGCCGAAGACGCGGCGCGAACGGAGGCGGCTGCCTATCGCGACATGTACGAGGCGGTCGAGGACAGCGACGTGGCCGAGAAGGCTTCTCTCCAGCGGGCCGTGCGCAATGTGATCGATTTTCTGGCGGTGAAGGAGTGGCCGCAGATGGCTCACTTGCGTGCGCCACGCGTGACCGCACCGCCCGTGCGCGAGTTGCGGGTGGCGATTCACTCGATTCCCGAAGGCTCCTCGCTGCACACCGAATTGCACGACCTGTTTCGGCAGGCCACGGACGCCCGTGAGTCGCGGCTGCGGATCGCCGCGTATCGGCCGCCGCCGGCCCGCTGGGGCATCGTGGGGATCCTGGCCCTGCTCACGCAGCTCGGCGTCGGCTTGATCCATGCCGAATCCTACCGTGCCCGCCGCATCGCCTTGGGCATGGTGTCGGTCGGCATCGCCTGCTGCTTCGTGATCCTGTTCGCCTACACGAGGCCATACCTCGGGCAGTTCGCGATCAAGCCGACCGATCTGATCGTGCTGTCGGAGGAGATCGGGCGGGGCGACATCTCCCTGAAGGTGGGCGAGATCCGCCGCTGATCCTCCGCGGTCGCCGCGATTTCCTGCACGGTTACCGTTCGCCGGCAGCCGATTCGATCCGCCGCTGGATCCGCCGATCGAAATCAGCGTGTCGCCTGCGGCTCCACCGGGACCCGCATCCATTCGATCGTCTTTGACATGAAGGCCACGCCAGTTTCTTCGGAATCTGCCGGGATGGCCGGAAGCCCGGAAATGGCCGGAGATCCTGGCCGGGCTTCACTCTATCGCGATGTCGACGAGCCCGGCGGGTCAGTCGGGCGAGGCGAAGCACCAGATGGTGCCGTCGTCGGAGGCGATCACGACGCGCCCCGACGCGACCGCCGCGCCGCCGCCGAACCCGCCGCCGGCATCGAACTGCCATGCCGGCTCGCCCGTGGCGGCGTCGAGCGCCACGATCCGGCCTGCGGCATCGGCCACGATCGCCACCGGTCGGGCCGCGGCCGGGGCGGCGGTCCCGCCCCCTGTCGCCAGCGCCACGAGCGGCGCGGCATCGACCCGTCCGCGCATCGGATGCCGCCAGGCGCGCGTGCCGTCGTCGAGCGCGAACGCCTCGATCGCCCGACCGCGCGAGCCGACGATCGCGAGGCCCGCGGCGATGGCCGCGCTCGAGCGGTAGGACTGGCCGGCCACGCCCTGCTTCCTCCAGGCGACCTCCTGCTTCTGGAAGTCGATGGCGAAGAACGCGCCCCCTTCGGTGCCGAAGAAGACGCGGTCGCCGGCCGTTGCCGGCGTCGTGCCGGTGGGGCCGTCGATCGGCACCGCGGCTCGCTCCTGGCCGGTCGCCGCGTCGATCACGTGGAGCTTGCCGTCGCAGCCGGCCAGGAAGACGCGGTCGCCGTCCGGCGTGCGGGCGACGGTGGGCGAGCAGCGGATCTGGTCGGCGATCGAGTGCTTCCAGAGCGGCTTGCCGTCGGCGAGGTTGAGGCAGGAGAGCGACGCATCCTGCGACCCGACGAGCACGCGGTCGCCGGCGGCGGTGCGGAGGATCGAGGGCCCTCCTGAAATCTCCCCCTCCGTCTCGTATTCCCACACCACCTTGCCCGTGGCCGCGTCGAACCCGCGCACGACGCCCGTATCGTCCCCAACGACGAGCAGGGCCGCGGGCGGTGGTGCCACCGCCGCGGCGGAGGGGAAGCCGGCGGCCTCCGCCCGGAACGACCAGCGCGTCGCACCCGTGTCGAGCGCGAGTGCGTGGAACGTGCCGTCGAGGTCGCCGATGAAGACCGTGCCAGCGGCGATCACCGGCACGGCGGCGAAGGAGGTCTTCTCGAACGACCGCTTCCAGGCCTCGGCCAGCGGCAGGCGGAGCACGGCGGCGGAGCGGCCCGTGCCGGCGACACCGCCGCGGGCCATCGGCCAGGCATCGGCCGGGGCGGCGTCGATGTCCGGTTCGGCCGCGCGGGCGATCGCGCCGAGGAGGAGGAGGAGCGGCAGCCAGAGACCACGGTTCATCGCGCGGCCTCGTAGAGCGCGGCGAGATCGGCGGCGGCCGCGGGCCGCGGATTGAAGCCGGCCGTCCATTGCGTCGCTGCCTGGGCGGCGAGGGCGGCGGTGTCGGCGTCGCGGATGCCGAGACCCGCGAGCGAGCCGGGCAAGCCGGATGCCAGGAGCAACTCCATCAGCCAGCCGCCGAGCACGTCGCCCGCCTCGCGGGAAGACGCGTCGATGCCGACGTCGTGCAGGAGCTCCGCATAGAGCCCGCCGCAACGGTCGCCGTTGAAGCGGACGACCCGCGGCAGCATGAGCCCGACCGCCTGGCCGTGGGCGACGTGGTGCGTCGCCGTGAGCGGGTTGGCCAGGGCATGGGCGGCCCCGAGCATGGAGTTTTCGATCGCCAGGCCGGCCCATGCCGCGCCCAGTTGCACGGCCGCGCGGGCGGCGCGGTCGTCGCCCGCGGTGAAGAGACGGGGCAGGTTCGCGGCGAGAAGCCGCCAGGCCTCCCGGGAAAACGTCCGCGAGGCCGGCGTGGAGGCCCGGCTCACGTGGCTCTCAACCGCATGCGACACGGCATCGATGCCCGTCAGCGCCGTCACGCGGGCCGGTTGGGTCAGCGTGAGGTTGACGTCGAGGATGGCGACCCGGAACGCGGCCCGCGCATCGCCGCAGGCCACCTTCAGGCCGGTGTCGGTGTCGGTGATCAGCGCGAACGACTGCGTCTCGCTGCCGGTGCCGGCCGTGGTCGGGACGCCGATCGAGGGCAGCATGGGCCCGGTGCCGGTGTCGCGGCCGCGGTAGTCCTGCATCCGCCCGCCGCAGGAAAACAGGAAGTTGATCCCCTTCGCGCAGTCCATCGAACTGCCGCCGCCGAGCCCGACGAGGAGGTCGGGCCGGAACCGGCGGGCCAGGGTCGTGCCGGCCTCGACCTGGGCGGAGGTCGGGTTTTCGCCGAAGGCGTCGAAGAGCGTCGTGGCGACACCGGCCGCTTCCAGGGAAGCGATGCCGGCCGCCGCGTGGCCGGCGGACACGATGCCGGGATCGCTGGCCACCAGCGCCCGCGTCGCCCCGAGTTCGCGGGCCAGTTCGCCCAGGCGGGCGATCGACCCCGGGCCGCCCACGAGCCGGGTCGCGGCGCGAAATTCGAAGGCGTCCGGTTCCAGCGACTGCCTCACGTGTCGATTCCCGTCGTTCATTCCAGGATCGGGCGCCGCGTCGCGCGGCCGCCTCGGGCCGTTCAGGAGAGCACCTGCAGGGCACGCGAGCGGTAGAGGAAGTCGATGATGTTGCCCTCGTGCGGCTGCAGCCAGTCGAGCTTCGTCGTCGGGATCGGGCCCAGGTTGAGCCGGTCGATGTGGGTGCAGGCGACGAGCCGCCGCTGAAACGCCGGATCCGCGGTGATCGCCGAGCAGACGAGCGTGGGGCCGATGGCGTCGAGCATCCGCTCCTGCGGGCACTCGACCACGCTCACGAACGGGAACATGTATTCCGCCTTCGCGATCTCGGGCTGCGGGCTCGTGCAGTGCACCACCGTGGGCCGCAGCCAGCCGCAGCGTTCTCCCTCGACGAGTCGATCGCCGTAGGAGGCCGTCAGGTGCGCGACCCCGGGGGCCCTGAGCCCCCCTTCGATCTGCTGCCAGATCGCCTTGGCGGCGCCCGGGATCGTGAAGGCGGCGAGCTTCGCGTCGGGGTCGTGCGGCGGCTTGACCTCGATCGGGCCCAGCCGGGCCGCCAGGGCCTCCGCGATCGCCCGCGTGTGGCGACTGGCGTAGATGGCCGAGGCGTTGATGCAGCCACGGCCGCTGTTGATCGCCACGCTCTCGGCCATCACGTCGAGGTGCTTCTCCCAGGCATCGACGCAGTCGTCACCGAGGATGATCTTGGAGAAGCCCGGCCCATGAACCTGCACGCCCGGGTTGCCGCGGTACTGGTCCACCGTCTTCGCGCTGCCGAAGATCATGCTCCGGCGGCAGCCCGCGAGGATGCCCGCCCCCACGTCGGTCGCGCCGGGATAGAGCCCGATCGCCTCCGCGGGGATGCCCGCCTCCACCATGGCCGCCGCCATCCGGTAGGGCGTCCACGGCTCCTGGCTGCCGGGCTTCATCACGAGCCCCACTCCCAGGGCGATCACCGGCAGCCAGAGCGTGTGCACGCCGGGGGAATTGCTCGGCAGGACGAGGCCGAGCACCGGCGACTGGGCCTGGTAGCTCACGGTGACGCCGCGGTGTTCCGTGCCGTAGCCCCGCCAGAGGATCTCGGTGGGGAGGCCGCGGGACAGGCTGTCGAGAATCCGATCCATGTTCGAAAGCACGAACATGTTCTTCTGCATGTTGGCCCGGCAGAGCGACTCGGGAAGGCCCGTCGTCGCCGACTGCTGCTTCACGAAGTCGTCGGGCGACTGCTTCACGTCGCCGACCGCGAGCGTGCCGTGGGCGTAGAGCGTGCCGGCCGTCTGGAGGCGCTCGACGATCTCCTCGGGATCGATCGCGAGCAGCGCGGTGCGGGCCTGATCGGCCTTGTGCAGGTCGCGGCCCACGATCGCGCCGCCGACCTGACTGACCTCGGCGACCGGTTCGCCGGTCAGGAAGTGGACGAGCGTCTCGCGCTCGAGCGACTCGTAGGGCTTGCCGAATCGCCAGGCTGGAAGATGCATCAATACACTCCGACGGTGGTCGTCGCGGCCAGTTCGCGGAAGGGGCGGACGCCGGAGATGCCGTCCCAGGGATACGCGGCGTAGGGCCGCTCCCGTTCCCCCTCGTCCCGCTCCAGGAACCCAGGGATGAACGTCTCCTTGGTGAGCGTCGTGAGCCGGACGCGGCCGGTGCCGCCGTAGGGCACGATCCTGTCGCGGTCGTCGAAGTCCACGACCTCGATCACCGCCCGCGGCTGCGGGGCGTAATAGGCGATCGTGTAGCCATCGGCGGGCGTGACAGGCCGCGAGGCGGCCAGGCCCATCAGCGTGTTGCCGTAGGTGGGCGTCATGTAGGCGCCGTCGAGCAATTCCTCCACCGCGAACCGGGTCCATTGCGGGGTGAATTCGGTGCCGCCGGAGAAGATGCCGGTGATTCCCATCTTGCGAATCGTCGTGCCCTTCTTCTCGAGGGCCAGGGCGAGGGCCTCGAGGAGCTTCGGCGTCGTGAACATGCAGCGGATGTCGTGGCCGGCCTCCAGGATCGTGATCGCCTGATCGATGCAGTGCTGCTTGTAGGCCTCGAGGTGCTCCATCCAGCCCTTTTGAATCAACTTGATCACCCAGCGCGGGTCGAGATCGACGCAGAAGCAGATGCCGCCGCGGTATTGGGCGAGATGCTCGATCGAGAGCCGCAGGCGGCGCGGCCCGGAGGGGCCGAGCATCAGCCAGTTGGCGCCGCGCGGAAAGAACGCCTCCGGCAGGGTCGCGGAAAACTGCTCGTAGTCGGTGCGGAAGTCGCGGGAGTTGACCCGCGACTTGGGCACGCCCGTGGTGCCGCCCGTCTCGAACACATAGAGCGGCTGGTCGGCGAGGCCCTGCGGCACCCAGCGACGCACCGGCCCGCCCCGGAGCCATTCATCTTCGAACGGCGGAAACTTCTTCAGGTCCTCGTAGCACTTCACGTCCACGAGCGGATCGAACGGCAACGACTTTGCGTAGTCGAGCCAGAACGGGCAGCCGGTCGAGGGATGGAAATGCCACGCCATCATCTCGACCGTGTGGGCGTCGAGGTCGGCTCGGGCCTGGGCGATCGCCGCGTCGGTGGCGACCTCGAAAACGGGCGACGCGGGGGACGAATCGTGTGGCATGAGGTTTTGACCGAGCGGGGAACGGTGTGGCGTGGCCCCTGCAGGGGGCGAGGGACGGGGCTGGAGAACGAGCCGCTCAGCCTTCCGCGGGGGCGTCGGCCTGCGGCAGGGGAGCCCCGAGCTGCGCCATCAGCTGCAACACCCCGTTGAAGTGCGCGAGCCGCGGCCCATAGCGATCGATGAATTCGCCCAGCGCGTATTCGCTGTCGGAAAAACCCTCGGCGTTGTCGGCCGCCTCCTGGGCGATGCCGGACAGGAATTCCGTGTGCACCTTCGCCAGCGACTCGGCGGCCTGCCGGCACGACTTGACGAGCTGCGGATTCGCCTCCTTCCACGCCTTGAGCTCGGCCGCGCGTTGCCGCTGTTGCAGCGACACCTGATTGACGAGTTCCGAGAGCAGCTCGCACGACCGGTGCTGGAGCACGACGAGGTCGCGGAGCAGCGCGTTGGTGTCGGAAGACGGGGCCGGACCAGCGGCGGCCACCGTGTTGGCCGAGATGTCGAGCTGGGTGTAGACCGGCGGGGTGTCGTGCATGACGTGGCTCGCGTGGATAGGGGGCTCGGGTGGGGGCCGGGGCCCAACCTCCCCTTCATGGTAGGCATCGGCACCGCGGTTTTCCATGAACAGGGGCCCCGGCCTGCGCCATCGTCAGAGTTTTCCCAGTTTGCGGGGAAGCGGAAGAGCGGTGGGGGCGGGGCGGGGCCGTTCAAGTGGCGGGCGGGCCGCGCCCGATGGATGGAAGCGTCGGCGGGGCCCGCAGGGAAGCGAGCCGCCACGCCGGCTTTGGAGTTCATGCCCTGCATGCAGCAGCAGACTGAGCCGCGCCCCGACGGCGTGGCGTTTGGCTTTCTCACGGCGGTCGAGTCGCCGACGCACGGGCTGTTCGGCGGCTACCTGCTCGTCGATGCGTGCGGGCGCCCGCTGGAGTTCCACTGCACGACGCCCGTGAAGGTGTCGCGGGCGCAGCAGATCCTCTACGGAGCCACCTTGCACGGCCACCTCCACGGCCGCCAGATCGGCGCCACCCTGCTCGCCGAGTCGGCGCTCGAGCCGGCGGTGGTGCTCACCGACATCGAGGCCATGCTCCAGGTTCGAACGCACACGAGCCACCCGGTCGCCCTCGTGCAACGGTTCGAGCATCATGACGGGGCTGCGGGGTTCGCCGTGGGGGGTATGCGCGTGAGCCCGCACGCGAGCGATGCGGCGCGGGAGTCGGCTCTGCGGGAGCACCTCGCGGAACTCGGGGCGGCGGTCGATCTGGGAGAGCCGTTCGAGCGGATTCGCGCTGCGATCGACGAGGCGCAGCGGCACTGACGCCGCTGATGACGCCGCCGTGAAGCAACCCGACGATCTCGCGCCGAGCCACGCGATCCGCTCGCTGCGCGGCCACGACCTGAGGCTGCAGGCGGTGGGGCGGCTCCCCGCGCTCGATCCGCGCCTGCCGCGTCCGGCCGCGCTGCGGCTGCCCCTCGAGGCGACCGCTCCGGCCGCGGTGCGGGTCGCGCTGCTCGACGACGTGCCGAAGGTGGAAAGCTTCCGCTTCGCGGTGGCCACGGCCCCGCCCCCCGCGGCCACCGCGGTCCGCGATCGAAACCCGTCGCGGCCCGACGCGGCGGACGGGGCCGGTGAGGCGGCTTCGGCAACGCGGCGCACGCGGATCGCCCCGCCGCGCGACGTCGTGAAACTCTCCGAGAAATTCTTCTACCTGCTCCAGCCCGACCTGGAGACGATGCTCGGCGCCAGCCGGCTCGAGTTTCCGCGGCAGCCGTTTCCGTTCCAACTCGACGGGATGGCCTTTCTCATGCCGCGCCACGAGGCGGTGCTCGCCGATGAGATGGGGCTCGGCAAGTCGATGCAGGCGATCTCGTCGATGCGGCTGCTCGTGCGGTCGGGGGAGGCGCGGCGCGTGCTCGTCGTCTGCCCGAAGGGCCTCGTCTCCAACTGGGCCCGCGAACTCGCCGACTGGGCGCCGGAACTGACGGTCGCCGTGATCGAGGGGGATCCGGAGCGGCGGCGGTGGCAGTGGACGCTCCCCGACGTGCCGGTGAAACTGGCGAACTACGAGGTGATCGTCCGCGACCGTGAACTGGTTCGCGAACTGGGGCTGACCTTCGACCTCATGGTGCTGGACGAGGCCCAGCGGATCAAGAATCGCTCCAGCCAGACGAGCCAGGCGGTGCGGTCGATCGAGCGCCGCCGGAGTTGGGCGCTCACCGGCACCCCCGTCGAGAACAGCGCGGAGGATCTGGTCGGCCTGTTCGAGTTCGTGGCTCCCGGGCACATCAGCGAGCGGATGGCGCCGCGGGCGATGGGGGCGGCCGTCGCGGACCACATCCTCCGGCGCACGAAGGACAAGGTGCTGAAGGACATGCCGCCGCGACTCAATCGCGACGCGCGGATCGAGCTCACCGCGGAGCAGCGGGAGACCTACCGGCGGGCCGAGGAGGAGGGCGTGCTCCGGCTCTCCGACCTAGGCCGCGAGGCGACGATCCAGCACGTCTTCGAACTCGTGCTCCGGCTCAAGCAGATCTGCAACTTCGACACCGCCACCGGCGAAAGCGCGAAGCTCGACTGCCTCGCCGCCGAACTCGAGGAGGTGCAGGCCAGCGGCCGCAAGGCCCTCGTCTTCAGCCAGTGGGTGGAGACGCTCGGCCGGTTGCGCGGGAGCTTGGGACGGTTCGGGGCGCTCGAATACCACGGCGGCATGTCAACCGCCGCCCGCGACGAGGCCATTCGGCGGTTCAAGCACGAGAAAAAGCATTCCGTGCTGCTGCTTTCCTACGGCGCCGGCGCGGTGGGCCTGAATCTGCAGTTCTCGCAATACGTCTTCCTCTTCGACCGCTGGTGGAACCCCGCGGTGGAGGATCAGGCGATCAACCGGGCCCACCGGATCGGGGCGGCGGGGGCGGTGACCGTGACCCGCTTCCTGTCGGCCGACACGATCGAGGAGCGGATCGACGAGGTGCTCCGTCGCAAACGCGACCTCTCCGACATGATCCTCTCGGAGGCGGGATCCCCGGCCGCCAGCGGCCTGACCGCCGACGACCTCTTCGCGCTGTTCAAGCTCGCGCCTCCGAAGCGGGCGGCGGCCTGAACGGTCCACCCGGCGCAGGTGTCGCCTGCGCGGCGCGGCCGGCTGCAAGTCGTTGCGAGGCAACGATTCACGCGTCGCGGAGCGGGGGAATCCGCGGCACTTTTTGCCGCGGCGACGCCGCGCTGCGTATGAATCGGATGGCAAGACCACCGCACGCGGTCACGCGGGCTCCGGTCGGGCCACGACAACGAATCCAAAGTCGGAAAACGAGTTGAGGGAACACCCCGGCGCAGACCCGGGGGGTTCTGCGACGCGTAGGCCGGCGCGAGTGAATGCCACGGGGCGTTCGTCCGCGCCGGCTTTTTTTATCGACCAACCCGCTGAGGAGTGAAGCCATGAACGTGTTCGACACGCTGTTTCCGCGCCGCACGCACACTCGGGGCCAGGCACGGCAGCGCAGTACGGACGTGCGGCCTTATCGGCGAAATCGGCTCCGCGACCTCGGACACGGTGAGCGGCTCGAGCGCCGCGACCTGCTGGCGATCACGGTGAGCGGGATCGAGCGGACCACGCCGGCGCAGTTTTTCATCGACTCTGGAACCGGCCTCGACGCGGCGTATACGGCCTACACGATCAAGAACGACGCTCCGGGCCCGCTGGTCGATGTCTGGGTGAAGGCGACCAATTTCTCGGCCGGGACGGTCGGCCTGGCCGAGGACGGCATCTATCACGTGGGCGAGCTTGACAGCGGCGAGACGGGCACGGCGTTTCTCTACTTCACCGCCAGCGGACCCTCGGCGACATCCCAGAGCTACGACATCGAGATCTGGGATCACGATCCCAGCATGGGCGGCAGCCCGACGATCACCAAGCAATTCACGTTCACCGACGTGCTGGAGACCATCAAGGCCGATCCCAACAAGATTACGAGCGTGACGTTTGCACCGTCGAATCCCGCTGTCGGTGACACGTTGACGATGACCGTGACGGGGGAATTGGGGAACGGAGCGGACCGGGTCTTGTTCGCCCCCGCCACGAACACGAATTGGCAGGCCGACGTCTTCGAGCTGCGAGGCACGAACGTCACGATCTCGGGAACGCCCGTCAACGTGCCCCCTGACCGGCTCTATTTTGACGCGGCGGCGTTGCCTCCGGCGACGAACAAGCAACCGTTCACCATCGACTATGAGTTTTTGATTGCCCGGCCGTCGAGCACGACGACCCCGACGTCGCCGACGCAATACACCCAAGACGGTCAGCAGGATTGGAAGCACCACAATCCCGCCTCCGCGCCGCTTCCGACCATCCCGGCGCTGAAATACAAGTTGGACGTGAACAAGACCGACTTCAAGGACACGTACACCCCCGGCGAGATCACGACCTACACGATCACGCTCGTGAACAGCGGCAACATCGCCATCAACAACGTGCTCGTCGAGGATACGCTGCCGCTCCAGATCGACCCGACATCGACGTGGACGGCCAGCTACTCGGCGAATTCGACACCGGGCTCGCTGGGCTTCGGCGGCACGGGCAGTTTCTCCGGCACCGTCAATCTCGGCAAAACAGATGGCACGGTGACGATCACGATCGTCGGGAAGGTGTTTTCGAGCGCCACGGGCACGTTGATCAACACGGTCTACGCGACGGCTCCTGGCGATACGACGATCTCGAGCACCGACGAAAACAACCGGCTGCCCAAGGTCGATCTGACCCTGGACAAGATGACGACGAGCGCGGTGGTTGCGGGTCAGACGGTGTCCTACAAGATCGAGGTGAAGAACCTTGGGCCGAGTGACGTGACGGATGCGGTGGTGACCGATCCGTTTGCGGGCGTCTTGAGCAACGTGACTTGGACTGCGGCGTATAGCGCCGGCTCGACGGGCCCTGGTGCCGGTGTCGGCAACATCAACGCGGCGTTGACGCTGCTGAAGGCTGGCGGGATGGTGACGTTCTCGGTGACGGGTTTGCTGTCGTCCGGTGCGACGGGAAGCCTGGTCAACACGGCGACGGTGACGAGTCAGTACGACACGGCGGACGACACGGTGACTGATCTGATCACGAAGGTGGTCGATCTGATGCTGGACAAGACGACGACGAGCGCGGTG
>JBEIQP010000139.1:0-6455 GCA_040376455.1 Planctomycetaceae bacterium | reverse complement strand
GACCGGCGGCGCTCCGCAACGGATCGCCGTCGAATCACTCGCGCGTGCCTGGCGCAGGGAGGACCACTGACATGCTTTCACCCCGCGCCCTGATCCTTCGGGCTCCCGGCACCAACTGCGACCACGAGACCGCGCACGCCTTCGAGCGGGCCGGAGGCATCGCGCGGCGGGTGCACGTGCGGGCGCTGGCGGAGAAGCCGGCGATCGCCGACGACTGCCAGATCCTCTGCATCCCCGGCGGGTTTTCCTATGGCGACGACATCGCCAGCGGCCGGATCTTCGCGCTCGAACTGAAGACGCGGCTCGCTGAGGCGCTCGCCCGGTTCCGCGACCGCGGCGGCCTCGTCCTCGGGATCTGCAACGGCTTTCAGGTGCTGCTGCAGACCGGCCTGCTGCTCGCCGATCCGGCGACGGGCGCGGCCCGGGCGGCGTTGGCCCACAACCATTCCGGCCGGTTCATCGACCGCTGGGTGAGCCTCCGCGCCGTGCCGGGGCGGTGCGTGTTTCTGCAGGGCGTCGGCGAACTCGAACTGCCCGTGGCGCACGGCGAGGGGCGGTTCGTCGCCCGGTCCGCGGCCGATTTCCAGGCGCTCGAGGCGGCGGGGCAGCTGGTGCTGCGGTATGCCGCCGACGAGAGCGGCGCCACGACGAACCCCAACGGAGCGCAGGGGGATGTCGCCGGGGCGTGCGACGAAACCGGCCACGTGCTCGGCCTGATGCCCCACCCGGAACGGTTCATCGATGCGACGCAGCATCCCTCGTGGACCGGCCGCTTCGACCCGTCGGCCGCCGGCGCCGGGTTGGCGATCTTCGCCAACGCCGTCAAAGCCGTTTCGTGACCGGGTCCGCCGCCCATTGCCGGGGAGCGGGCATGGAGTAGGATGAGTGGTGGCGGGGGGTCTTCCAGTTCCTTCGGGGGAGTGGCGTCCGCCGCCGCGATGCGTCATGCGGCGATCCGTTTCTCCTCGTTCTGGAGCATCCTCATGTCGCTTGCTGTTGCTTCCGTAAGACCGCGCCGGCGGGCCGTTCTCGTCGCCGCCGTGTCGGTCGGAGTCGCCCTCGGTGCGGTCGTGTTCGGGGGCAGGGCGCTGGCCTTGGCCGGCCTCTGGGAGTGCAACTGGTGCCACCAGCAGTATCAGGGGTCCTCGCCGCCGTCCTTTGCCAAGTGCCCCGCGAAGGAGATGAAGCAGAACCACTGGTGGATCAAGAAGCAGTGATCCGCCGTGGCCCAACCGACGTTGACACCGCCGGGGTGGCGTCCCTATATCCCCCATCCCATCCCGTCCCCCGGCGGATTCCTTCTGCATGCGCCCGACCGCCTCGTGGCTCATCGTGTGCCTGATCGGCTGCGCGCTCGTCGGGGCGGGGTGTCAGTCGCTCGGGATCCACGATCAGGACCCGCAGCCGGACGGGCCGCGGATGCTCGGAGCCGATGCCGGCAAACGGCCGCCGATCACGATCCCGGTCGAACTGGCCTTCGTCCGCTTCGACGAGCACGACGCCGGCCTCCGCGAGGAGTTGTGGACGTTCGTCGATGAACAGTCGCTCGACGCCGAACTGCGGCGGCGGCTGAACGCCAACGGCCTGCGGATCGGGATCGTGACCGGGCACCTGCCCGCGCATCTGGCGGACCGGATCGTGCCGGCGCGGGCGGCCGCCGCCGGCGCGGCGACGGAGGCGCTCGCCGAGGACCCGGCGATCGCCCAGCGGCTGCTGCGTTTGCTCCCCGATCGGCGCAGCGAGATCGTCGCGGCGGCCGAGCTCGACGAACTCGTGCTCCTGGAGGAGCGTGACGGCGCGGTCCAGGGTGGAACATTCCACGACGCCACCGGGCTCTTCGCGCTGCGGGTTCGCCCTGCCGCGGATGGCCGCGTGCAGTTGGATCTCACCCCCGAGGTCAAGCATGGCCCGATGGAGCGGTCGTGGGTGGGCGAGGAGGGGATGTTTCGCATGGAGGCAGGACAGCGGCAGCACCGGCGCGAGGATCTGCACGTCTCGCTCACGCTTCCCCTCGACGCGATGCTGGTGGTCGGCTGTGCGGGAGATCGGGCCTCGACCCTCGGCGACGCGCTCCTCCGCGATCACTCCGGGCCCAAGGCCACGATGCGGCTGCTCGCCATCCGCCCGCTGGCCCGCGCCGTCGATCCGATGTTCGGGGCCGCGGAAGCAGGCGGGGGCGACGACGAAGGGGCCGCGCTCGAAATCCGCTGACCGGCCGGAAGGCCGCCGGCGGTCCACGATGGAAAGCCCGGCAGTCTGGCGGAACTCTGCCGCTCGCCGGAGTTCCTCGTTCGTGGCACTCTGCGGGGCCCCGGCAAGGCATGCCCCAGCCGCAGGACGGCGGAATCACCGCGCACCGAACGTGCCGATTGAATTGCGGGTGCCGTCATTCGCACCGGTCCGCCGGCAGTTCATGGATCAACCGATGCAAACAGCGACCAGCAACCGTCCGCAGCCCGCAGCCCGCCACCGTCCCAAGTCGCTCACGGTCTTCGCCGCCGCGTTCATCGCCGGTGCCGCCGCTGCCGTGGGCGTCAATCGCGTGCTCGACATTCAGCTGGCGCAGTCCCGGCCCCAGGTGGAAAGCGAGCCGATCTTCGTGGCGCTGCGGTCGTTGCCGCAGGGTTCGCCGGTGACGGTGTGGGACGTGGCGCTGCGCGACTGGCCGAAGGCGATGCTGCCGGCTTCGGCCTTGCGGGCCGAGGACTCGTTCGAGGGCATGGTGCTCCGCCATCCGCTCCGCGAGGGGCAGCCGCTGCTCGCGGTGCAACTCGTGCGTTCCGAGGCGTCGGGCCTGTCTCCTGCCACCGGCGACTCCGCGACCCTCTTCGAGCCCCCGTTCACGGCGCCGGCTGCGAGACCGGCGCCGGCTGCCACGCAGACCGATCTCTGGACGCCCGCGGAGGCGGTGTCGCAAGCGGCCCCCGCGCCAGTGCCTTCGCAGCCGACGACCGTTGCCGCGGCGGATCAGCCGCCCGTGTCGGCGCCGTCCCAAACCTCGTCCGACATCGCTCCGCCGCCGGCCGCGCCGAGCGCCGCCGCCAGTCCGCTGGACGTTGTGGCCGTCCCGGCGGCCGACGCCGAGTCCGCGGCCCAGCCTGCGATGGAGCAGGTGGCCGCGACCGATGTCGCCGCGGAATCGCCCGTGACCGAGCGGGAGATCGGCGAGCCGACGCTGGCCGACCCGCTCCCGGTGGAACCGACCGCCGCGGCTGAGGCTCCGCTCGAGTCGATCGTCGCGATGCCGACGGAGGCGCTCACCGCGCCGCTCGTGGAGCCGACGCAGGCCGATCCGGTCGCCGAGGTTGCGGACGAGGGCTCGCCGGATGTTAAGCCGCTGCCGACCGTGGCCGAAGCGAAGGCGAGCGAGTCGCAGCAGCAGCGCGACTCGGTCATGCGTTACCTCGTGGTGCCGGAGCGGATCGCGATGCAGGCCGACGCCTCGTTCGTGAGTCCGCCCGTCGCACCGCCGCAGCCCCGCGTGGCACCGGTGCCGGTCGATGCACCGACCGCGCCCCGTGCGTCGCCGGCCGCCGCTCCGTCGTCGCCGCAACCGAGGAATCGGGTCGGCACCGCGGCCGGCGGCAGGCAACCTGCAGCCGGACAGCGGCCGCCGCAGCAGCGGTCGGGCCAGTCGCCGCAGCGGCAATCCGGAGCGTCCGCCAGCCGGCGGCCCGCGCCCGAGCCGCAGGCGAAGGGGTTTGGGGCGATGTTTCCGAACATCGCGGCCGGCATCGATGCGATGACGGGTGGCATGCGGAGGCCGCGTCGCGACGCGCCGCAGTATGACGAGGCCCTGGCGACGGACGATCCCGCCCTGACCGAATCCCCGAAGGCTCGCTGACGAGCGGCGGTGACCTGCGACGGTCTCCGACCGCCGAGAGCGCACGGGTTGACTGGCCGCCTGGAAGATCCCAGCGTGCCTGTTGGCCATGGAACGATCGTCAGCTTCTCATCAGGCGGAATCGTGGCCGTCGCCTTTTTTCCGAATCACCGACGTCAGGCGAACGGTTTCGCCGAGCGTGATGTCGGAGCGATCGGCCCGCGGCACCAGGTCGGAAAGCCGCTGCTTCTGTGCGGCTTCGTCATCGGCCACGAGTTGGCCCGTTGCTGCCAGTTGCCAGAGCGCCCCGGCCGACACGCCGCCGGTCAGGGCTCGATCACGATCTTGCCGGCGAGCCCTCCGGACCGGCCGATCGTGGCTGCTTCCTGCAGGGCGTGGCCCTCGGCGGTGGCAGCCAGCGGCAGCACGCGGTCAATCGGAATCCGCAGCCTGCCCGCCGCGAGCCAGCGGCCGATGTCGGCGGCCGCCGCGGCTTGCTCGTGGCTGTCCGCCTTGAACATCGCAAACCCATGGAGGCTGCAGCCCTTCACGTAGAACGGACCCACGGGAAACCCCGGCCGGGCGTCGCGCCCCGCCATCACGACCATGCGGCCCCGCTCGCCCAGCATCGCCACGGCCTGGTCGAAAGCGGGCTCGCGCTGCGTCTCCCAGTAGACGTTCACGCCACCGGGCACGACCGCCCGCACCGCCTCCACGAGATCGGGCCGCCGGTAGTCGAAGACGGCCTCCGCGCCGATCGCCCGCACCGCATCCTGTTTGGCGGGCGTGCCCGCCGAACCGATCACGCGGGCCCCGAGCGCTCGGGCGATCTGCACCACAGCCGAGCCCACACCCCCGGACGCCCCGTTCACGAAGATCGTTTCCCCAGGCTGCAGCCTCGCATGCGTGACGAGGCCCAGGTGCGCCGTGATCGAGACCAATGCCGCCGCTGCGGCGTCGCGGTCGGCCACGGTCGCCGGAGTGGGATAGAGCCACCGCTCATCCACGGCGGCGAGTTCGGCGAACGTTCCCTGCCGCCCCAAAAGCCCCTGATTCGATCCCCACACCCGCATCCCGGGCCGCAGCCCCGCCACCTCCGCCCCCACGGCGACGACCTCGCCCGCCAGATCGCAGCCGACGACGAAGGGCATCGGCAGCGGCATCGCCACCGCCCCCGAGCGGAGGTAGGTGTCGATGGGGTTGATGGCGCACGCCCGCACCCGGACAAGCGCCTGCCGCGGCCCCGGCACCGGATCGGGGAGTTCCCCGTGGCGGATCACCTCGGGCGGACCGGTCTCGGTGATGAACGCGGCTTTCATGACGCTCCCGCCGCCGACCGCGACCATGCCACGAAGGCGGCCGTCGCCGCGACCAGCGCCCCGATCGCCGCCACCGCCTTGAGCACGACGGCGATCTGTCCGGATGACTGGGCGATTTTCTGGAGCCGCTCTTCCTCCGGCAACGCCGGCCGCGCGACCCCGGACCGCGAGAGCGACAGCCAGGCCTGAAACACGTCGCGAGCGGGCGCCTCGGCCACCGCCCGCCGGATGGTGGCCTCGTCCATGACCGACACCGGTGCGGTGGTAAAGAAGAAGGCGGCCGCCCCCGCCAGTGCCGCGACGGCCGCGCCTCCGAGCAGGCAGGCGTGCGCCGCCGTCCACGCGCGGGCCACGGTCGCCTGCCGCGGCGCGGCGGTCTGGAGCCGCGCGAGTTCGCCAAGCCTCGGCACCGCCACCGTCGCCCCGCACGAGGGACACGTCACGGTGCCGCCCGCCTGTCCCGGACCAACCTCGATCCGAGCGGAGCACGTACAGGGAAGCAAGTAGGTCTTCATCGCCGCAAACTGCCACCAACGGGGATCACGAACAACCGCGACACAACACGCCACGATCCGGAGACTCAAGCCGACCGGCCGCCAGGCTCCGAACTGGGCGCCGCCCGACCCGATCGTCCGCAGAGATTCTCCGGCCCGTTTTTTTTACCATTCGACCCCCCCGAACCGGGAAAAAACGCGATTTTTCTCAAAAAAAAGTTGGCCCCGGACACCCTGGAGCGGCATAATCTTGAGCCTTTCGGAAACCCTCGCCCATGCCGACGGTTCCCTGCTATTCTTTGCCCGGCCTGCCCAATGCCCCACGGAAGCCTGCGTGCGAACACTCAGTACACAGCCTTCCCGAACAGCCCGCCCTGTGGAGTCTTCCCCGGGCCGGCCGTGGCGACCGGAGGCCGGGGCGTCCGCGGGTCGCTGGACTTGCCCGCCCCTTGAATCACACTGTCGGCTCCACGAATGATGCTGTGGTGCCTCGTGCGCCCCGCGGACCGACACGAACTCGCCCGCTGTTCCATGGTTTGAAGGATTATTAAGGAGCCCCGCCTTGTACGATTCGCTGCTGGATGAACTCGAGGACGACGTTGTTTCCAATCCCCAGGAAGTCGAGGAACTGACCGACAAGGTCGTCGACGCCGAGGAGGCGGATGCCGAACTGCTCGTTGACGAGGGAGACGCGGCCGTCCTGCCGGAAGGCGACATCGAAGCGGAAGCCGATGCGGATCTCGACGCGGCCGGCGAGGCCGAAGACATGCTCACCGAGCAGGTCGAGAACTGGTCTGACGATCCGGTGCGGATGTACCT